>NZ_CP030828.1:260000-560000 GCF_003597675.1 Neorhizobium sp. NCHU2750 | reverse complement strand
GCGCGCGTCTCGGCACCCACAAGCGGGCTTTTGCGGATCACCAGCGACGCGGTCGCGCGGGAAATGCCCGCGTGCCGGGCCACATCCAGCAACGTGACACGGCTTCTTCTCTTGCCTTCCATTCCCATGAATACGCGCCGACCTCCCCAACCGAAGCGATATTTCAGCTATAGATTGACCGCCATCCTTTGTCGGTCAATCCTTTAGGCCGAAGATCTCCAGCTTTTCTACCGCTCGAGCGCAACCGTCTTGATGACAGCGAAGGCCGGCTTGCCGATTTCGAGCCCAAGGCGTTCCTGTGACAACACCGTGATGCGCGCAAGCACAACGTCCGCGCCGGACCTGATGCGAACCCGCACCATGCCATCGACATCCGGTTCGATGGCTGAAACTACACCTTCGAGGATATTGAGGGCACTCAGCCCTTCCGGCCGGATAATCGCCACCATGACGTCCCGCTCTGGGATATGGATACGAACAGCAGCCCCTTCCCTCACCCTGGCATTGGGAAGGATAATCTCTGCCGCAGACAGGCCGATGGTCACAAGATTATGAACAGGGTCGACGTCGCGCACCACGCCGGAAAGAACAGCACCAGCCTCACGCCGATCAGCGGAAGGCAGGGTCAGTATTTCGGAAGTCGTGCCGGTCGCCTCCACCCGACCGTCTTTCATCATCACCACCCTGTCGGCAAGCTGGGCAACTTCCGCCACCGAGTGGCTGACATAGACGATCGGGGTGGCGGTTTCGTCCCTCAACCGCTGCAGATAGGGCAATATCTCCGCCTTGCGGGCTTCATCGAGCGCCGCAAGCGGCTCATCCATCAACAGCAGGCGCGGCGCAGACAGAAGTGCGCGGCCGATGGCGACCCTCTGCTTCTCACCGCCGGACAGACCGGCCGGGCGTCTGTCCAGCAAGGCGCCGATGCCAAGCATGTCGATGACCCGATCGAAGTCCGCCGAGGCTTCACTCCTCGGTGCAAACCAGCGTCCATAGCCTAGGTTCTGGCGCACCGAGAGATGCGGAAAAAGACGCCCCTCCTGGAAAACATAGCCAAAGCGACGGCGGTGCCGCGGCACGAAGATGCGCTTTTCGGTATCGACCAATACAGTGTCATCGATGACGAGGCGCCCGTGATCGGGTCTTGCTAGGCCCGCGATGATGCGGATCATCGAGGTCTTGCCGGAGCCGGACCTGCCGAAAATCGCTGTCACCCCTCCTTGTGAACTGAAAGCTGCATCGAGAGAAAACGCGCCAAGCTTCTGTTTTACTTCGACAAAAATCGTCATTCAGCACTCACTCTCTTGCCGACCAGATGTGCCAGCAATTCAGAGGCGAGTAGGGCTGCGAAGGAGATCACGATCGCCACCAGCGTCAGGCGCATGGCACCGAGATCACCGCCCGGCACCTGCGTGAAGGTGTAGATGGCGGCGGAAAGCGTCTGCGTCTCGCCGGGAATGTTGGAAACGAAGGTGATGGTTGCGCCGAACTCACCCATTGCCTTGGCGAAGCAGAGGATCATTCCGGCGATTATCCCCGGCAGGATCAATGGCAAGGTAACGGTCAGAAATACCCAGGCGGCGCTGGCCCCCAGTGTCCCGGCGGCCTCTTCCAACTTTCGGTCAACTGATTCGATCGAGAGCCGAATGGATCTGACCATCAGAGGAAAGCCCATCACGCCACAGGCGAGCGCCGCCCCGGTCCAGCGGAAGGAAAACACGATGCCGAGATATTCGTTGAGAAAGGAGCCGACGACGCCACGTCGACCGAAAACGATGAGCAGAATGAAGCCAGTGACCACTGGCGGCAGGATCAGCGGCAGGTGAACGATACCGTTGAGGATGGACTTGCCCCAAAACCGGCCGCGCGCAAGCAGATAGGCCGTCAGGATGCCAAAGGGCAGGCTGACGATCATGGCGACGCCCGAAACCCAGAGGCTGAGCCGGATCGCAGTCCACTCCTCGTCACTTAACACCAGCCAGTCCAAAACTCACCCCACCCTAATGCTGCCTAATAATGCTTTTCTCGCGCGTTGCAATCACGATACGCCGCTGAAACAAAACAGCACGCAGACCGAACATGGCATGCGTGCTGCCGGATAAGAGCAGAAGCGTAGTCCGAAAAACCTTACTTCAGGACCGTAAAGCCTTCCTTCTCGAAGAAGGGAGCAGCCTTGGCGGACTTCAGGTAGTCGAGATAGGCGTTGGCATCAGCCGACTTGGAGTCCGACAGGATGGCGATCGGATAGATGATCGGCGGATGGCTGCTTTCGGGGAAGGTCCCGACAACGACGACACCCGGATCGGCAACGGCATCAGTGGCATAGACGATGCCGTAAGGTGCTTCTCCGCGAGACACGAGCGCGAGTGCTGCACGAACGCTTTCGGCGAATGCAACATTCTTCTCGACGCCTGCCCAGCTCCCGAGCTTCTCGAGCGCTGCCTGACCATATTTACCGGCCGGCACCGACTTGGGCTCGCCCATGGCAAGCTTGCCGCCCTTGAGCAGGGCCGCCAGATCGAAACCGTCCTTGATCTCGACAGGCTTTGCATTGTCCTTCGGAGCGACGAGAACGATGCTGTTGCCCAGCCAGTTGGACTTGTTGTCTTCCTTGACCAGCTTCTTGTCGGAAAGATATTTCATCCAGTCGAGATCGGCAGAGATGAACACATCGGCCGGTGCACCGCTTTCGATCTGCTTGGCGAGAGCCCCGCTCGCGGCATAGGACACGGTCACGTCCTTCGATGCCTCCGTCGTCCAGGCCTTGTTGGCTGCATCGAGTGCATTCTTCATGCTCGCAGCGGCAAAGACGGTGACCTTGTCCTGTGCGACAGCGGGCGCCATAGACGCTGCAACCGCGAGAAGCGCGCCGGCGGCAATGGCAGCGGCTCTATTCCGCCAACGACGATCAACCTGCATTTTGTATACCCCCTGATGTTCAAGATATCGCACGGGATATATCGATATTGCACGCTTGGCTAGCAATATATTCACCGGAACATATTGATCGAGCGCGACTAAACAGCTGTCATCCACCTGAAATTGCGGGATGCCAAGAAAGGCATGCCTCCCCGCACCGAACGAGCGGACTGCACGACAACGAGCCGCCATTCCCGGCTCGCCGGACCATTTCAATAATTGGCCATCTCGATAGGCGGGCGCTTGGGCTCTTTATCAAAATCCCGATCGCCGCGTTTAGATTGTGCCGGATATCAAGCCTGTGCGTCTGGCCGGAAAGGCTCGCCAAGCGTGTGCATCAGCCGGTTCGCCCAGCCGAAGATCGCCGTCGACAGGATGAGATCGAGGATCTCCGTATCATCGAGGCCAACAGCTTTCAGGCGCTGCATGTCCTCATCCGTTGCGGCCGGTGGAAACGCAGACAGCTTGACCGAGAAATCGAAGATTGCCTGTTCGCGTGGCGGCAATGTCGCAGCCGTTTCATGGGCAAAAATTTCTTTAACGATCTCGGTCGTCCTGGTCGCCTGATTGAAATGTCGCGCGTGGACGGCGATGCAATAAATGCAGCGATTGACGATCGATGAGCCGATCGCACCGAGTTCCCGCCCGCCACGATCCAAGCCATCCTTGCCATACATGATGCCGTTGAACAGCGGCGATCGATGCAACAGGGATTCCGGATCGTGCGCCAATGTCAGGACGTAGTCGGAGACCTTCTTGTTGGCCGGCGTGATCTTCAGCGCCTCCAGTTGCTCAGGCGTTGCCGTATCGAGATCGATCGGCTTGACGAAGGGACGCCAGTCCAGCACCTCGGTCGTATAGTCGTGAACGGCTTCGCTCATCGGGCAATCTCCATCAGCCGCAGGCCGGCAACGAGGCGAGCCTGATATCCAAGAAAGGCGGCAAGCTCCGCCAGGCGGACGATGTCGGCATCGCTGACGCCGGCCGCGTAAAGCCTCTCGATATCGCCACGAGTCGCTGTCCGGGGGCGGCATGTCAGCATGTCGGCGTGGTCAAGAATGGCCTGCAGCCATGGGTCATCGGAGCGCGTGTCCGGTTCGACGAGACCAACCAGATCGTAGAAATCCTCAGCCTGGGTGAAGTGCTCGTAGTAATGATCCTTCATCCGCATATCGCCGAGGCGCTCGGATGCGCGAACGGCAATCAAAGCGCGCAGCGCATGGGACAGTCCTCCCGGCTCGGCCGGCGTCAATACCGCCTTGCGGCTCGCCTCGGTCAGCGCCATCAGATCGGCACGCCGTGCCAGCAGCTTTGCAAGACGGTCATCCGCGCCGTCGCCAACGAGGGTCTCAATCAAATCTGTCATGTTCAACTTTCACAGGGCAAGAAGGGGCGTGGCGCTGACAGGCAACGGCATCTGTCATCCGGCTACCGTCATCTTTTCGATCCCGTAGACGCGATCGACGATAATCAGGGCGACAACGGCCAGCAGCAACTGAAGCGTGCTGAGTGCCGCGATCGTCGGATCGAACTGGTTTTCCATATAGCTCAGCATGACGACCGGCAGCGTGTTGGTATCGGCACTGCCGAAGAAATAGCTGATCGGCAGGTTGTCGAAGGAGGTGAGGAAGGAGAACAGCGACCCCGCCATAATGCCCGGCCGGATCAGCGGCAGCGTCACATGCCAGAAGGTCAAGAGCGGATTGGCGCCGAGAATAGCGGCCGCCTCCTCATAGGCACGCGGCAGGCCGGCATAAACACCTGCAACGGTGCGCACGATGTAGGGCAGGCATACGACCGTGTGAGTGATCAGCAGCGCCGAAAACGAAATGCCGACACCGAGCCAGGACAGGAAGAACAGCGAAGCGAAACCGATAACGATCATCGGCATGGACAGCGATGAGAGAAGGAAGGTCATCACCGCGCCTGCCCAGGCGCTGCGCGAGCGCGCCAGATAGATCGCCGCGGGAACGCCGATCACGCAGGAAAGAAGCGTTGCGCCGATGGCGATTTCGAAACTGACGATCAGCGCATCGATGAACGGCTGATATTCGAAGATATGGGCGAACCACTTCATCGACCAGCCGGGAATGGGGAAAGATACATAGCCGGCCGAGGTGAACGACACGACGACGACGATCAGGATCGGCGCCAGCATGAAGACGAAGAAGAGGACGACGAAGGCGGCGAGGCCGATATTGATCCAGTCGCGCTTCATCGCTCAGGCCCCCTTGCGGCGCACGAGGCGCAGTTGCAGGAACAGGCAGGCGACGGCGATGACCAGAAGGATGGTGCTCATCGCGCTGGCCATGCCGAAATCGCGCGTCGTGTTGAATTGCTGATAGATCATCAGGGGCAGCGTCTGCAGCCCGCCGCCGAGCAGGACCAACGTGACGAAGCTGCCATTGGCGATCATGAAGACGAGAATGGCACCGGTACCAATACCATCCAGTGACAGCGGCAGGGTCACCTCGAAGAAGGTCCGCAGCCGGTTGGCGCCGAGGATCTTAGCCGATTCCTCCAGCCGCGTGTCGATGCCTTGAAGCACTGTTGCAATCGACAGCACCATGAACGGCACCAACACGTGGACGAGCGCTGCAATCGAAATTTCCGGTGAATTGGTGAGCCTCAGCGGCGACGAGATGATACCGAGCTGATCGACCAGCAGGTTGTTGACGAGGCCGCGGCGGGCGAAAAGCACCTGCCAGCCGAATGTGCGCATAATGATCGATGTCAGAAGCGGTGCGATCAGCAGGAAGATGATCAGGCCAGCCCATCGTCCGGCCTTGCGGACGAGAAAATAGGCGACCGGATAGCCGATCAGGATCGAGATCAGCGTGACGCCGGCGGACAGCAACACGGTCTGGGCGATGATGCCGAGATAGAAGCCGTCGGTGAGCAGCGAGACGTAGCGCGACAGGGTGAAACCGCCGTCATCGGCGATCACGCTGCGCATGCCGTTGTCGAAAAGCGGCAGGACAAAGAAGACGACGAGAAACAGCACGGCAGGCAGCGCCATGAGATGCGGCGTCAGCCGCCGCATCCGTCGGGTTGGCAATGTCTGTTGCAGGTTCGTATCGCTCATCGAATGCTTCCGTCGCGGGAAAGGTCCATCGCCCCACGGAGCAGGGCGATCATGTGTGTCTTAAAAGTCCCCCTCTGGCCTGCCGGCCATCTCCCCCACAAGGGGGGAGAAAACCTGGGGCAACCGCCTGCCCAAATTGAGCCTCGGCGAACCGACCGGGTTAAGCCCTCCCCCTTGTGGGGAGGGTTGGGAGGGGTCTTGTCTCCACTACGATCGAGCTGCCCGAAAGAGGCAGCCCATCTTCATCTTAGCGACCGATATCCCGGTTCCAGCGATCGACCCATTCATTGCGCACCTGAGCGATCTGCTCATAGGGCGGGAATGCGGTCTTTTGCCAGGGCGTGATGCGCGGCTTTAGCTTTTCGCTGTAGACGACGTCGGTATTGGTGACGCCGTAGTTCATGATGTCGGCGAACTTGGTCTGGTTCTGCGCGTCGAGGATTTCGTTGATGTAATCCCAGGCGAGCGGATCGGCATTCTTCGGCTTCTGCACGGCAACGCCGTTGAGCGAGCCGCCTTCTTCGGGGTTGATGAAGTCGATCCAGGTGGCGCCGCTGTCATAGTGGTTCCAGGTGCGGCCATCGAAATAGATACCGCAATCGGCTTCGCCGGAAGACAGGTGGTTGAAGAAGTCGTTCGGGCCGGCCCAGAACACGAGGTTCTTCTTCATCTTGTCCATTGCCTTGAAGAAGGGATCGATATTCTCCACACCGCCGCCAAGTGCCTTGGCCATGGCCCAGATCAGCATGATCGGGGTAACGGCATAGGAGATGGACGGCACGGAAGCGATAAGATCGCCGGACGAGACGCGGTCGACGAATTCGGCAAACGATTTCGGCGGGTTCTTGACGCGTTCCTTGTGGAAAGTGATACCGCCGACGCCATAATCGAACAGCGTGCCCTTGCCCATGACGCTGTCGGTCAACTGCTGCGGGATCTTGGCAAGGTTCGGGACCTTGTCGACGGAAATGGTATCGACGAGGTCGGCCTTGGCAGCGGTCAGGGCAAGGTCAGGCGTCATGATCAGCACGTCGACGGGAGGCTTGGCCTGATTGGCTTCGACCTGCGCCAGCCATTGCGGCGGGCCGCCAAGCGAGACATTGGCCTTGGCCTTGGTCTTGGCCTCGAAGGGCGCGACGAAGCAGCTGCGGATCGCCTCTTCCCAGACGCCGCCAAAGGCGGTCACGGTGATTTCCTTCGACTGGGCATTGGCGAGGCGCGGCAGGCCTCCCGCCATCAGGCCGGCGCCGACTGCGGCGCTGCCACCGAGGAAGTGTCTTCTCTTGATTGTCGTCATCGCAGTTCTCCAAAGCTGGAACGAGGTGGCATCAGGAATTCAGGTTCATGCGGGATCAGAAGCTGCCGGCGGCAGCCTCAAGTTTTTGACGGGCAGCGTCCACGGCCGTTTTATCGGCTGCGACCCGCGGGAAGCCCTCCGGCAATTCAGAAAGCACGGCATCGAATATCTCGCGGCGACGGCGCTGACGAACGGCACCCGGAAGCGCCACCAGCCCGCGGTTCAGCCTGTCCATGACGCTTGCCGGGAAGGCCTCGTCCCAACGCTCGCGTTCGGCACCCTGCGCGTTGGCTGACGTGCTGGAGGTAACGCTCTTGCGCAAATTTTCGGTCGCGGCGGCATCCACGGCACCTTCGACGATCGCCACGCCGTATTCGGTGGCTGCAGCATCGGCGGTCACGAAGCCATTGACGACATCGCTCAGTACCGCTTGAGGATCACGTTTGGCGGGATCGCCCCAGCCGCCGGCGCCGGGCGTCAGGAAGGTCACGGTATCGCCGGCGTTCACGGTCAGCACATCGATCTTACCGAGATGCCGCTCGCCCGTTGTTCCACGATTGACGATAAGCTGGCCCGGCATGCCGGGCTTGCCGCCATTGGAGCCCCAGGGGCGGAACAGAAGGCGTTCGAGACCTCGGCCAAGCACGTTCGAGTCATCCGTCAGCACGCGGAACGTCAACTCCATGCCACAGCCGCCACGCCATTGACCGGCGCCGCCGGAATTCGGGCGAAGCGCGTAGGAGGTGATTTCGATGCCGAGTTCGGCCTCGACCGTCTCGACCGGATTGTTGGCAAGATTGGAGATGCCGCTGTCGCGACCATCGATGCCATCACGGCGCTTGCGGGCACCGGTGCCGCCGATCATCGGCTCGATGACCTGCACGCGCCGGCCGCCGTGGCCATCCGGTTCCGCCATGACGACGGGAATGACGGTGCCGGAGGAAGCTGCCGGCATGACATCCGGCAAAGCCTTGCCGAAGGCGCCGTTCAAGACGTCGTTGACGCGGATCGCGGCCGCATGACGCACGCCGACGGCTGCCGGTTCCTGCGGGTTGACGAGGCTGCCTTCGGGCGCCGTGATCTTCACCGGCGCCAGCATGCCGACATTGAGCGGAGTCGTCGGGTCAAGCGTGTTGACAAGCGCCAGAACGCGCAGCGTCAGCCAGGCATGCGGACGGCCGCGCGAGGGAATGTTCATCGCGGTCGCGACCTGCGGGTCGGTGCCGGTGAAATCGAGATGCACCTCACCATTCTCGAAGGTGGCCGAAAGCGCGATGCGCACCGGCAGACGGGTCGCCGCATCGTCGTCGAGATAATCGGAGAAGCTATAGGTGCCCGACGGCACCCTCTTCAGGACCGTACGGGCCTTTTCGGCCGAATAGGCCACGAGATCGACGGCCGCGGTAGCGACAGTTTCGGCACCGTGCTGGCCGATCGTCTGCTCCAGTCGGCGGCGGCCAGCGGCAAGTGCCGCCAGCATGGCGCGGATATCACCCATATTCGCATCTGGCGTGCGGCTGTTGGCATTGAGAAACAGCGCCACATCGGGGTTCATCTCCCCCTTCTTCATCAGCTTGACCGGCGGGATGCGCAGGCCTTCCTGGAAGATCTCAGTATTGACAGGCGAGATGCTGGACGGCACGCGTCCGCCGACATCCGAGCAATGCACGAAGCACCAGCCATAGGCGATGATCTTGCCCTCATGGAAATAGGGCTCGATCATGTGCAGGTCGGGCAAGTGGGTGGCGAGACCTTCCGAGCGATAAGGATCGTTGGTGAGGATCACGTCGCCGGGCTCCAGCGGACCGACGGCTGCGATCGAGGGCGCACATTCCAGACCGACGAAGCCTGAAACGCCAATCGAGCGCGGATAGGCGAAGAACCGGCCATCGAGGCCTGCCAGCGCGCAAGCGAAATCGGCCGTTTCCTTGACATAGAGTGTGCGGCCGGTGCGCTGCAGCGTCAGGCACATTTCCTCGCTGACGGCGGCGAGCTTGTTGCCGAGAATGGCGAGCGTGACGGGATCAAGCTTCATTGCGCATGTCTTTCGAGATGGAGGTTTCCAAGGGCGTCAGCGCGCGCCGACCAGCCGGGAAGAAGAACCGTCGTCGTATCGTCCTGTTCGATGATCGCCGGGCCGGTGATCCGGTCGCCGGCACCGAGCGCGCTGCGATCGTAGACGCCGGCGGAGAGCCATTTGCCTTTACGGAAAAGCGGCCGTTCACCTTTGGGCGACGGCTTGCCGCTGCCGGGGGCGATTTCGGGCTGGGTGATATTTTCGGTGACACCGACGACGGCGAGACGCACGGTGCCGAGTTCGACCTCGGTCTGCGTATCGCGAAAACCGTAGATGCGCTCGTGTTCGAGGTGAAATGCTTCGCAGATCGAGGCTGAGTCTCGTGCGTTCTCATCGAGCTTGACGCGCAACTCGTAGGCCTGACCAGCGTAGCGCATGTCTGCCCCACGCTCGAAGCGACGGGTCTGGCCGGCATTGCCTTCGCGGTCGAGCCAGGCGGATCCCTCGTCTTCCAACTCCTTCATCACGTCGAGCATCAGGGCAGCACTCTCGTCATCGACGGCCCGGCGCAAGCTGCGAACGAAATCGCGGCGCAGGTCGGCGGCAGCAGCCCCGAGCGCACAGAAGGTGCCGGCAGCCGGCGGGATGACGACGCGGCCGATGCCGGCTTCCTCAGCCAGCAGATTGGCGTGGGTCGGGCCTGCGCCGCCAAAGGGCACGAGCGCGAAGGAGGCCGGGTCGAGGCCACGCGAGGCGAGCGTCTTGTAGAGTTCGGTCGCCATGCCCGCCGTGGTGACGGCCAGCGCGCCTTCGGCAGCAAGGGCAGCACCGTCCTCGCCAGCGAGGCCGATCCGCTCGCCGACGTCGGCAAGAGCCTTTTTCGCCGCGTCGATATCGAGTTTCATCCGACCACCGAGGAAACCGGTCGGATCGATATAGCCGAGCGCCAGATAGCAGTCGGTAACGGCCGGCTGGGTTCCACCGCGACCATAGGATACTGGACCCGGCATGGCGCCAGCGCTTTGCGGGCCGACCTTCAACAGACCGTGAGCATCGACCCAGACGATCGAGCCGCCACCGGCACCGATGGCCGAAACATCGACGACCGGGAGCACAAGCGGCAGGCCGCCGATATCGGTGCGAGTCGCGAGCTCGGCGGAACCGGCCTGGGCAACAGCGATATCTGACGAGGTGCCGCCCATGTCGAAGGTGATGATCGATTTGACATCGGCTGCTTCCGCCAGACGGGCGGCAGCCATGACACCGGAAGCCGGGCCGGAGAGAATGGTTTCGACCGGACGTTCATCAGCCGAGACAAGGCTGAGCGAACCGCCATTGGAGGCCGTGACGAGGATCGGGGCAACGACGCCATCGCGCTCCAGACCCTTTTTCAGGCCGGCGAAATAGCGCTGCATCAGCGGCTGGATATATGCGTTGAGGCAGGCAACCAGGGTGCGCTCATATTCGCGGATTTCCGGCCAGATAGCGGCGGCAGAGGTGATCGACAGGCCGTCAGCTTTTTCCGAGAGCTTTTTCGCCATGCCGATTTCAACCGAAGGCGTCGTGTAGCCATTGATGAGGACGAGGGCTGCGGCATCGACGCCGAGTGCCTTCAATTCCGCGGCAACGCGATCGAGTTCGGCATCATCGGCAACCTTCGTCACTTCGCCATGTGCCGAAAGGCGGGCATCGATCTCGACGATGCGCAGGCGCGGCACCAGCGGCTCTTCCTTGCTGGCATGGAAATCGAAGGAGGACGGCATGCGGCTGCGGGCGATTTCGAGAATATCGCGATAGCCCTTGCTGACGACGAGCGCGATCGTGGCACCCTTGCGCTGGATGATCGCGTTGAGGCCGATCGTGGTGCCATGCATCAGCGTTCCGACATCGGCAGACGTCATGCCAGCCTTCTTCAGCAGGCTCTGCAGGCCTTCGATCAGTGCCCGCGACGGCTCGTCCGGGGTCGACGGCTCCTTGTAATAGGTCAGGCTGCCGTCATTCGGGTTGGACAGCACGAAGTCGGTAAAAGTACCGCCGACGTCGATCCCGATGCGCGCACCACTTTTTGGCATGTTGGTCACTTTCAAAATTACTCCGCGCTGACGACGACGCCGTCCTGCGGCGCCCAGTCGACTGTCACGGCCTGGCCGAGATGGTAGGTGGTCGCACCGAGCGGGCCATCGGCCTGCCGGTAGACGAAAATCTCACGGCCGAGAGATGGGACCTCGACCTGATAGGCGGCATAATTGCCGCGGAAAACGGCGCCGACGATGCGGCCGCCGAAGCCGGCAGCCGCGTCGCTAGCAATGAGCGAGATGCGTTCGGGGCGAACCGAGAGGAGCTTTGTTTCGCCGCCGACCGACTTTTCCGGCAGAGGAAGCGTCACTCCGCCTTGAGGTCCCGCAATCGTCAGGCTCGAACAGTCCACATCGACGGTTCCCTCGAAGATATTCGACGTACCGAGAAACTCGGCCACGAACCGGCTTTTCGGCCGGTCGTAAATGTCGGCCGGGGCGCCGATCTGCAGAATGCGGCCGCCATTCATGACCGCCACCCTATCGGCCATGGACATCGCCTCTTCCTGATCGTGGGTCACGAGCAGGGCGGTGATGCCGAGGCGCTGCTGCATTCCGCGGATTTCGAACTGCATGCTTTCACGCAGCGACTTGTCGAGCGCGCCGAGCGGCTCGTCCAGCAACAGGACCTTGGGGTTGACGACCAGCGAACGTGCCAGTGCCACCCGTTGCTGCTGACCGCCGGACAGCTTGGAAGGATAGACTTCACCCCTGCCCTGCAACTGGACGAGATCCAGCATCTCGCTGATCTTTGCATCGCGCGCAGCTTTCGCCATGCCGGCCATCCGAAGGCCGAAGCCGATATTTTCGGCTACCGTGCGATGGGGAAAGAGACTGTAATTCTGAAACACCATGCCGAGGTGGCGCTTGTGAGGTGGAAGTTGCGAGACTTCCTCGCCGCCGATCCTGACCGAGCCGCTGTCCGGCGTCTCGAAACCCGCCACCATTCTAAGCGTCGTCGTCTTTCCGCAGCCGGAAGGCCCCAGCAGTGCCACCAGTTCACCGGCATCAACGTTGAGATCCAGATTGCGCACAGCAGCAACCTTGCCGTAGGATTTATGGATCCCCGTCAGCAACAGCCCATTACCAACCTGACCTTCTACAACCGCCATGAATAGTTCCCAAACTCTCGCCCACAAATGAAGATTAGCACAAGCTGGTTCCCATTCGCGTTTTGTAGCGCTACAATATTCTGCGCTTGCGCTCTGTCAAGGATGGCTTTTCTCAATTTGCCGCCGCTTGAGGCAGTGCATATTTCCTGAGCACCAGATCTTAGAATGGAGCCGCATCCCACCAAGATGACAAAAATCCGGCCTGACGAAACGGTAACGATGCAGTCGGTCGCAGTCGCGGCAGGCGTATCGCCGATGACAGTGTCGAATGCGTTTCGCTATCCGGAGCGCGTTCAGGATGAGACGCGACTGCGCGTACTCAAGGTTGCGGCGGAACTCGGCTATGTGCCCAACCATGCCGCGGGCAATCTTGCTTCAGGCCAAAGCCGTGTCATCGGCGCCGTCATTCCTTCGATCAAGAATTCGAGCTTCTATAATTATGTCCGCGGCATGCAGGATCAGGTGGCTGCAGACGGATACCAGCTCATCCTAAAACTGGCCGACAGCCTCAGCCAGGAGGCATCTGCAATCCGCACCTTTGTCGGGCTGCGTGTCGCCGGCATCGTCCTTGTGGGCGACGAACACGAAACCGATGCACGCACCCTATTGCGCAAGACTGGGGTGCCGGTCGTCGAATCCTGGGTTCATGAAAATCCGTTCGACATGGCAGTTGGCTATTCGACCACCGATGCGACCCGTGCGATGGTCGCGTTGCTTATCGAACAGGGCTATCGGCGCATCGGCTTCGTTGGCTATGAGGGCGACGTCTCGCATCGCTTCACCGAACGCGTTCCGGTTTTCCGGGAAATGCTCGAAAAGGCTGGCCTGGACAGTCACAGGATCTTCCTGGTCGACCAGGCAGACGGTTTTGGTGCCGGCCCCAAGGCGCTCGACGGCCTGTGTCGGATCGATGCCGGTCTCGATGCAATCGTCTGCCCCACGGATATCGTTGCTGCCGGCGTGTTGTTCGAATGTGGACGCCGGGGCTGGAAGGTGCCGGAGCGGCTGGCCGTGGCCGGCTGGGGCGACTATGAAATCGCCTCCGAGATCACCCCGGGCCTCACCACCATCCAGCCTCACACCTATGAGATGGGCCAACGCGCAATGTCGCTCATCATCGAGCGCGCGGCGGGCCGTGGCGAGCAGGGCACCACAATCGATACCGGATTTCACATCGTCAAACGAGCGAGTACCTAAGACCACGGCGCGATAGCATAAGCGGCAGCTGTGATCGAGACATGAAATCCGGCCGTGGCGGCATCAAAGACTGCCGGCAGCAGAATGCCTTCCGCATCCGACAGGATCTGGCGGATGGGCGCGGCAAGTCCTGCAACCCCTGTCGTCGAAACCTCCCTGAGCTTGGTGCAAACGAACAAAAGAGCATCAAACCCATCGCGAAGCCGGCTCAGCATGCCGCTCACAACCGGCTGGGCAAGACCAGGTCTGTCGGGCACGCGTCACGCTACCTTCGTCCGGCAGGGCGTCAAACGCCTTCAGCAGGCTTAGATCGACGCGCCAAATATCACGCAGACTTATGACCATAATCAGAAATGCCGATTTTTCTTATCTTTGTACATCTGGCATCGGTGGCAAGCAGAACCAAGCAACGAGGAAAATCAAGATGATCACGATGAATGCAATTGAATGGCCGGAAGACTACACGCCCGGCTTCACCGAGAACTTCTGCTCCAACGAAGTTATCGTGGCCGGTCTGACAACCGCCAAGGTATGGCCACTTCTCAGCAATGCGCCCGCATGGCCAAGCTACTACGCCAACTCCGCCAATATAAAATTTTACGACGACAAGGGCCCTGAATTGGAAAATGGCCGACGCTTCTATTTCGAGACCTTTGGCTTCCCGGTCGAGGCTCAGGTCGTCGAGTATGTGGCTCCGGTAGACGGCAAGCCGGGACGCGTCGCATGGCATGGCTGGGCAGGCGAAGGCGATACCCGCCTCGACGTCCATCATGCCTGGCTCGTGGAGGATCTGCCGGGTGGCCGGGTCAGAATTCTCACGCAGGAAACCCAAAAGGGCAAGCCTGCCGCAGACCTCGCCAAGGCAAAGCCAAATCCGATGATCAATGGTCACCAGGATTGGCTGGACGGACTGGTCGAGGCCGCCCGGAAGGCATGATCAGGAAAGCCCGGTTAGGTTCCTGACCGTATCGATCACCTCCGTCACGACCCTCTTCGTGCGCGCGGCAAAGACTTTGCCGCGCCGCCGCACCATCCAGAGATCGTGGCGGACCGGATTGGCAAGTGCCATACAGGCAAGATCTGCCCGGCGAGGATAGGCGTCCACACCGCTACGTGGCAGGATCGTATACCCGACCCCCTTGGCCACCGGTTCGGGGATCTGGCCAATCTGATTAATGAAGCTGCGAATTCGGAGACTGTCGACGCCTTGGTATTCGCTCGGAAAATTCGCCGATAACAACTCGTCGGCATAGGCGATGCCGTCAGGATGAGCAATGAAGCCAAGTCGCTCGAGATCCGCGAAACTGGGTTCCGTCGATTGTCCGCGCGGCAAAAGCAAGCAGAGCTCGTCAGAACCGAGGAGATCACCATCAAGCCGCGGATTGGTGGGCTTGTGATCCGCCACACCGATATCATAGACGCCAGAGAGCACGCCCTCAACCACCCGCGCCTGTGGTGCCGCTTCGAGCCGCACCATCAACCCGGGAGAGTTCTGCATCAGAGTGATGATCCGAGGATAGATGAGCAAGGCAAGACTACCTGAACAGGCGAGCGAGACTTGCCCCTTCCCGGCATCATCGCCGTCGAGCGCATCCCGCAACTGACGTTCCTCACTTCGCCTTTGCCTGCCGAGATCACGAACCGCCTCGCCTGCCGGCGTCAGCGTAAACCCTTTTCCATCGCGCGTGACGAGCGCCTGGCCAACCTGGTCTTCGAGCTTCTTCAAGTGCTGGGAGACGCCCGGCTGGGTCATATTGAGCCGCGCAGCCGCCCTGGTGAAATGGCCGGCCTCGCAGAGCACGACGAAAGTTTCGAGCCATTGGGCGTTCAGCATGAGTCAATTCCAAAATGTAATCATTTTCCGTTCATATCATAATTTTACATACAGGATCTGGGCCATTACCTAAAGCGCAATAAAATAGCCGGAGATTTCCCATGACACCGACCACACCCCGCACATTTTCCCATATCGGCCTGTCTGTGCCCGATCTGGACAAGGCGGTTGAATTTTACCGCGATGTGCTGGGCTTCTACGTCATCATGCCGCCAACGACGATTACGCAGGACGAGACCGATATTGGCATCATGTGCAATGACGTCTTCGGCCCTGGCTGGGGCAAGTTCCGCATCGCCCATCTTGCGACGGCCGACCGGATTGGATTTGAGCTTTTCGAATTCCCTGCCAATCACGCGCCGGACAATAACCTGCCCTTCAGGCAGACCGGCATGTTCCACTTCGCAATCCAGGACCCCGATGTCGAAGGCCTGTTGGCCAAGATCGTCGCCGCAGGCGGCAAGCAACGCATGCCGGTTCGCGAATACTTCCCGGGAGAGAAGCCCTACCGCATGGTCTATGTCGAAGACCCGTTCGGTATCGTCTTCGAACTCTACTCCCATTCCTATGAACTCACCTATTCCGCCGGCGCTTACAACTGAGCCAGCAATCCGACAAGGAACAAACCTATGGCTGAAACACGACGCATTCTCCTTGCCCTGACATCCCAGGCCACCAAGGGCAAGACCGGCAAACCGACCGGTGTCTGGCTCGAGGAGCTGGCAGCCCCCTACTACCTTTTCCTCTCTGAGGGCTTTCAGGCAGACATTGCTTCGGTTTCCGGCGGCAAGGCACCTCTGGACCCTGCATCCGTCGAAGGTGAACAGCCGGAATGCGTCGCGCGCTTTCTCGCCGACACAAAGGCCATGGACGCCGTCAACAACTCGAAAGCTCTCGCCACGCTTTCGTCCACCGACTACGACGCGATCTTTCTGCCTGGTGGCCACGGAACCATGTGGGACCTTCCCGAAAGCCAGGCACTGGCATCTCTGCTGGGCGATGCCTGGACTGCAGGCAAGGTCGTGGCAGCCGTCTGCCATGGCCCGTCCGGCCTCGTGTCGGCCAAGGACGCCGATGGGCGCCCGATTGTTGCCGGCCGTATGGTCACCGGCTTCTCCAACTCCGAAGAAGAGGCCGTTGGCCTGACCGATGTCGTACCCTTCCTTTTGGAAAGCCGGCTGATCTCGCTTGGTGGTCATTATCGTAGCGGACCTGACTTCCAGCCCTTCGCGTTGCGTGACGGCAAGCTGGTGACGGGCCAAAACCCGGCCTCTTCGGAGAGGACCGCCGAATTGACCATCGAAGCGCTCCGCAGCGAACGCTAATCGGAGAAGATATGCCTGAAGCACCGACATCCCTGCCAAGCATGCAGCGTGCCTGGACATGGCATGGCAGTGACAGCCCCAGCGCCCTGAGGCTGTCCCGTATTGCCGTGGCAACCCCGGGAAGAGATGAAGTGCTTGTGCGCAACGAAATCATCGGGCTCAATCCAGTGGATTGGAAGGTGCTGCATGGCCTCCCATCCTGGACCGATGGACACGTGACCGGCGTTGATGGCGCCGGTATCGTGGCCGCCGTGGGCAGCGCAAGCCTGAAACACCTCATCGGCAAACGCGTCTGTTACCACCAGAACCTCCATAAGCAGGGCAGTTTTGCCGAATATACGCCGGTTGATGCACGGGCGCTGATGCGGCTGCCGGATGGGTTCGGCTTGCCTATGGCGGCGAGCCTGCCGTGCCCCGCGCTGACTGCCTGGCTGTCGATCGAAAAGATCCCGGTTCGACCGGGCGCCTATCTGCTGGTCAGCGGCGCCGGTGGCGCCGTTGGCAATTATCTGGTTCAGTTCGCGCTGCAACGCGGGTTTTCGGTCATGGCCATGTGCAACGAGCGCCATTGGAACCGCCTGCGTGGTTATGGGGTACGGCACCTGATTGCCGGCCCAATCGAACCGAACGCCGACCTGCCTGGTGACATGCTTGGTCGATTTTTTGCGGTTATAGACACGGTCAGCGGCGCCCATGCCGCACAGCTTGCTCCGGCGCTGGAAGCGAACGGGCATATCGTTTGCGTCCAGGACCGGCTGGCCACATGGCCCTGCAATCCGTTCAGCCAATGCCTGTCCGTCCACGAAGTGGCGCTCGGCGCGCTGCACACCTTCGGAAACAATGAGGCCTGGACCCGCTTGATGGCCGCCGGCGAGACCATCATGAAGCAGATCGCAGATCGACGCATTCAGCCGGAGCCGTTGATCATGCGCGACTTCTCCGACCTGCCGGAACTTCTGGCGGGCCTGCAAAACCGATCGTTCAGTGGCAAGCCGCTGATCAAAGTGAACTGACGATAGAAATCGAGGATAAGCAATGTCTGCAGCTTTTCAGACTTTCAAGCTCAAGGACGTAACACTCCGCAACCGCATCGCCGTTCCGCCGATGTGTCAATACAGCGCCAAGGACGGCTTCACCAACGAATGGCATTGGGCTCACTATGCGGGCCTTGCCCGCGGTGGCGCCGGTTTGGTCGTGGTCGAGGCCACGGGTGTTTCGGCCGATGGCCGCATCACGCCTGGCTGCACCGGCCTATGGAAAGACGAACAGATCGAAGGCATGGCCCGCATCACCGCCGCTATCAAGGCAGCCGGGTCGGTTCCCGGCATCCAGATCGGCCATGCCGGTCGCAAGGCCAGCGCCAACCTTCCGTGGGAAGGTGACGACCACATTGCCGATGGCGATCCGCGCGGCTGGGAAACCATCTCTCCATCCGCCATCCCCTTCGGCGGTGGCCTGTCCAAGACGCCGCGGGAAATGACGATCGCCGACATCGAACGCGTGAAGACAGATTTCGTCGCAGCAGCCAAGCGTGCACTGCAGGCCGGCTTCGAATGGCTCGAACTGCATTTCGCCCACGGCTATCTGGCACAAAGCTTCTTCTCGGTGCATGCCAACAAGCGCACGGATGCCTATGGCGGTGACGCCGCAGGTCGCAGCCGCTTCATCATCGAAACCTTCGAAGCAGTGCGCAAGGTTTGGCCGGAAAACCTTCCGTTGACGGCACGTTTCGGCGTCATCGAATTCGATGGTCGCGATGAGGAGACTTTGTCAGAAGCCATCACACTGACCAAGACACTGCGCGATGGTGGCCTTGACCTCATGAATGTCAGCATGGGCTTCTCCACCATGGACGCCAAGGTTCCGTGGGGGCCGTCCTTCCTTGTGCCGACTACCGGTCGCGTGCGCAAGGAAGCCGGTATGCCGGTCGCGTCCGCCTGGTGCGTTGACGCGCCCCAGGACATCGAGAAGGCTGTGGCGACTGGGCAGATGGATATCGTCATGGTCGGCCGCGCAATGCTTGCAGATCCGCACTATCCCTATCAGGTAGCGATCGCTCTGGGCGAAGAGCGACCTGCCTGGACGCTGCCTGCACCTTATGCACATTGGCTCTCGCGCTATCGTGGAGCTGGCAAGGGCGCCGCACAATAACAGGCAACCCGAACGAAATCGGCGTTTGGAAAACGACCGCCATTCGAGCCGATTTCGTTCCTGTGATTTTACAGGGCATGCTCTTTATGGGCAGATGACGCCCCGAACGAGAGCCGGGACTTATCATCCCGGCTTTCCCTTTGACTGACAAGGAGTTTGCTCGTGGATCTAACTCGGCGGACATTGATCGCAGGTGCCGGTGCTCTCGGTGTTTCGGGAGCGTTCCCCGCCATTTCAAGGGCGGAGGCACCGTTGAAACTCTCAGTAGCTGTCAGGTCGCCCTGGATGGCAAATCAGGTGGCACTTACCAGCAAGAACATGCTGTTTCTTGGCTGCCCTCGATATACCCCGAAAGAGGACACGCCTGCCCTCGCCCGACGTGATCAGAACGGCAAGATGCTCCCTTTCCCCGGGAATGGCTGGAACGCATGGAAGCCAGGCGCCGATGGTCGCAACGCTTTCGTTTACCTGAATTCGGTCCATGTCTTTGCGGATGATACCGTGTGGGTCGTGGATCAGGGGTCGCTCAGCGCCGATGCATTTCCCGAGCAGTTTTCCACCCCGCAGCCGGGCGCGCAAAAGATCGTCCAGCTTTCGTCGGATACCGGCGAAATCCTGAAGGTGCTGCGTTTTGACGATAGCATCCTGCCCGCCGGCGCCAAGATGAACGACCTGCGTTTTCACGGATCGAAAATGTACGTTACCGATTCCGGGCTTGGCGCGATCATCGTACATGACTTTGATATAGGGAAGACGACGCGTCGCCTATCGGGCCGCAAGCCGATGCTGGCCAAGGAGGTCAAGATGACCCTTGCGCTCCAGCCGGACGCCAAGGAAAAGCCGTTTACGCCCCCGAACAGCGACATGATCGAAATCAGCCAGGATGGCGAATGGCTTTTCTGGGCGGCGCCGACGGGCCCACTCTTCAAGGTGGAGACACGGTATCTGAACGATGCCGAAATGGCCGACGACGAGCTTGAGAAAAAAGTCCAGCACGTGGCCGATATCGAATTTTCGAGCGGTTGCGCCATGGATACGCTTGGGAATTTCTATTTCTGCGAGACCAAGACCGGCAAGATCACGCTGCTTTCTCCATCCGGAAAGACAGCCACCTTCACCTCCGACCCTGATTTCGTCCGGCCCGACGGCGCCTTCATCTCGGCCGACCGTCACCTTTATGTGCCGCGCAAACCGCGGGAACCGGGCGGTCTGGCCGAAACACCTTTTGCAATTTATTCGGTATCTTTGCCGCAAAGCTTCGATGGCATCGATATTGGCAGCGCGGTTACCGGCGCTGTTTGAAACTGCAGATTTATCGTTCGTCGAATCCCGAAGACAGCGCGGTCAGGTTAGTTGCAGCGCTATGAACCGGCCATTACCTCTCCCACGAAATCGGCGAAGGCGCGGGCTTTCGCCGTCGCCAATCTTCCCGTCGGGAATACCACCCAGAGATCGAGAGCAGGAAGCGACCAATCCGGCAGTAACCTCTGGACCGCACCACTGGCGAGTTCCGGCGCAAACATCCAGTCGGAGGCGACAGCAAGTCCCATATCGGCGAGAACTGCCGTTCGGATGCCTTCCGCAGCGCTGAAGCGAACCCGGCCGGACACCGCAACCGATGCCTCCGTACCCTGACGGGTAAAGGTCCAGCTATTGCCGAGCTGGGTATAGACAACCGCCTGATGGGTCGCGAGATCGGCGGGCACCTGGGGACTACCATGCCGCTCGATATAGGCGGGTGTCGCAATCACCGAACGACGACCGACAGCAATCCGCCTAGCCACCGCCGACGAGTCTGACAATTCCCCCATGCGAAGTGCGAGGTCGATCCCCTCGGCAACGAGGTCAATGACCCGGTCGTCCAGGATGATATCCACGTCCAGATCGGGATGCGCATCCATGAATTTCGGTAGATGCGGCAGTATCATTATCCGGGCAAAAGTCGTCGCAGCGCAGACCCGCAGGCGGCCCGAAAGTCCGGCACCTGCGCCCTTCGCCACCATATCCGCCTCGTCCGCTTCATGGATGGCAGCCTTGGCCCTCTCGAAATAGCGCAATCCGGCATCCGTAGGGGTCAATCCATGGGTAGAGCGGACCAGCAGGCGAACCTGCAGCCTATCTTCCAACTGCGCGATCGTCTTCGAGATCGCCGGCTGACCAATCCCGATGTGCCGCGCTGCAGCCGAAAACGATCCGGTTTCCACCACCCGCACGAAGGCCGTCATCGCCTGAAATCTGTCCATGCCTATTCTCCAATGGAATAAGCATTATCGCCTCAGGCTCGCTGCCGCAATATTTCAGGAATGGTCATAACTCTCTCCAACGACAACGCAGACAGTCGATGGAGACAGAAATGATCGAAGTTCATGCATTCGCCACGCCCAACAGCGTCAAGGTTCCGATCGCGCTGGAAGAGATGGGCCTCGCCTACGAACTGAAGCCGATCAACGTGCGCAAGGGCGAGCAGAAGGCCGAAGCTTTCCTGACGCTTAACCCGAACGGCAAGGTGCCGGTCCTGGTGAATGACCTTGCCGGCGAGCCGCTCGTCCTGACGGAAAGCGCTGCCATCCTCGTCCACCTTGCGGAAGAGACCGGCAAGCTCCTGCCGTCCGATGCCATCGGCAGGGCACGGGTGTTCGAGCAACTCTTCTTCCACGCTTCCGCGCTCAGCCCAGCCTTCGGAAATGCCGGCTTCTTCCGTCGCTCTTCCCCGGAACCGCAGCCGATCGCAGAAGCCCGTTTCGTCACCGAAGCTGAACGGATCCTCGGGCTGCTCGATAACAAGCTCGCCGGCCAGGCGTTCGTCGCTGGCAATGAATTCACCATCGCCGACATCGCCCATTTCGGCTGGCTATGGCGCCGCCAGTTCCCCGGCCTGTCGCTCGACGACCGCCCCAACCTGTCCCGCTGGTACGAGGTAATCGCCTCTCGCCCCGCCGTACAGCGGGCGATCGCCCGGGTCGAGGCGCTGGTCGAAATGCCAGCCTCTGCAGCCTGACAACCCGCCTCTGACAAATGCGCTTCCTTTCCCGCTTTTCCTTCAACCCCTACCGCAAAACCCGGGCACCAAGGAGTACCACCATGTCCAAATTCGATACCTACAAGAATTCCTTCGCCAACGCTCGCCTGACCCGTTCGCCGAGCGGCGTCCTCGAAGTCGCCCTGCATACCGATGGCGGCAAACTGCTCTTCAACGGCCACACCCATGAGCAGTTCGTCGATCTCTTCCATCAGATCGGCGCCGATACCGAAAACCGCGTCGTCATCCTCACCGGCTCGGGCGATGCCTTCATGGATGCAATCAGCCCGGAAGGCTTCGATTTCTTCTCGCCGCGCGGCTATGACAAGATCTTCCGCGAGGGCCGCAAGGTTCTGATGAACATCCTCGACATCGAGGTGCCGATGATTACCGCGCTGAACGGCCCGGTCCTGCTTCACTCGGAATATGCCCTCCTGACCGACATCATCCTCGCCACGCCGGAGACCGTCTTCCAAGACAAGCCACATTTCGATTTCGGCATCGTCCCCGGTGATGGCGTCAACCTGCTCTGGCCGGAAGTGATCGGCAGCATTCGCGGCCGCTATTTCATCCTCTCCCGCCAGGTGCTCGATGCGGCAACCGCCAAGGACTGGGGCGTCGTCAACGAGATCGTACCGGCTGACAGGCTACTTGCCCGCGCTCACGAGATTGCCGAAGGCATCGCCGCGCTGCCGCCGCTCACCTCGAGCTACACCCGCATCGCTCTGACCCAGAAGCTGCGCCGGATCATCGACCAGGAAGGTGGTTACGGCCTCGCACTCGAAGGGATCAGTGCCGCAGAAGTCGCCCGCTCGATGGCCGCCAACGGCTGACCACGTCCTCATCCATGGCCGGACGTCGGGGCAGATCCCGAGGTTCGGCATGCCCGCAGCTCCCAATCCAATTCCAGTTCCCAGTCCAGTTCAAGGAGAATGACCATGACACTTCAATCCAAGCTCGATGCCTTCAAGGCCGATTTCGAAGCCGGCAAGCCGCCGTATAACGTCCCTTACTCGGTGATCGAGACGATGCACCGCGCGACCGCGGAACTGATCGCCTCGGGTGCCGCCCAGAAGGCGCTCAAGGCCGGCGACAAGCTGCCGGACTTCACGCTATCGGATCCTGACGGCAATCCGGTCTCCTCCGCCGATCTTCTGGCGTATGGTCCGCTGGTGATCAGCTTCTATCGCGGTGTCTGGTGCCCCTATTGCAACATGGAGCTTCAGGCCCTGCAGGAAGTGCTGCCGCAGTTCGAGGCGCTCGGCGCAAAGCTCGTCGCCATCTCGCCGCAGAACCCGGTCAATAGCCGCAAGTCGGTACGTCAGAACAACCTGACCTTCCCGATCTTGTCGGACCCGCATAACGATGTCGCAGCAGCCTTCGGCCTGCGCTTCGAGATGCAGGATTATCTGATCGAGCTCTACAAGTCGCTGAAGAATGACCTTCCGGCCTTCAATGGCGATCCGAGCTGGACCCTGCCGATGCCGGCCCGCTACGTCGTCGGCCAGGATGGCGTGATCCTCTATGCCGAGGTGAACCCGGATTATACCCGCCGCCCCGAGCCGGAAGACATGCTGCCAGCGCTGCGCCGCACAGCCAGCCTCGCCGCCTGATCCACCCCCAAGATTTAAGGCCCTGTTCCGAACCGGCGCAGAGCCGAAAGGATTTGCGATGAAGAAAACATTCCTGATCACTGGCGCCAGCAAAGGCATCGGTCTCGCTCTTGCGAACCGGCTATCCAGGCAGGGCGACAACGTCATCGGTATTGCACGCAACGCGGTCGACGCCTTTCCGGGTCACCTGCATCGGCTTGATCTCGGTACTCACGATGCATCCGGCCGATTGACGGACATTGTCCGTGACGGCGCGATCGACGGCATCGTGAACAATGTCGGCCTCGTCGGAGCGGCACCGCTGGGCGACATCGCGCTCGATACGCTCGATGAAGTGCTAAGGGTCAACCTGCATCCGGCGCTGATTGCGGCACAGGCTGCGCTGCCGGGCATGAAGGCACGCGGCTGGGGCAGGATCGTCAACATTTCCAGCCTGACGGTTCTGGGCAGCATCGAGCGCACCAGCTATGCCGCGGCCAAGGCCGCGCTCGAAAGCTTCACCCGAAGCTGGGCGCTGGAACTTGCAACAGATGGCATTACGGTCAACGCCGTTGCCCCGGGGCCGACCGAAACAGAGCTGTTCCGGGCCAACAATGCGCCCGGCAGCACCGGAGAAGCGCGCTATCTCGCAGGTGTACCAATGCGCCGCTTCGGCACGCCGGAGGAAATTGCCGCCGCGATTGCCTTCCTTCTGTCGGACGATGCGGCCTTCATGACTGGCCAGACACTGCATGTCGACGGCGGCGCCTCGATCGGCAAGGCGCAATTCTAAATCCCCGAAAGACTGGCCGCCATCAGAACCATCCCGGTCGACAGATCGGGATGCTCCCTCGACTAATTTCGTTCGGCTTCGTGAATACGCACGCCTGCAGTCATGATGTGGTGACGCATTGCTTCCTCGGCCGCGCGCACATTGCGCGCCTGGATCGCATCGACGATCGCCTCGTGCTGCTGCACCATTTCCTTGCTGACGCCGGCGATGAAGACACGCGAGCGGGAACTGACCCAATGATGTTCCTTGCGAACCGAATTGATCAGCCGGAATATGCTCCAATACATGCTGTTGCGCACGCTTTCGGCGATTTTCGAATGGAAGGCGCTATCCCATTGTTCGTATTCGTCCGGGCTGTCGGCCAGCGCCGCCCGGCGAACGAAATGCTTCATCTGCTCTATCTCGATCTGTGTCGCGCGCATGGCCGAAAGGCCGGCCAGGATCGGCTCGATATCCTGCCGGACCTCTATGATATCATGCGGACTGGTGCGGTTGGTCAGCGACCTCAGGCTCGTCGTCTTGGCATTGACTTCACGGATGAACGTGCCCTGCCCCTGCTTGCGAAACAGCAACCCTTCACCCTCCAATGTGTTCAGGGCCTCACGCAGAAGCCGCCTCCCGACACCGAGAGCCGCACTGAGTTCCCTTTCCGGCAGCAGACGGTCGTCATTGACGAACCGCGTATCCGCTTCGCCGATAGCCGCCCGCAGTATGTCTAGAATCTTTTCCTTCGCCACCGGTGACATAGCCGTCCTTCCAATTGCCCTGCAAACCATTTGAACCAATAAGAACCAATTTGCAACTTAGGCATTCCGCCCAATAATTAAGCACGCATCTCGAAAACAAGAGAATCTGATGAAAAATTGGCATATATTGCTTGACTAAAGCAAGTTCTGTCGCGAGGAATGCCACGAGAGGCTGACAAGCAGCCCGCTTAGACCGAACCAATGTGCATTGGTTTGCAACAAGGACCGGGGAACCGATATGAAAAGACGTGATTTTCTGACGCTGGCCGCATCGGCCGCAACACTGCCCGCACTCGGACCGGTCCGGTCCGCCTTTGCGCAGTCCAAACCTGAGTCCATGGCGATGATGACCTGGGGCGGTCTGTGGGGCGATGGAATGGCGCAGTATGTGGATACGCCATTCACCCAGAAGACCGGAGTGAAGATTGTCCAGGACCGCGGATCGAGCCCTGTCGAGCGCGTCACAAAGCTGAAGATCAGCCTCGACAACCAGGTCTTCGACCTTGTCCAGCTTCATGACGGTATTGTGCCGCTGGCGGAAGCGCAGGGCGTATTGGAAGATCTCGACCCGACCTCCCCCAACCTGTCCTTCCTTTCCGCCATCCCGGATCGCTTCAAGCGCAAGGGCTGGGTCGCAATGATCTATTCGGCGCTTGGCATCGTCTATAACCCGTCCCTGGTGAAGACACCGCCGAAGAGCTACGCCGACCTGTGGAGCGAGGATTATCGCGGCCAGATCGTCCTGCCGGAAATCACCCACTCGATCGGCCCATACATGATCCCGATCGGCGCAATGGCGGCCGGCAAGGACCCCAAGGACGCCGAGGCCGGTTTCGACATGCTCGCCAAGATGAATGCCCTGGAGCCGATCTGGGCGAAGGATACCGACACGATCATGAGCTCGCTGGTCAGCGGCGAGGCCGCGGTCGGCCTTCTCTACAAGTCGCAGACCTATACCGTGCTGCAGCAGGGCGGCAAGGTGGAGTGGGTATTCCCCAAGGAAGGCGCCATCTCCTATCTGTCCGGCACCGGCATCGCCAAGGGCACCAAGAACAAGGCGTTTGCGGAACAATATGTCAACGCCACGATCGATCCCGCCACTCAGGGCTGGGTCGCCAAGGTGTTCAACTACGGCGGCACCCATCCCGACACACTGAAGACCTTGCCGGTCGACCTGCAGCAGCGGGTGCAGTTCTCCGACGAGGAAGTTGCCCGCATCGTCGATCTCGACCAGGAGTTCATGTCCGCTCATCGCGGTGAGTGGACGGACCGCTGGAACCGCGTGATCGCTGGCGGCTGATGGATACAGGGCGGCACCGACTGCCGCCCTCCCCTTACAGGACATCAATACCATGACGACTTTCGGCCTTGCCGACAGCGGAGCGTATGCCGGCGGCACGCTCGCATTCATCAACCGTTGCAGGGTCAACGGTATCGGCGTGGACGAGAGCGACGATGGTTTTTCGATCGCTGCCGCAGCGGTGGACGCGGCAGTCCGGTTCGGCCTTTCCCCTCTGACCGAACCATCAACGGAGGCCCGCTCGATCCCCAACCTGCGGGCCTCCGCTCCCAGAATAGCAATCTATGCCGGCGAGGCGATCGGCTATCCCTATTGGGGATATTATGCCCATGCTCTCCTGAGCATCGGCTTCGGCTTCGTCACGGTTACCGGGGCGGATGTGGCTGGCGGCTGTCTGAAAGACTGTGACCTGCTGGTCATGCCCGGTGGCTTTGCCACCTGGGGCCTTGATCGCGCCGAAGGCATAGGCGGCATAGACACCGCCATTTCGGCCTTCATTCGCGGCGGCGGCTCCTACATGGGCTCATGCGGAGGCGCCTTTTACATGTCGGAAGGCCGGCCGGGCTGGCATGGCGCGATCGACGCCATGCCGAAATTCACCCAGGAATATCTGCTAACCGGCGCAGCCATGCTCAGCATCTCGGTCGATGGACCGGTCATCGGGCGCGGCCTGCCGGAAACGATCGAGCTTCCCTACTATCACGGCCCGATCTACAGCGATGCCGAGCGTTCGGCAGCGATGCTCGGCCATTTCAAGAATTACATTTCGGACAGTCGCCTGTTCATCGAAAACCCTCTTTCTCCGGTCTTGTTCGAAAGGGAAATGAAGGGAACGCCCGCGATCTTCACCGCGCCATTCGGCGCCGGCAAGGTTCTCACCTTCTCTCCACACCCTGAGATGGGAGAATTCGTGCGCAAGGGTATCACGTTCGAAGGCTATGTCCGTCACTACCTGCCGATCCGCGGCTTCAAGGTGATGGACCAGACGCTACGCTTCTTCATGAAGGAAGACTGTGCCGGCTTCAGACTGATCCACAACGCCCTGGCATGTCTTGGCCTTTTTGATGCTGAGCACACAGAGAAGAGCGAGAGCGCGGTGCCAAGGGGTGACCTGCCCGGCGCTCTAAGCCGGATCGAGGTCACCATGGCCCGGCAGTTTGCGGCGCTTTCTCAGATGGCAGGCAAGGAACCGGAAAACCTGCAGGAGATCGTTGCGGCGGAGACCGCGCGATTGAAGGCTGAGTGGCTGGAGGTTTCAACCGGCCTCCGTCAGGCCGCAAACCTCGGACCGATCGACGCCCGCGTCTTGAGCGGCCTCTGCTCTGCGCTCGATACCGCGGCCAAGGCCACGCAGCAGACACGTCTTGCCGAACTCATCGTCATGACCGAACTACCTATCCGCCTCGTGGCAGCAGCCCTTCGCATCATCGAATGCGATCGCGCCCTCGGCGCCCTGGAGATACAGAAATGAACAGCTCAAACCCGCCCGTGACCAATGCCGACGTTCGCTTTGTACAGGTTCAGAAGAAATTCGATACTGCGACCGCACTTCATTCGCTCGACCTGGAAATAGAGCGCGGCAGTCTCTTCGCGCTGCTCGGCCCCAGCGGATGCGGCAAGACGACGACGCTGCGCCTGATCGCCGGCTTCGAACAGCCGACCGACGGCCATGTCTATATTCGCGGCAAAGATGTTACTGGCGTCCCTGCCTACAAGCGCAGCTTCGGCATGGTGTTTCAGAGCTTTGCGCTCTTCCCGCATCTGACGGTCGCCGAAAACGTCGCCTTCGGCCTGAAGATGCGCAACGTCGCCAAGCCGGAGATTGCCAGCAAGGTGGCCACCGCCCTTGATCTAGTCGAACTCGGCAAATTCGGCGATCGCTATCCGCGCCAGCTTTCCGGCGGCCAACAGCAGCGCGTCGCACTTGCTCGTGCTGTCGTCTTCGAACCGGACGTGCTGCTGCTCGATGAACCATTGAGCGCACTCGATAAGATGCTGCGCGAGCAGATGCAGGTCGAAATCCGTCATCTGCAGCAGCGGCTGAAAATGACCACCGTCTTCGTCACCCATGACCAGGAAGAGGCGCTCACCATGTCCGACCGGGTGGCGGTGATGAAGGACGGGCGCATCCAGCAGGCGGGTTCGCCAAGAGAGATCTACGATCGGCCTCGCACGGAATTCGTGGCAACCTTCCTCGGTGCGAGCAATATTCTCGAAGCGACCGTGAAGGGTAAGGACGCCAGCGGCACCGTCATCGATATCGCCGGCAATACATTGAAGATCGGCAGCGTCTCTGCCGATGCGGGCGCCAAGCTGCGCTTCGCACTTCGCCCCGAGAAGATCTCGGTCAGCGCCAAGGCCGATGGCATCACCAATGGCGTAGCGGCGACCGTCAGGGAGGCAATCTATCGCGGTGCCCAGACCTTCCTTTATCTCGACATCAACGGCATGCCGGTGAACGCACTGGTGCAGAATGCCGGCGTGGAACCGATGAGCCTCGAACCCGGTGCTGCCATTGCCCTCCACTGGGACAATGCGAACCTGGTGGAACTGGAGCGGGCTCCATGAGAACGACGCTCTCGCCGAAATCGCTCGCCTGGGCGGTGGCGCTGCCGCCGCTCGTCATCCTGTGCCTGTTCTTCGTCGTGCCGCTCGGCTATCTGCTGTTCATCAGCTTCATGTCGAATTCGGCGACATCGCTCTATGACCTCCAGCCGACGCTCGCCAATTACACCGACATTTTTTCCGACAGCTTCTACTGGCTGATCATCCAGCGCACGCTCCTGTCCACGGCAACCGTGCTGGTCCTATGCCTGCTGCTCGGTTATCCGGTCGCGTTCTACGCGGCCCATCTGTCGCCGCGGGGCCGGCTGATCATGCTGATGATCATGATGGTGCCTCTGATGGTGAGCAATGTCGTGCGCGCCTATGGCTGGGTCGCCATTCTCGGCCGCAGCGGCGTCTTGTCGAGCACGTTGAAGGGGGCAGGCCTCATCGCCCGGCCAGTGCAATATCTCTATTCTTTCGAAGCCGTGACGCTCGGCCTCCTCACCATCCTGCTGCCCTTTATGGTGATCTCGCTGACCAATTCACTGGCAACGATCGACAAGCGTTACACGGAGGCAGCCCATTCCCTCGGTGCCGGTCCCTGGCGGACCTTCCTGCGCGTGACGCTGCCGCTTTCAAGCCCCGGCGTCGCTTCCGGCCTGATGCTGGTGACCTTTCTCGCGCTCAGCGCCTATGTCTCGATCGCACTCCTCGGCGGCCCCCGCTACAAGCTTCTGGTCAGCATGGTATTCGACAGCGTGTCGACCTTCCGCTGGCCGCGCGCGGCAGCACTCTCCTTCGTGCTGCTTCTCATCGCACTCATCATCGCCGTGGTGATCCAGGTCGTCATCCGACCGCAACGCGTCCAGGGAAAGGGCTGAACCATGGGTGGCTTTATTCTGCGTCTCATCGTCGGCATCGTGCTGGCACTCGTCATCGGGCCGATCCTGGTCGTGATCATCGCGTCTTTCAGCTCCGCGGAAGCCTTGAGCTTCCCGCCACCTGGCCTTTCGTTCCGCTGGTTCATCGAGTTTTTCCGCATCGAGGAGATGCGCAACGCCTTCGTGCTATCGATCGTCCTTGCCGTCGCAGCGGCCTGCGGCTCAGCGATCATCGGCCTGCTCGGCGCAGTCTACGTGTCGCGCCATCGAAACGCCTTTTCGACGCTGCTACAGGTGCTGATCATGGCGCCGCTGGTCTTTCCGGCGCTGATCCTCGGACTGGCTCTGCTGCTCCTCTACAAGACGGTCAACATGGGCGTCCTTCCCGGACTGTTCATTGCCCATATCGTCGTCTGCCTGCCCTATTCCTTCCGCTCCATCCTGACGTCGCTGCAAAGCTTCGACACGACGCTTGAGGAGGCAGGCCAAAGTCTTGGCGCCGGCCCTGTTCGTTCATTCCGGCTGATCACCCTGCCGATCATCTGGCCGGGCGTCCTGTCCGGCTGGCTGTTCGCCTTCGTGGTCTCCTTCGGCGAGCTCAATACGGCTCTGTTCCTGACCGGCCCCGGCGTCGTGACGCTGCCGATCGAGATCTTCAGCTACCTGCAATTCCAGGGCAACCAGCTCGTCGTGGCGGCGGCTTCTTCGTTGCAGGTTCTCGTCATCCTTTTCGTGCTGGTCGCGGCAGAACGTCTCGTCGGCGCAAAGCAGCTCGTGCAGAGGTAGGCATAATTTCATGGTTTCCTTCACCACCAGACCCGAAGTCAGCGGCACGTTCGGCGCCGTCAGCTCGACCCACTGGCTCGGCACCGCCGTCGGCATGGCCGTACTCGAACGTGGTGGCAACGCCTTCGATGCGGCTGTTGCCTGCGGCTTCACTCTGCAGATCGTCGAGCCGCATCTGAATGGGCCTGGCGGCGAAGTGCCGATCATCCTGAAAAGCGTGGCCGAGGACGAACCGGTGGTCATCTGCGGCCAGGGCGTCGCACCGCAACTGGCGACGATCGAGAGGTTTCGGGCACTTGGCCTCGACATGGTGCCGGGCACCGGCCTGTTGCCGGCCGTGGTGCCCGGCGCCTTCGACGCCTGGATGCTGATGCTACGCGACTATGGTACGATGTCGCTCGCCGATGTGCTGTCCTATGCGATCGGATACGCAGAGCACGGCTATCCGATCCTGCCGCGCGCCGTTGCCTCCATCATTCCCGTGGCGGATTTCTTCAAGCGAGAATGGCCGACATCCGCGGACGTCTGGCTGCCCGGCGGTGAGGCGCCGAAGCCCGGTCAACCGATGCGCAATCCGGCAATCGCCGAAACCTACAAGCGTATCATCGCCGAAGCCGAAGCTGTCGGCAGCGATCGTGTCGCCCAGATAGAAGCCGCTCGCAACACCTTCTATCGCGGCTTCGTCGCCGAGGCGATCGACCGTTTCTACAGCACGGCAGAACTGTTCGACACCTCCGGTCGCTGCAATGGCGGGCTGCTGCGCGGCGATGACATGGCGCGCTGGCAAGCCACCAAGGAGAAGACGCTGTCGGTCGAATTTCGCGGCATGCGCGTCCACAAGACGGGGCCGTGGGGCCAGGGGCCTGTCTTCCTGCAGCAACTGCAGCTCCTCTCGCAATTCGACCTCGACCGGCTCGACACGCTCGGGGCCGACTATGTCCACACCGTGGTAGAGAGCGCAAAGCTCTGCTTCGCCGACCGCGAGGCCTTTTACGGCGACCCGGATGCCAGCGACATCCCGATGGATATACTCCTGTCTTCCGACTACGCCCGCGAGCGGGCGAAACTGATCGGCGACCGCGCCTCCATGGAACTGGTCGCCAGTCACCTGGAAGGTGCTGCCGAGCGGCTTGCGAAGATCGCCGCCCGCGGCGGCAGCGAGATCCCTCAGGGGCCGGGCGGTGGCGAAGTCACCTTTGCGGCGGTCCCGGAGATTGAAGGCGATACCGTGCATCTGGACGTCGTCGACCGGTTCGGCAACATGGTATCGGCAACGCCAAGCGGCGGCTGGCTACAGAGTTCACCGGTCGTGCCCGGCCTGGGTTTTCCGATTTCCACCCGCGCGCAGATGTTCTGGCTTGATGAAGGCCTGCCTTCGACACTGCGTCCAGGCACCCGACCACGCACGACGCTGACACCAACGCTGGTCACCCGTGACGGAGCAGGCATCATGGCGATCGGTACCCCTGGTGGGGACCAGCAGGACCAGTGGCCATTGACCGTGTTTCTTCGCCACGTTCTGCACCGACAGGGACTGCAGCAGGCAATCGACGCCCCGATGTTCCATAGCCGCCATTGGCCAGGCTCCTTCTATCCGCGCGAATACGAACTTGGCCGCCTGCAGATCGAAGACCGCTTCGGTAGCGTGGTCATCGATGACCTCAAGGCCCGCGGGCACAAGGTCTCCGTCATGGATAGCTGGTCGCTCGGCCGCGTATGCGCCGTCGAGCGCCGAGGAGGTTTGCTTTACGCAGGGGCAACACCGCGCCATATGCAAAGCTACGCCGTAGCACGGTAAAACAGGCAACCGATCACCGGCGCCCCAAAAGGCCGAGCCCGATATTCATCGCGCTCGGCCACAATTAGCTGCACAAGCGCAATTGACATGACCCGCGCTATGCTGCCGCTTATAGACTGCATATCCACCTGTACACCGGACGGGACGTCGACCGCCGAAGACATTATCCACATACGCAAACCGCCTAGGTTTAAACGCCAAGTTTAAACAGTGGTTTACTATATCTACGGCACAAAATCGGTCCATTTCCCGCATCCAGAGACTTCCAGCAAAACAGTAACGTTCACAAGCGATTGATGGGCAGCAAAACGCCTTTACCTCACTTTTATAATCATCTTTAATTTTTCCACCCTAGGGCGCATGATGCGCCGATTATTTATATGAATGAGTCCAGTTGAATTTATGGTGGAGCCCGTGCGGGAAGCGCGAGGTTTGGTACGTTGGCGGATATCGACAAGATAATCGACGATATCTACGATGGCGGCACCAGCGATTGGCGATCGGTGAGCAGGTCTCTGTTTCACCATCTCGGTGCAACCAGTGGCTCCTTACGATTCCGCCAGCTGGATGGCAGCACGTCGAACGTCTTCGAGACCGCGGGGTCAGCTGAATCTCGCTATACAGACTATTACGGCAGTATAGACCCGGTGCGTTCGGCACTCGTCAAGCTCTCGTCTGCTCAAGATCAACGCACCAATGCCCTGCTCGTCGATGATCTTCTGGACGGCGAGCAATATCGCCAGTCCGAATTCTATCAGCACTTCGCGCGCCCGAACGGCCAGGAACACATGCTGCTCGGCGTGATCGGCGACGATGAAAAGACTGTCATCGGGTTGTTTCGTGATGGGCGAGGCTTTGGCGAGCGGGAGGTTTCTGACTTATCGAGACTGATCCCGCATATCAGGCGCGCCATACAATTGCGGAGACGCCTGCAACAGGCAGAGCGAACAGCCTCACTTACGCACGCTGCCTTCGAAGCCCTTCCAGGGTGCGCCATCGTGGTGGATAGCAATGGCTACGTCCTCTATGCAAACTCGTTTGCCTCACGATGCCTGTCACGCCGAGATCTGCCTTTCTATCTCGCGCCCGAGATAAACAGCGGGAAAACACGGCTGATCGTCGACAATCGCGGCAAGTCAGCCCAATTAAGTAGCTTGATTTCCGAAGCTGCCTACAGTGGAAATGGTGGTGCGGTGCGCTTCGAATTTGAGGCGGCATCCAGCGCACGGCTACGCCAGCTTGCGGTATTGGTGTTGCCGCAACCCACGGCGTTTTCAGCCAGTACGGTTCTTTCAGGAGCCGGCGTCCCCGTGCTCATCATGGTGCATGAGTTGTCACGTCCCACACTGATCAATCCGTCACTGATGCAGGATCTGTTTGGCCTCAGCGCGGCCGAAAGTGCCGTGGCCATGGCGCTGCTGGGAGGCCAGACATCCGAAGCCGTTGCCCGCGAACGTAAAGTGTCGCTGGAGACCGTACGCACCCAGATACGCATGGTACTGCGCAAGACGAATGCCGCCAATCTTCGTGAGTTCGAACGTATCGGTGCGATGCTTGATATGCTCTCGCGATGAGAGCAGGCCGGGAACGCTTCCACTGGCCCATATATGGGAATGCGCAGCAGACAAATGAGAGATTTCGGCCACGGCATATCCATGCCGCCCGTCGGACAACATCTCCTCCATCTGAGGCCACCAAATCGACACGGCCGATTAGAAACATCACCTGACGTCGCCACGCTGGACGGCTACCGTACAAAAGCCGGCACCAAGGCCCGGTAAGCTTGGCTTGATGAGGGTGGATCAAGCCTTACAGCGCAAGCATGGATGGCGCTTTCCTCATACATTATTTTTATAGAAGCTGTCGACAAACGGTATTTGCCGACATCGCTCGCTTGCGTGATGCTGGCTATCGCACGCCTCTCGTGGGGCGTCGCGATGAATGCGCTTGGAGGAGCGATTATGAAAAAGTTGGAGGTCTCCAAACCGCTGCGCGCTGCGCAATGGGGGATAATTTCTCAGCTCGCCGTTATCGGCATGATCAACTACATGGATCGCGCCACAATCGCGATTGCCAATCCCTTGATGCGGCAGGATATGGGGATAACGCTACCGCAAATGGGCCTTTTGCTGTCGGTCTTCCCCATGACCTACGCACTTTCGCAGTTACCACTTGGCATTTTGATCGACAGGCTCGGCCCCCGCAAGCTGCTGGGCATGGGTGTCGCCCTGTGGTCCCTTGCGCAGGCGCTTTCGGGGCTGGCGACGGGCGTGAACCAACTCTGGGTGTTCCGTTTCTTGCTCGGGATCGGAGAAGGCCCAAGCATGCCGGCAGGTACCAAGGTTATCAAACGCTGGTTCGCTGCCGACCAGCGCGGGGGCGCGATGGGTATATTCACTGGCGCCAACCATTTCGGCCAGGCTATCGCAGCACCGGTCCTGACGGGCCTGATGGTGCTTTTTGGTTGGCGCTGGATGTTCATCCTTATGGGGCTGATAGGCTTTGTCAGCGCAGCGATATGGCTGCTGACATACAAGGAGCCCAAGGATGCGCAGCTGAGCGCGGCGGATCGCGCTGCACTGGTCCGCGGCGACTCCGCTCCTCCGACCGGAGAGCCGATGACTTTCTCCGCTTGGAAAAGATTGTTTCGCTTCAGAACCAGTTGGGGCCTTTTCATCGGCGTTTTCGGTGCCTCCTACATGGCCGGCATCTATGCAACCTGGTTGCCTGCCTATCTTGAAATGACCTACCACCTGAGTGTCGGAAAAACCGGGCTGGCGGTTGCCATCCCGTTCACATGCGCGACAATCGGAAGCGTTTTTGCGGGCTGGCTGGCGGATGCCATTACAAGACGCAATCATTCGGCTTTCGACGCAGGACGGATCGTCTTCATTATCGGCTTGATCGGTCTTGCGGGCTTCACGGTCCTGACTGCTCGCAGCGGTGATGTCGTGATGGCAACAACCTGGATCAGTTGCGCGATGTTCTTCAGTCAGCTTTCAGGCACATGCTCCTGGCTGGTCGCAGCGAACGCCGTGCCGGAATCAAGCGTCGCATCCTTCGGCGGAATCCAGAATTGCTTTGGTTACATTGGCGGGGCACTGGCTCCTGCAATTACCGGATTTGCCGTGGCAGAGTCCGGCTCCTTCACCGTTCCCTTGTTTATCGGTGCAGGAATTTCGGTTGTCTCTGCCGTGATCTACTGGTTCGTAGCGAACGGTCCCATCGAGTCACGAAAACTTACGAACCTGAATACGCTGTCAGCCAGCGTATCCAATGGCTGAAGATCAGCCTCACCCTATGCACCGGCCCGAAAACCGGAATGGATTTTCGGGCCGGTGCATAGCGTCAAACAGATAGAACCTCCGTAACGTGAGCGTTCCTGGTCGGTACCGCGCCGGCAGTGCCGGTCCGCCAAGACCATGCTACACCATTGCGGTCCAATGCCCTCTCCTACCCAGAGCGACCACGGTTTCCACCACGATCTTGCGAACTTCCATCACGGCTCGGGTCGGGGGATGGTTTGTCGGCATATCGAGTACCAGGAAACGAGATGCATCCGCGGCAGCTATTTTGACCGATGACAACTGCCCGGCAACCGTGTCCGCATGAATTGCGCCACGCCCCAGAATGGACAGCCCAAATCCACTACGTATAGCAGCCTTGCTGCTCTCTACGCCTTCGATCACCCATGCAATATTCAAGGAGAGCCCCAACATCGCCGCGCTGCGCTCCAGAATGATACGGATTCCGTGCCGTTGAGACGGTAGGATCAGCGGAAGGGCCAGCGCTTCGGAAAGTGACATCGTCTCGAGGCTCTTGTCAAAATATCCCGGCGGCCCCACCACATAAAGTGCCTCTTCGAACAATGGCGTGGCAGACGGCTTGGCGACGTCGCCCAAGGTGACGGCCAAGTCGAACGATCGGTTCTCCAGTGCCGATTTCAGCGTCTGACTATCGCCCTCGCTGACCATCAATTGAATGCGTGGAAATCGCCTTCGGCATTCTTCGAGGATGGGAATTCCCAATGCCGGCGAGAGGGACCCGAGAATACCGAGCACCACTTCGCCCGTCGGGAACTCTGCCTGCTCGCGTGTTGCATGCTCGGCCTGCGCAATTGCCCGCAAGATCGGCTCTGTGTGAGACAGCAAGGTCTCTCCGGCCTCCGTAAGTGTCACTCCACGTGACGTACGGTTGAGTAATTGCGTTCCCAATTGCTCCTCGAGGGTACGCATGTGAAGGCTCAGCGCGGGCTGTGCAACTCCAAGCTCGCCGGATGCCCGCGTCAGCGATCCCAGCTGGGCAATCCTCGTAAAGTAGCGCATTCGCATCGTGTCGAGGATCATCACAGCTTCTCCCAAACCTCTCACTCCGGCATATCTTTATTTTATATAGACTCCTCCGGAAATAGTTTTTTATGATCGCCGTCCATTAGTCTTTTTTTTTGACTGGCGCCTGCCGATATTCACGTTAAGGCCAACATGGGCAGTCTCCTTCGCAATGAAGACATCGAGAAATCTCGACCTGGTTCGGTCCGGCGAGTTAAAGCGCGTAGGGCGCTTAGGATCTGCACCGCCAAGTGATGAGGTCGAAGCGCCCGGCAACCAAATAACTTTGGCCGCCGCTACGGCGGCATACAGAGCGGTTATGTCTGGCATCAATAACATATATTTGTGAGATGCCGGTGCTGAGAATACGACATACATGCTGCGACTGATAACGCGGCGTTCTCGGTGCCTATGGAGGAAAAAATGATCCGACTGAATCAGAAGATTGACCGTCCGACCAAGGACGAAGTCGCCGCGCTTTCCCAATTTTCGCCAGCGACTATCCATGAAGCGCAGGGGAGGAAAGGCGCTCTTTCGTCAAGGATCAAGCCTGTCGATCATCGAATGACACTCTGTGGCCCGGCATTCACGGTCAAGTGCGCACCGCGCGACAATATCATGCTGCAGGTCGCAATCAACTACGCGCAGCCGGGAGACATCATCGTGGTGTCGGCGGGTGAATACGAAGAGGCCGGCTCATTTGGCGACGTGCTAGCTAATGCCTGCCTCGCGAAGGGCATCGGCGGCCTGGTCACCGACACCGGCGTGCGCGATACGGTACAATTGCGTGAACTCGGCTTCCCTGTCTTTTCTCTGAGCGTCTGCATCAAGGGCACCGTGAAAGAGACGCTCGGCGCCACCAACGAGCCGATTACCTTTGGCGATGAAATTATCTACCCGGGCGACATCGTCGTCGGTGATGCAGACGGGCTCGTCGTCGTGAGGAAGGCCGAGGCCGCAAACGTTGCCCGGCTGTCGAAGGCACGCGATGACGCTGAGGCTGGCTACATAGCAGCTTACAAGGCCGGAAAGTCCGTCGTGGAAGTCTCCAACCTCGAAACGGTACTGAAGGCGAAAGGTCTGGTCGTCGAAGCGTGAGTGAAGGCGAATGCCTGAACGGGGCGCCGCTGCGTCATCCGTCTCTCCCATCGTTATGATATGGCCGCGTGAAAGCGCGGCCATGCTTTTTTGTGGTTTCTCTCAAGACGGCACGGCCGGGCATCGTCGCTGACGTCAACTGCCATGAGATGCCGAGGTGAAACACACATAAATGATTGTTAAAACTCGCAATCATGCATAAGAGTCGAAGCTGCTCGAGGCGGGGAGGTCACGGGTGGGAGGAGACAGACGTGGATACAAGACAACTCAAATATTTCGTTGCAATCGTGGAGTGCGGCAGCTTTGCCGAGGCTTCGCGACAGCTGTATATCGCCCAGCCGGCGCTCAGCCAGCAGATCGCCCGACTGGAGGACGAGATCGGTGCCCCGCTGCTCATCCGCTCGGCAAAAGGCGTTTCTCCGACCAGCAACGGTTTTGCCCTTTTTCGTCATGCGAAATTCGTTCTCCGGCAGCTCGATCATGCATTGACGCTGGCCCGACAGCCCACGGCAGAGATCACCGGCCGCGTCTGTCTCGGGATAGCACCGACCACCGCCTGTCAAATAGGCATGCCGTTCCTTGAGCGAATGCAGGAACGTTATCCCGGCATTCTGGTCAACATCGTCGAAGGGCTTTCGGGCCATCTCCAGCATATGGCGAGCAATGGTGAGCTCGACATGGCCATCCTCTTCACCAACAACGCGGTGGTCGACTGGCAGTGTACGCCGCTTCTGGATGAGGAACTGTTCGTCATCCTGCCCGCCGGCAGTTCGCTGTTCCAGCGTAACAGGGACACGATCACGCTCGCCGAGATACAGGAACTGCCGCTGTTTCTGCCAAGTAAAGGCCACGGACTGCGGCGGCGGATAGACATCGAGTTCGAACGGCTCGATATCTCGCTGATGCCTGTGTCGGAAATCGACTCGCTGCCCATGCTGATGGGTTGTCTGGCACAGGGGCTCGGCGCAACGATCAAGCCCATGTCGGCGATCAATGTCCACGGCACGGCGCTTGCGAAGAACTGGCGCTGTCTGAAAATTTCAGACGCGGCAATCTCCAGGACGAATTACGTCTTCGCGCTTCCACCGCAAAGAGCCTCGGATGCGCTGATGCTGGCCCACCGGGAGTTGTTGAGCCTCGCACATGAACATGTTTCGAACGGCAACTGGCATGGCGTGGAACTGATCTCGCAATCCCGGGCTCGTGGTTTGAGCGCCGTGGCCGAAGTCAGAAAGCACGCATGAAAAGGCCGGCCCTGGAGGCCGGCCCATAATATGGTATCGTTTCGATATGGCGTCCTCAGACCAGCCCGCCGTTCGGCTGTATGATCTGGCCATTGATCCAGGACGATTTCTCCGAGATCAGGAAGGAAACCACTGCCGCAATCTCCTCCGGTCGGCCGACGCGATTGAGGGGAGCCATGGCTGCGGATTTCGCTACAGCCTCCTCACTCTTTCCTGCCCGGAAAAGGTCCGTATCGACAGGGCCTGGAGCCACCCCATTGACGCGGATCTTGCGCGAAGCAAGCTCCATCGTCATCGACCGCAAGAGTGACTCGACGGCTGCTTTCGTTGCCGCATACGGCCCGACGCCAGGTACAGCCTTGCGCACCAGAGACGTCGTCAAGCCGACAATGGCGCCGCCATCCTCGACCACACGGGCAGCGGCCGAAAGCACATTGAAGGCTCCGATCAAGTTGACCGAAACGAGGCTTTCGAAATCTGCAGGCGGAAACGACGCAAGCGGTGCCGGAGGCACGTTGATCCCGGCATTGGCAACGACCGCATGAACCGGCCTGCCGAAATCCTGCTTTACCTTGTCCAGAACGGCTGCGACCGAGCCCGCATCGCGGATGTCGCAGGCGTAGGCGCGACCTGCCTCTCCCTCCTGCACACCGGATGTGGAGGTAAAGGCAACGTCATAACCATCCTTAGAAAGCGTTTCCACGCAGGCGCGGCCAATACCCCGCGACCCGCCGAACAGAACGACAAGCGGTTTCATTTATCAATACTCCTATTTGAAAGCTCGGCACGGCTGAGTTCGATCATCTTCTCCATCCCCTTGAGGATGCTGAATTGTGGTGCATAGCCGAGTTCTACCCGTGCCCGCGAAATGTCGAGCGCACCCTTTTTGGCACTGACGATGCCTTCACTCGGATAATAGGGGCCGGGATCGACACGAATGTCGGCGCCGGGAATGGCAGCATTGACGATCTGAGCTACCTCGCTCACCGTCGGCGCTTCGCCGGTTGCGACATTATAGGCGTCGAACCGATGATGTTCCTTTTCCAGGGCCAGAACGACACCCTGGACAGTATCGTCGATATAGACCTGATCGACAGCCAGATCGCCGCCGGTGGAAATGTGCAAGGGCTCTCCCTTGAGCGCCGCATCGATATAGGTCTTCGGCATGCGCGGCCTTGGCAGATCCGGCCCATAGACCCAGCAGGTCCTGACATTGATGCATTCCATCCCGTATTGCCGGGCATAGACGCGGCCGATCTGCTCGCTCGCCAGCTTTGTGGCACCGTAGATGCTGGTCGGGTTCTGCGGATGATCCTCGCCGATCACGGCAGATTGGAAGTCCCCATATGTCTCCTCGGTGCTGACATTCACCACCCTCTTGATCCCGGCAAGGCATGCAGCCTCGAACAGGTTCACGGTGCCTTCGACATTGACGCGGTATGCCTTGGCCGGGTTGACGGCACAATTGGCAACGCCGACGATGGCCGCGCAGTGAACGATTGCATCCGGCTTGACACTCATGAGCAATGCCGAGATGCCCGCAGCATCCGCCAGATCGACGGAAACGGCCGTCAGTGCCGGCTCGGCATTGGCGAGAGCGGCGAAGGCCGGGTTGACGGCAACATCGGCTGCAACGACGGTGTGCCCACGGGCAAGCAGTGCTTTCACGACGGCACCGCCGAGCCAACCGGTCCCGCCGGTTACGACGACTTTCTGAGCCATGTCTGCCACCTCACGACCGCGTCCGGGGAGCAGGCTCCTCGTCGGTCGGCGGGCTGGTGATGACCAGGAAGACGAGGTTGTCATTGCCGGTACAATGGAATTCGTGCACCACGCCCGGCGGGATGTAGGTCACGTCATTTGCGCTAACCAGCCGCTGTTCGCCATCGACAACGAGCAATCCCTCGCCACTCAGCACATGATAGATCTGTTCCTGAACCACATGCGAATGGCTTTCCACCCAGGCTCCTGGTTCATAGGAGGAAATGCGATGATCGAAAAAACGGCTGCCGACCAGCGCCGGCGTGACGATTGCCTTGGATAGCGCCTGTTCGTAATGGCCGGGATACTGGTTCCACTTGAGTTCGGCCAGGTTGCGGGTCACCGCCTGCTTGTCCGCCGTGGCGTTCTTGGTCGCTTCGACCGGGGGAACGATGGTGGTCATGATATACTCCTTGGCTTTTGAATGAATGTCGATCAGATCTGATCGAGGAGATGCCGCTTGCTGTGCTCGGCGCGGAAGCCGAGGACGTCACGGGCATGCTGCAGATCGTAGAGCGGGGCGAAGGGTTGCTTTTCGTAGTGCCCTCGGTCGCGCACCTCGACGGCACCGCCATGCAGACGTTGAAGCCTGTCGAGCGTCGGTTCGGGCGACAGCGTTTCCTCGGATGCCAGATAGAAGGCGTCGTAGTCGCCATTCTTCATCTTGAGGTTCAGCGCCAGATAGAAAGCACTCGCAACGTCGCGGGGATCGATGTGGTGGTAAAGCGGGCCGCCGCCGGCTGAAGACGGTCCGCCGACCGCTGGTCCCTTATAATTTTCAGGATCCCGGGCGCGCGCAAGGATTTCCTTCTCCATCTCCGGATAGGCGACGAAAACCGTCCGCAGCGCGATGGCCTGCATGCCCGCATAGGCAAAAGACCGTGCGATATCCTCTCCGATGACCTTGCTGAGCGCATAGGGGTCGGTCGCCAGCCGAGGATGCTCGTTGTCGAGCGGTGCATAACGGGGATGAAGCATCTTGCCTTCGCGGACGGTGTAGCCCGCAACAGAATCCGATGAACAGAAAACGACTCTGGCGACACGATGGCGCTGCGCAGCATCGAATACCAGCCAGGTTCCCATCACGTTGGTGTGCATGATCTGCTCACCCGTACCATTCCAGATATTGGCGATCGCGGCGATATGCAGCACGGCATCCACGCCTGAGACGGCCGCATCGACCGCCTTCGGATCGGTGATGTCTCCTACCATCCACTCAACATCGGCCGCTCCCTCGATGCGGTCGAATGCACGCACTTCGATCCCCTCTGAGAGCAACTTATCGACGACGTAACGGCCGAGCAGTCCGCCCGCCCCCGTCACCAGCACTTTGCCGAAAGGCTGTTCTTTCATTTTTCATCCTCCAGAATATTTTTCAGTGCTGTCCGCTTGGAGCGGGAAACCCATGCCGCGTCAGCGCCCGGTGGCTCCGCTCGATCGCGGGGCCAGGTTCATTCGATATGATTTCCATCATCACCGGCCCGGACCAGGAAATCTGGTCCAGCGCAGCGCATGCGGCTGAAAAATCGAGATCCCCCTCCCCGATCGGATCATGCCGCCAGGCAGACCTTGTCGTGTCGGAAAAATGCACCACCGCCAGATAGTCCTGAACCGCCTCGATCCCGCTTGCCGGGTCCTCGCCGATGAAGTGAGCATTGGCCACGTCATAGACGATGGCGAGGTGAGGACTGGCCATCGCCGTGACGAACTCCACCACGCTCTGCGCTTCCGGGAACGATGCAAAGGGCACGTTCTCAATCGCCAGCTTGACGCCAAGGCGTTCCGCGTCCGGCAGGAGAGCCTCGATACTGCGCTGCATGAGGTCGCGGGTGACGGCTCGATCAGGTGGGAATAGCGGACTTACGCGTCCGGGCACCGTGACCAGATAAGGAACCTCAAGGCTGGAGCACAGTTCCAGCGCCTTTCTGAACATACCCTGCGAGAAAGCCCGCATGTCGGTGAACACGCTGGCGAGGTTGGTATCGAGGCTCGGCAGGTTCAGAGAATGAACTTTCGCCTCCCCGCCGAGCATGACCCGCCGCAGCGCCTGGTATTCGGCCGTTGCCCGATCGAAGGAAAGGTGCGGCGGGTGGATCATCAGTTCGAATTCCCGGTATCCCCTTTCCATCAGCGCCGTGAGGCACTGATCTGCCGGAAGGCTCCAGATGTAGGAATATGTATTGATGCCCGGCGGCCTTTGGGTTGCGAGATCCTTCATCGGGTTCAAGCCTCCACCGCAGCAATGCCGAGCAGACGGTCCTGCAATGCATCATCGCTTGCAAGTTTTGCCGATTCACCGGCGAAGGCCACCTTGCCGTTGACCAACACATAGGCTCGCTCGGCAAGCGCCAGAACCTCATCGGCGTGATGCTCGACGATGACCAGGCTCGCCTTGGTGGAAAGCCGCGTCACGGCACTGCGCACCTCCTGCACGACCGCAGGAGCAAGGCCTTCATAGGGCTCGTCCAGAAGGATGAGCTGGCTCGGCACCATCAGAGCCCTGGCGATGGCGACCATCTGGCGCTCACCGCCGGAGAGATTTTCGGCCTTGTTGCGGATCAGCACCCGCAGCTTGGGGAAAAGATCATAGACCTCTTCCATCGTCGCTCCACCGCTCCTCGCAGCCAGGACAAGATTCTCGTTGACCGTCAGGTTCGGGAAAAGACGGCGCCCCTCCGGCACGATCGAGATGCCCCGATGGTTGATCCGGTCCGCCCTCATCTTGGTGATGTCTTCACCACGGAACAACACCTTGCCCTCGCTCGGAGTGAGCGTGCCCATCATCGTTCGCAGAGCTGTGGTCTTGCCGACACCGTTGCGGCCAAGCAATGCGACGACTTCCGATTGGCGGATGACCATGTCGACACCGTCGAGAACCACCCCGCCGCCATAACCCGCGCGGACGTTGCTGAGTTCCAGCAGGACCGGACGGTCAGGCTGGGCAGTGACCTTTTTCGGCGTGGCGTGAACGACACCAGCGTCGGTAGCCTCGGTCTTCGCCTTGCCCAGATAGGCCTCCACGACCTGCGGATTGGCGACGACATCGTGCGGATTGCCATCGGCAATGAGCTTGCCGAGGTGCAGCACGGTGATCCGATCCGACAGCGAAATGACGCGGTCGATATCATGCTCGATCAAGAGCACGGCATGGCTCTTGGCCAACCGGACAATCAATTCGGAAACGGTCTTGCGGTCGCTTTCGGCAAGGCCTGCCAATGGTTCGTCGAGCAGGATGACGGATGCATCGCCGGCGAGCGTGATGGCAATCTCCAGAAGACGGTTTTCACCATGCGACAGCTCGCTGCAGGGCACGCCTGCGCGCTCTACAAGTCCGACAGCTGCAAGGATCGACCATGTCTTGGCATTCATTTCCTCGTCGTCGTAGGCGTCCCGCCAAAAGCCCAGATTGCGGTTCAGCGAGGCCTGCACGGCTATGCGTACATTCTCGAATGCCGTGACATTGCGAAACACGCTGAGGATCTGGAACGACCGCGCTATGCCAAGCCGGGCACGCTTGTCTGCCGGAAGGCTGGTAATGTCCTTGCCCTTGAAGACGATCGAGCCTTCGTCCGGCCGCATCAGGCCGGTCAGCATGTTGAAGAACGTCGTCTTGCCGGCACCGTTCGGACCGATGATCGAATGCAGCCTGTTCGGGTAGACATCGACCGTCACGTCGTTCTGCGTGACAATCGATCCGAAGCGCTTGCTCAGCCCTCGGATGGAAAGGACCGGCTCGCCTTCGACCATGCCTCCCTTCCCCGCAGGCGCGTAGGGCGCAATCGTAGCCGGCTTAGGCGGGATTTCGTTTCTCGTCAGGGTCCAGCGGTTGCGGCCAAGTATCCGGTCATAGATGCCCTGCATGCCCTCCGGAGAAAGAATAGCAAACACGATGATCAGCGGCGCGAAATAGAGCCACCAGTTATCGGTGACGACGGAAAGCTGTTCTTCGAGGACCAGGAAGGTGATCGCCCCCCAGAGTGGGCCAAGGAAGTGATGGACGCCGCCGAGTGCGGCCATCAGCACGGGGTCGCCGGCGCGCTGCCAACCCATGCTGTCGGCATAGGCACCCTGCAGCATCATGGCCAGAAGGCCGCCAGAAATGCCGACAACGGCACCAGCGAGACAGAAGCCGATGAAACGAACCCGGAATGCGTTGAACCCGAGCGTCACGGCGCGCTGTTCATTGTCGCGGATGGCCTGCATAAGGCGGCCGAACGGCGAATGGACCAGCCGCCAGACGGCAAACAGCGTCAGCGTCACCACCGCAAGCGTGAACCAGTGGAATGCCCAGGCACTTGTGAAGAGTGGGCGCGGCACGTTCTGGATGCCGTTCTCGCCGCCGGTCAGATCGGTCCACTTGAAGGCGATCTCGGACGCGACCTGCGAGCAGGCAAGTGTGATCAGGGAGAAATACAGCCCCTTGCGCCGCAGGATGACAGCGCCGACGATGGCGGCCAGAAGAACCGAGAAGACGATGCACGCGACGAGCGCGAGGATCTCGTTTGGCATCGATTTGCCGAGCGTCAGCGCCACGGCATAGCTGGCACAGCCGAAAAACAAGGAGGCACCGAAAGGCACCAGCCCGAGATAGCCGATGAGGATGTTCACCCCGAGTGCGTAGAGCACGTAGATGGCGATCTGCGTCACGTGGTTGATGGCGCCGCCCTCCAGCCAGACAAAACCGGTGATCAGCAGCAATACGGCCAGTGCAATCAGGACCGGCGATTTGAAGAGGTTATAAAGCTTCATTCGAAACGCTCCCATCGCGCACCAAGGAGACCTCTCGGGCGAACAAGCAGCACCAGCAACATCAGCGCATACATCGATGCGGTGGAGGCAGCCGGCCAGAATTGGATGGTAAGTGACGTGACGATGCCCACCGCCAATCCGGCGATCAGTGCGCCGACGAAGGAGCCGAGGCCACCGATCGCCACGATGACAAAAGCCGGCATGACTGCATTCGCCGCCATCGAGGGGGACACTGTCCAGAGCGGCCCGGCAAGGACACCGGCGATCCCGGCAAGCCCACAGCCGAGGCCGAAGACACCGGTGAGAACCCGGGGCAAATTGATGCCGAGCATATCGACCATTTCCGGATCGCGGCTGCCGGCACGCAGGATGCGGCCATAAGGCGTCAGTGCGATGAAGGCCCAGAGCATGCAAAGCACGAATATGGTCATGCCCAGAACCGCAATACGGTATTTGGTCATGAAGATCGGGCCGAGGATGATGAAGCCGTTGAGGAATTCGGGTGGTGCGAGCGGCTTTCCGTCGGCACCCCACACGAAACGGATCAGGGCCTCGATCAGCAGGCCGAGCGCAAAAGTCACGACCAGGCTGATCAGCGGATCTTTGCCATATAAGCGTCTGATAAGCAGAACTTCGACAACGATACCGACAAGCGCCGTCAGCAGCGGCGCGAAAATGACCGCGCCCCAGCCGAACCGCCGCTGCAGTTCAAAGGCGAAGTAGGCGCCGATCGCAAAGAACGCACCATGTGCAAAATTGACGATGCCGAGCATGCCGAACGTGATCGACAGTCCGACCGCGATCAGCACATAGATGAAGCCGAGCACCAGCCCGTTGGCGGCCTGTGAAAGGATGATCTCCATGGCAAACCCATCTTGGATGAAGCCCATGCGCGGCACGCAGGCATGCATACCGCGACAAGGCTAAGGTTGAGCTATCGGATGGACGGGAGCGCTAGAACGAACCCATGTTGCAGCCGATTTCCTCCTTCGTGCCGAAGGCCTTCTCGGTGTCGGCTTCGTTGTCGTTCGACCAGCGGACGACATCCATGTAGTCCCATTTGTCGGTGATCTTGTCCTTCACCTTGACGACCACCATCGGCCGGACAAGCTGGTGGTCCCAGGACCGGAACCCGTAGGGAACAGCCGATTGCGTTTCCTTCCACTTCTCCAGATTGGTCACGACATCTTCCGGCTTGGTCGACTTGCCGGCTTCGATGGACGCGATCAGCGCGCGCGTTGCCGTCCAGCCGGACCAAGCCTTGTCCGACGGCGGCTGGTTGAACTTCGCAATATACGCCTTGGTGAATTCCTTCTCCGGCTCGGAATTCTTGGGATCGTTGTAATACCAGGGCTTTACATGCGTGCCGGTGGCAGCGGCCGGGCCGATATCCCAGAAGTCGGTATCGCTGACCGCTACCTCGAAGATCGGGATCGTGCCCTTCATGCCAAGCTCGTTCCACTGTTTCATGAAATTCGACAGGTCGAGGCCAACGAGCGCACCGACGATGACATCAGGCTGGGCCTGACGGATCTTCAGGATGAATGAGGAGTAATCGGCAGTACCGACCGGCACCTCATCATTGCCCACTTCCTTTGCCTTGACCGATGCGAGCATCTCGCGGCCGGAGCGCAATACGTCCTGACCGAATGCGTAGGAAGGCGTGAGGAAATAGACCTTCTTGCCCGCGATATCATTGGCGATCGCCTTCAGCTGGACCGGCGCGGAAGCCTGAGTGCGGAAGGTATAGCGGTTACAGCTCGATCCGGTGATTTCACGCGCAGCGGAGCCGGCGGAAATAAGGGGCGTCTTGGTGCGCTGGGCCACGCTCATCATGGCCAGCACGGCAGCACTCGAATTGCCGCCGACGACGCCAACGGCCTTATATTCGTCCGCCATGCGCTGCATGTTCTGCTGTGAGACCTGCGGGCTTGCCTCGTCGAGCCAGACCGTTTCCGCCGCCTTGCCCATGACTTTGCCACCGTCGTGCATTGACAGCGCAAGCTCGGCGCCGCGTGCCATGTTGAGGCCGATCGATGCGCTCGGACCCTGTTTCGGTGAAATGATACCGATGCGGATCGGACCATCCTGCGCGTGGCCGGTCACCGTGCCGGCCAGCAGCATTCCCGCGGCCAGCGCCATCACGCCACGCCGGCGAATTGTCCATTCCGTCCCTATGCTATTCTTCATGACACTCCTCCATCTGGTTGTTTGAATGTCGGCGCCACCGCTCCCAAGTGACGCCGAATGGACCTTGATCAGACTCTGTGTGGTTTGCCGAAAATCGGCTCCTTGATCGGAATGGGCGGCAGCTGCCAGGTACCCGTCGATGGCGGGCGCACGTCCGCATCGACATGCACGTCGATCAGGCAGGGACGCTTGTTGGCAAGCGCCTGCTGCACCGCTTCTGCCAGCTGCTCCGGCCGCTTGACGGTGTAGCCATCGGCGCCGCAAGCGCGGGCCCAGGCTGCAAAATCCGGGTTGTAAGGCGCGCCGTTATCGCCCTTGTAGAAGGCGGTACCGATTTCTCGGCCATTGAACATTCCATACTGGATGTCGCGGATCGCACCCCAGGCAAAATTGTTCCAGACGATCCAGATGCATGGCAGCTCGTATTCGACCGCCGTGCAAAGCACGTATGGCGTCATGGTGAACCCGCCGTCGCCGCAGACGGAAACGCAAGGCCGTTCCGGCTCGGCAAGCTGAGCGCCGAGGACGGAGCAGACGCCGAAGCCCATCGACGAGTAACCCCAGCTGTTGAGCATGCTCTGCGGGTTGCGAGCCTTCCAGAACTGCATGAACCAATTGTGGTGCACGCCGGAATCAAGCGTCAGTATGGTCTCTTCCGGCAGCATTTTCTGCAGCGTCGACACGACGAATTCCGGGCGCAGCGGCGCCGTCTCCTCGCTGAAACGGGGCTGCACGAAGGCTTCCCATTCCCGCACCCAGCCCATCACGTCTTCCCGCCAGGGCGCATAGGTGGCATCGGTCACCTCGGGATAATCCACAAGCGCGTCGAGCAACTGCCGGACGAAGGTCTTTCCGTCGGCGATGATACCGAGATCCGGCTGGTAATTGCGTCCGAGTTCCTGCGGATCGATATCCACATGGATGAGCTTGGTATGCGGGAAATTCCAGGAATAGCCGGGGATCCACGACGACGAGGAACGATCGTCGAACCGCGTGCCGACGGTGAGGATAAGGTCGGCAAAACGACCGGCCTGATTGGCGGGATAGGCACCGTTACGGCCAATGAAGCCAAGTGCCAGCGGATTTGTCGCTGGAATGCAACCCATGCCGTTCGGCGATGTGATGACCGGGATCTGCAGCCGCTCGACGAGTTCGAGCAGTTCCGGCCCGGCTTCGGAGAGCGTCGCGCCATGGCCTATGAACAGCGCAGGCTTTCTGGCGGCTGCCAGCATACCTGCGGCGGCCTTGACGTCTGCCGGGCTCGCTGCCGGGCGATGCGGCCTGTCCATGCCCGATGGCGGCGGCAATTCGACATCGGCCTCCTCCTGGAAGACGTTATAGGGAATGTCGATATTGACCGGGCCGGGACGGCCGACGGTCATCGTATTCATCGCCTGCCTCAAGGCCAGCGGCAGCATGTCGACACGGCTCGGCTGGAAGGCGCGCTTGACAACCGGCCGGAGCACGGAAGAAAAATCAGCCTGATTGTGGTGGTAGAGTTCCTGGAAGGGGCCGCGATTGTGCTGTGATGTCGGCACGTTCGCCGTGATCGCCAGGAAGGCGGACGAGTCTGACAGCGCGGTGACCAGCGGCATCACCATGTTGGCCGTTCCGGGACCTGTAGAGGTCAAGGTGGCGACCGGCTTGTGCTTTACGCGAAAATAGCCGTCGGCCATATGGCCGGCACATTGCTCATGCCGCGGCGAGATCAGCTTGACCTTGTCCTTGACCTCATAAAGCGCATCGAGAAACCCAACATTGCCATGGCCGCAAATGCCAAAAACATAGGGGATCTTCTCGTTTGCCAGCGTTTCGGCGATCACCGTGGCGCCTTTCATGACAGGCATATTTTCCTCCGATTCCTTGCTATTAGGGCCGTATCCGGCTCAATCCGTGGTGAAGCTGACCATTCGCTCTTCGGTCATTTCGGCAATCGCCGAGCGTGGTCCCTCGCGGCCGAACCCGCTGTCCTTCGAGCCGCCATAGGGCATCACGTCGACGCGGGCACTGGAGGCCTCGTTGATGAAGATATTGCCGACCTCGGCCTGCCGGACCGCACGCATCGCATCGCCCAGCCGGTTGGTGAAAATGCCGGCGGCAAGGCCATAAGGCGTTCCGTTGATCCGTTTCAGAGCCTCGTCGAGCGACGCGACAGGAACCAGCGACATGACCGGTCCGAACACTTCCTTGCATCCGACCGGGCTGTCCTCAGGAACGTCGGCAAGCAGGGTCGCCGGAACGAGCGGTCCCTGGCGTTTTCCTCCCACCAGCTTGCGGGCGCCCCCGCGCACCGCCTGCTCGACCCAGGCTTCGATACGTTCTGCCGCCTCGGGGCTGATCACCGGCCCCACCCGGGTCTTCGGGTCAGCCGGGTCGCCATGAGCCATGGCGGACACGAGCGGCGTAAGCTTCTTCTCAACTTCGGTCATACGCGACCGATGGACGAGAAGCATCTGGACCGAGGTGCAGACCTGTCCCGCCTTGCGATACGCCGCATTGACGATCTTGGGCAGGGCCTTGTCGATGTCGGCATCGTCGGCCACATAGGTGAAGGCGATCGACCCGAGTTCCATCTGCGTGCGGCGCAACCCGGCATATTGCTGGATGATCGCGCCGACTTCGGTTGAGCCGGTGAAGGCGAAGAAGCGGATGCGCTGGTCTTCGGCAATCAGCTTGACGAGATCGCCACCCCCATGCAGCACCGCAATACGGCGGCCCGGAAGCCCGGCTTTTACCAGCACCTCGGCCAGCAGATTCGACGGCGTCGGCGTATGCAGCGATGGCTTGAGCAGGACGGCGTTTCCGGCCGCGATTGCCGGACCGACCTTGTGAGCGACCGTATTGAGCGGCGCGTTGAAGGGTGTGATCGCGGCAACGATGCCAAGTGGGACGCGCAGCGTGAAACCGAAACGTCCCTTTTGTCCGGGTGCGCCCATGACCGGCACGATATCACCCGCAAGCCGCCTGGCCTCCTCGGCGGAAAGCCGAAGCGTCTCCACGGTGCGGCTGATCTCGCCGCGGGCATCGGAGACAGGAAAACCCGCCTCGACCCGAAGCGCCTCGACAAATTCCTCTGCCCTTTCCTCGATCAAGCCAGCAGCCTTGAACAGGATTTCCCCTCGCTCGAAAGGCGTCAGGAGATCGTCTTCATAAGACTCCTGCAGGGCATCTATGGCATCTCGCACCTGCGCCGGAGAGGGCAGATGAACCTGTCGGACGACATGGCGGCTGAACTTGTCGTAAACTGGAAGGGTCGATGTTCCAACGACGCTCTTTCCACCGAACACGAGCTTCGTATCGGAACCGGAAGACATGGCGCCATTTTGAAAATCGTCGGTTTTCAACGAATATTTCCTCCCGTCGTATGCAACGTAATTCTGCATAACGAACCGAGGACAGGAGGAAAAATATGAAATAGCGAAAGGGGTATATGTGAAAGATATAGGTCTGAAAATTGTCAATTAACTCACGCGAATTCAATAAGTTAATCTTACTCGCCACCCAATCCCAGTCAAATTATCGCTCGATTTTTTAATGCTGGGCCTCGGGGACTTCAGGCACCCATTCCAGGCAACCATCGGCGTTTCAATCCCGAACGGCTCTGGACTCGGCATCGATCCATTGCTGAAACAACTGCATGGACTGGCTGGTCGGCAGGTTGCGGGGCCGGGTGAACCAATAGCCGTAATCGCTTCGATAGCCGAGCCCGCCCGGATTGACGAGGCGCCCTGCCGCCAGATCCTCGACGATCAATCCATGCGGGATCAGGGCCATGCCCTGGCCTGCGAGTGCTGCGCGGATGACCATCGTATAATAGCCAAAGCGCATCGTGTGACGCACTTCGAGCCCTTGCCTGCCATTTGCGCTTGCCAGGAACGGCCAATGAAAGGGGGTCTGCGGATGTTCCAGCATTACCCCTCTTGATGCCGCTTCGATCGAAGGAGACTCGCCCAGCTTCTCCCAGTAGGACGGAGCGCTGACGAGGCGAATATCATGCCCGAACAGATATTCCCCCTCTTCGTCGGCCACCGGCTCCACGACGAAGCGAACCATGCCATCGGGGACTTCCGTCTGGGTCTTGGACACGAATGTCGTAAACTGCACCTCGATCTCCGGATGCGCCTCGGTGAATTGGACGAAGCGGGGCAGCAGCCAGCGGTCGCCGAAGATCGGCGGTACCTGCAGGCGAAGCACGCGCGGTCCGGGCTTGAGGCGCGCAACCTTCAGCGCTGCGTCTTCCATCGCCTTGATCGCGGTGCGCGCGTGTTCGATGTAGATTGATCCGAGCTCTGTCGGCACCATGCCGTTCGGCGTTCTATAGAATGCCGGGCCACCGATCAGTTCCTCAAGCCCGATCAATTGCTTGCTGACGGCGCTCTGCGATAGCGCCACCGGCTCGGCCGCCGCACTCGTCGACCCTCGCTCCGCCACGGCCAGAAGAACCTGCAGCGCTGTCATCGATGGAAATTGCTTGCGACCCGACACTTAAGCCTCGCTCTCCAAAGTAGTCGCTTCCAGACTAAGCGCCTTGCGTCTAGCTGGCTAGTCGTTTTCGTCATAGGCAGAAGGAATTAACTTCGCTTGCCCCGATTGGAGGCACGTGGGAATTTTGCCTAAATTTTTGACAGACAGGGGAAGAATAATGTCTGAGCCGACCCAGCTCTGGGGTGGACGTTTCAAGTCCGGCCCTTCCGAAGCGCTTGCTAACCTTTCTCGCGCCCACCCTTCCTATTTCCGCCTCTTCCGCGAAGACCTTGCAGGTTCGCGAGCCCATGCGTCCGAACTCAAGCGCGCCGGCGTGCTGGATGACACGGAATTTGCAACGATCCGTGGCGCACTCGACCAGATTGAAGTCGACATCGCCGAGAAGCGCGAAGAGCCGATTGCGTCTGACGAAGACATTCATACCTTCATCGAGCGCCTGCTGATGCAGCGGCTCGGCGCGCTTGGCGGCAAGCTGCGAGCCGGCCGTTCGCGCAACGACCAGACTGCCAACAATACCCGCCTCTATCTGCGCCGCATGGCAAGGGAACTCTCTCGCGGCGTCATCGATGTCGAGAAGGCGCTGGTTTCCCAGGCGACCAAGCATGTGGAGACGGTGATGCCGGGCTTCACCCATCTTCAGCCTGCTCAGCCCATCGTCCTCGGCCATCATCTGATGGCACACGCACAGAGCCTGCTGCGCGATCTGGAGCGTTTCGAGGATTTCGACCGTCGCTTCGACCGCTCGCCGCTCGGCGCCGCCGCTCTCGCCGGTTCCGGCATCGCATGTCGTCCGGATCTTTCCGCACTGGAGCTGGGCTATTCCGCCGCGTGCGAAAACTCCATCGATGCCGTCTCGGCGCGCGATCATGTCGCCGAATTCCTGTTCATCTGCTCGCTGGTGACGGTCAGCCTGTCGCGTCTGGCGGAAGAGATCTGCATATGGGCATCCAAGCAGTTCAGCTGGGCCAAACTGCATGACAGCTACTCGACCGGCTCCTCAATCATGCCGCAGAAGAAGAACCCGGACATTGCCGAATTGACACGCGGCATGAGCGGCACCCTGATCGGCAACGTCGCCGGGTTCTTGGCGACGATGAAAGCCATGCCGCTTGCCTATAACCGCGACCTCGCCGAGGACAAACGCGCGCTGTTTGAAAGCATCGACGTACTGGAGCTCATCCTCCCAGCGTTTGCCGGAATGGTCGACACACTGGAATTCGACGTTGCCAAACTGCGTGATGAGGCCCCCAAGGGCTTCACGCTCGCAACGGAAGTCGCCGACTGGCTGGTTTCGGAAGGCGTCCCCTTCGCCCAGGCGCATGAGATTACCGGCGCCGTAGTGCGCTATTGCGAAGAACGTGGGCATGATCTGGCTGGCCTGACCGAGAGCGACCTGCCCAATATCGACGCCCGCCTGAAGCCCGGCGTTCTGAAGGCGATCACGATTGACGGCGCGCTCGCCAGCCGCACCGGCTACGGCTCGACCTCACCTCTACGGGTGCGCGAGCAGATCGAACGGTTTACAACAGCACTCGACGCCAAGGCTGTCTTTGCAGCCGACGATCTGCTTGCCGCAGCTTCGACGGCAGCATCGCCACAGACGCGGAGTGCCCGATGAGCAAAGCCGAAACGCCAGCGACCGCAGTGGACCAGAAATACGAGATCGCTCATCTGAAACTCGTGCCCAAACGGCATGTCGGACGGATGATCGCCGCGGCGATCGTGCTTGTCATCCTTGCCGCGATCATCCGAGCCTTCAGCGTCGGCCAGATCGAGTGGAACTACGTCGGCACATTTATTTTCGCCCCGGCCATTCTCGACGGACTGGAAAGCACGTTGATCATGACGGTCGCGGCAATGGTGCTCGGCATCGTACTCGGCGTCGTCATTGCCATCATGCGGGTCTCCGGCAATCCGGTCCTGTCCTATATTGCGGTGGGTTACGTGTGGATCTTCCGTGGTGCACCGGCGCTTCTGCAATTGATGATCTGGTTCAACCTCGCCCTGATCTTCCCGAAAATGGGCATTCCTGGCCTGTTCGAGTTCCGCACCGTCGACATCATGACGCCGTTCGTTGCGGCGATGCTCGGTCTCGGCATTTCGCAGGGCGCCTATACATCGGAAGTCGTGCGCAGCGGCCTCCTGTCCGTCGATAGCGGCCAGTACGAGGCAGCCCGCGCGATCGGCATGAAGCAGTTGCAGATGTTGCGCCGGATCGTGCTGCCGCAGGCCATGCGCGTCATGGTGCCGCCGATCGGCAACGAAGTGATCGGCATGGTCAAGCTCACCTCGCTTGCCAGCGTCATCCAGTATTCGGAAATACTCCATAACGCCCAGATCATCTACTTCGCCAATACCCGCGTGCTCGAACTGCTTCTGGTCGCCTGCTTCTGGTACCTCGTCGTCGTGACGCTCCTGTCGATCGGCCAATACTATATCGAGCGCTATTTCGGACGTGGCAGCAAGTCCGTCAGCGCGTCGATGTGAGGTGAGAGATGACCAAGAATATCGTTGTAAAAGCAGTCGACGTCACCAAGCTCTACGGCCCCTTCACCGCCCTCGACAAGGTCAACCTGGAAATTTCCAAGGGCGAAGTCTGCTGCATCATCGGACCGTCGGGTTCCGGCAAGAGCACCTTCCTGCGCTGCATCAACCAGCTCGAGAAGATGAATTCAGGTGCCATCTGGGTCAATGACGAACTGGTCGGCTATCGCCGCGAAGGCAACAATCTCTATGAGATCAGCGATGCGGATATGGCCCGCCAGCGCCGCCGTGTCGGCATGGTGTTCCAGCGCTTCAATCTTTTTCCGCACAAGACGGCGCTGGAAAACGTCATGGAAGGCCCCGTGCAGGTTCTCCGCGAACCCGTGGCGGAGGTGCGCAAGCGTGCCGAAGAGCTTCTCGCGCGCGTCGGGTTGGGCGACAAGACCGGCCATTATCCCTCGCAGCTTTCCGGCGGTCAGCAGCAGCGTGTGGCGATCGCCCGCGCCATGTGCATGCGGCCGGAACTGATCCTGTTCGACGAGCCGACCTCGGCACTGGACCCGGAACTCGTTTCCGAAGTGCTCGACGTGATGAAGGATCTCGCCGCGAGCGGCATGACCATGATCGTCGTCACCCACGAACTCGGTTTTGCCCGCAACGTCGCCAACACCGTGGCTTTCATGGAGGCTGGGAAGATGGTCGAGATCGGCCCGGCATCCGAGGTGCTGACCACGCCGAAAAGCCCGCGCACGGCTGAGTTCATCAAGGCGGTTCACAGCTAGGCAATCGGCCCGATGGGATAGCGGGCCGGCAAGAACGAACAGACTTCAAACCAGATAGGTTCTTAACAAGGGGAATACACATGAAGACAGTTTTCATCGCTCTCGCCGCAGTGCTTGCGTCGACAGCCGCGCATGCGGACGGCCTGCCGGACCGCATCAAGTCCGCCGGCAAGGTTGTCGTCGCCAACCAGCCCAACTATCCGCCGATGGAATACAAGGACCCGGCCACCAACACTCTGATGGGCGTCGATATCGATCTCGGCCTGGCGCTCGCCAAGCAGCTCGGCACGACGGTGGAATGGGCCGACATCGGCTTCGAACAGATGGTTTCGTCGCTTGAAACCGGCCGCGTCGATCTCATCCACAGCGGCATGAGCGATCTGCCGAAGCGCCGCGAAACGCTCGACTTCCTCGACTACATGAAGTCCGGTGCGCAGTTCTACACGCTGGCTTCGAACAGTGACAAGATCAAGGTTCCGACCGATTTCTGCGGCAAGACTGTCGGCATGAGCCGCCGCACCTCCTTCCCGGACGAAACGGCGAAGTGGAGCGCGGCCAACTGCGAAGCCAAGGGCCTTCCAGCCGTCAAGGTTGTCGGCACCGAAGGTTCGGCCGATGCCCGTGCGCAGTTGAAGCAGGGCCGAGTTGACGGCGCCGTGCAGGGTTCGGAAACCCTTCCCTACATGACCAACCTGGAAAAGGGCACCTATGCCATCATCGGCGAGCCCTTCACCGCCGTCTACCAGGGCATTGCCTTCTCCAAGAAGGATCCGGCACTGCGTGACGCTTATGTCGGCGCACTCAAGGCCCTGATGGCATCGGGTGAATACAAGGCGATCTATACCAAGAACGGCCTCGAAGGCGCCATGCTCGACGGCATCTACATCAACGGCGAAGCCGTAAAGTAAGACTCGTAAAAAGTTCGGCCGCGGCAGTCGCGGCCGAACATCCATTGCGCATTCCGATAGCGAATGCGCCGCTGTCGCCGAGCATTCCCAGGCATCCCCGAGTATTCCATGAACCGTCCCCTCGCCGACACGCCGGTCGACCGGCTGGCCCGCTTCGTCTCCACTCTCGAATACGATGCCCTTCCCGCAAGCGTCGTCGCCAAGACCAAGACCCACATTGCCGATACGCTTGGTGCTGCAGTAGCCGGAGCCCGATCGAACGAATTTGCAATCTCGGTAAAGGCTCTGCGCCCGCAGGGCCTGGTGCCGCTCTGGGGAACCGGTCTTTCCGCTTCGACCCGCGACGCCGCACTCCTCAACGGCTGCGCAGCCCATGCATTCGAACTCGACGATTCCGGTGGTTGCGACCATTCCGGCGCGGTCGTGATGCCGGCGCTGTTTTCCGCCCTGCATGAAATCGGCGAACCGGTTGACGGCAAGCGCATGATCACCGCCGTGGTTGCCGGCTATGATGTCGGTCGGCGCATTCTGGAAGCGACCGGCGGCTACGATGCCCATAACAGTCTCGGCTGGCACTCTACCGGCACATGCGGGACCATGGCGGCAGCGGCGGCCTGTGCCCGATTGTTCGGACTGGATGCATCGGCCACGCGCGACGCCATCACGCTTGCCACAAGTTTTTCCTCGGGTCTCTGGGCCTTCATTCATGACGGATCGCAGGCCAAGAAGCTGCATGCGGGCCGCGCTGCCGAGGGCGGCCTGCTTGCGGCCCTGCTTGCCGCAAAAGGTTTTGCCGGACCTTCCCGGGTCTTCGAAGATGTCTGGGGCGGATTTTTCAAATCCTATAACAAGTCGGCCTGCCAGCCGGAACTGCTCGCCGAAGGGCTGGGCGAGATCTGGAAGGTCAACCGCGCCGTGCTCAAGCCCTATGCGTCCTGCCGCGGCGCCCATTCGGCGGTCGATGCGCTTGAAGATCTGCTGGCCGAGACCGGCCGCACGGCTTCCGAGATAGAGCATATCGATCTGCGCATGAGCGCGATGCTGAAGGACATGTGTGGCGCCAAGGTCGGCGCAGCCATGGCGCCGACGCAGATGAGCCTGCCCTATGCGCTTGCCGCCCGCTGTGCGTTCGGGACGGCAGGCCTTCAGGCCTATACCGAGGACCGCCGAAGCAGCCCGGATGTCCATGCAATGATGGACAGGATCGGCGTGGCCGTTGACGAGACGATGGATGCCATGGCCGAGCCGGTGGTGACGCTGACCTTCAGCGACGGCATGACATTCGAGCGCATGGTGCCCCGTGCCACAGGCTCGGCGGAGCGTCCGATGCCGGCAGTAGCCGTCGAAGCAAAGTTCCGCGAACTTGTTGCAATGAGCCTGCCGGCGGATAAGGTCGATGGCTTGTGGCAGGCGCTTGGCAATCTGGAAGAGATTACCGACTGCGCCGAGATAGAAGCTCTGATGACCGGCAATGCCGACAGCATTCCCACATTCCGATGAGAGTTCCAGACATGACGTTCGACCTTTCTCCCCGCCCGCTGAACCCTGCCCCCGAAACGCCGAAGATGATCTGGCCGAACGGCGCCAGGAGCGCGTTGTTCATCGGCTTCGACGTCGATGCGGAAACCGCATGGATCGGCAACAACCCGTCCAATGTCGACCGCATGGTAACGACATCCCACGGTGGGTACGACGCGCGCGTCGGCATTGCCAAGATCCTCGAATTGATGGACGAACTCGGGTTGAAGGGCACATTCTTCACCCCCGGCTGGACAGCGCTTGCCCATCCTGCCCAGTGTGAGGCGATGCTCAAGGCAGGCCACGAAATCGGCCACCACGGATATCTCCACAAGCTTCCCGACCGCACCAAGCTCGATGAAGCCTTCGAGGAAATTGACCGCGGCTTCGAAGCGCTGCAATCGGCCCTCGGTGTCCGCCCTGTCGGCTATCGCGCGCCCTCGGGCGAGAATTTCCCTGAACTTCTCGCCTATCTGAAGAAGTCCGGAATCCGTTATTCGAGCTCGTTCCGCGATGACATCCTGCCCTACCGGCATGCGGGTCCGGAAGGACTGACCGGCCCGGTCGAAATTCCCGTCAACTTTGCTTTCGACGACTGGAATTTCGGCATGTCCAGCCGCACCAGCTCGCGCCCGCTATTTGGCCGCGAGAGCATTCTGCCGCTCTGGATCGACGAGTTCGAGGCCACCCACGCATGGGGCGGCGTCACCACGCTTGTCCTGCATCCCCAGGTTTCGGGCAGGCCGATGCGGTGGCATATTCTGCGCGACTTCCTTAAGCATGTGATCGACAAGGGCGACGTCTGGATCGCGACCGGTGCCGAGATCACCGATCACTACGAAGCCCTCGAAGCGGCATCGAAATAACAACCAAGACAACAACAGCGGAGGAATCCGGCATGGCTATCGACGAAGAAACGCTCAAGCGCCTGCGCGAACGATATGGCGAGGGGCATGGCGGCAGCATTCATGACCCGGAATTCCGGGCCGTGGCAGACCGCATCTTTTCATCCGGCGGCACTCGCGCTGCCCCCTATAGCGGGATCCCTACCCTTCTCGACGCCACCTATCGCCAGGTCGATCCGGCGGCCCCCGATCTCAGCGATCTCGACGTGGCGCTGATCGGCGTGCCGATGGATCTCGGCGTGACGAACCGTCCGGGCTCGCGTTTCGGGCCGAGGGCGCTAAGATCCATCGAACGCGTCGGCCCCTATAACCACGTGCTGAAGACGGCGCCCCTTTTCGAAATCAAGGTGGCGGATATCGGCGACGTGCCGTTTCGCAGCCGCTACCGCCTCGAAATGAGCCACGAGGATATCGAGGCACATTTGCAGAAGGTGGTGGATGCCAATGTCATTCCGCTTTCGGTCGGCGGCGACCATTCGATCACGCATCCGATCCTCAGGGCTGTCGGTCGCGATCGCCCCGTCGGAATGATCCATATCGATGCCCATTGCGATACCGGTGGTGCCTACGACCTGACCAAGTTCCACCATGGCGGCCCCTTCCGCAATGCAGTGCTCGACGGCGTGCTCGATCCGACCCGCGTGATCCAGATCGGTATCCGCGGCGCGGCCGAATATCTCTGGGAATTTTCCTATGAGAGCGGCATGACCGTCATCCATGCCGAGGAGATCGGCAAGATGGGCATCGAGGCGGTAATCGCCAAGGCCCGCGAGGTCGTCGGCGACGGACCGACCTATCTTTCCTTCGATGTCGACAGCCTCGATCCTGCCTTCGCACCCGGAACAGGGACACCGGAGATCGGCGGCCTGACGAGCCGGCAGGCACTCGACATCCTGCATGGATTGAAGGGCATCAATTTCGTCGGCGGCGACGTGGTGGAAGTGGCGCCTCAATACGATGCAACGACCAATACCGCACATGCCGGTGCGCAGATGTTGTTCGAAATCCTGAGCCTCATCCGTTTCAGCCCGGCTCTCGCAGCAAGTGCCTGAGACCCGTTGAAGCTCGAGGTGGTTTTCAGCCATCCTTCGCCAAACGGAAACGGGATTGCAGCGAACGCCATCCCGTTTCCAAAGCCGATCACAAGGATCGGAAAGATATTCGGCCTTAGCCCAAGCGCAGTATTAGGCTTTTCTTCTCATCATCAGCATCAGAAACGGTGCCCCGATCAGGGCGGAAACGAGCCCGGCCGGTATCTGGTAGGGCGAGACGAGCGTGCGTCCGATGAAATCCGCAGCCACCATCAGGCTGCCACCGATCAAGGCTGCGCCGATCGTCTGCGGCAAAGCCCGGGTGAGGCCCGCTTCGCGCGCCAGGTGCGGTCCCATCAGTCCGACGAATGAAAGTGGCCCGACAGTCAGGGTTGCAGCCGCCGTCATCAGACCGGCCAAGCCGAAAAGTGCCAGCCTCGATCTGGCAAGCGACAAACCGACAGCCGCAGCCGGCGCCGGCCCGAGCGGCAGAATGTCCAGCCAGCGCCTCGCCGTCAGCGCCGCGGCAATCAGGATGCAGGCGATGATCATCTCGGCCGCGGCCATCGAACCGTCGACAAGATAGGTCGAGCCGCTCATCCATCGCATCAGCAAGGCAGCCCGAGGGTCTCCGGTCGAACTCAGTACGCCGACGACCGCATCGACCATCGCGCTCAGCGCGATGCCGGCCAGCAATACCCGTTCAGGCGCAAAGCCGGAGCGACGGGAGGTCAGGAGGATGACGGCCAAGACGCTGACAGCGCCAATCACTGCAAAGGCAAACTGGCCCGAAAAGCCGGGAGCGACGGCAAAGAGCGCAATCGCCACGCCAAACGTTGAGCCGGCGCTGATGCCCAGCACCTCCGGGCTTGCCATTTCGTTACCCGTTAATCTCTGGAGAATGGAGCCGGCAACGGCGAGCATCGCGCCCGATGCCAGAGCCGCGAATATTTTCGGCGCCCGGATGGCGAGAATATCACGCCACAGATCTCCGGAGAGCAAAGTCCAGCTGCCGTCCGCTCCGCGCCCGAGAAGGACGGCAATCGCCAGCAACAGGACAAAGGCGCAGGTGACAGCAAGGAGCACCGCAGTGCCGTTCCAGCGGCGAAGTCGCCTTCCTACCGGCATCTGCTGGATACGGTGACGGACCTTCAGCCTAGGCAGGAGCGCCAGAAGCAGCGGCGAACCGAAAATCGCGGTGACGGCCCCAGTTGGCAGAAAGTCGCCAAGACCGCCTGCGACGAGTTGCAGGACGGAATCGGCAAGAAAGAGCAGTCCGGCGCCGATCAGTGGCGACCAGAAGATCAGTTGTACCGGGCGTCGTGCCCCTGCAAGCCGGGCGAGCGTGGGCGCAACGAGCCCTATGAAGCCGATGACCCCGACGGCACTGGTGACGAAGGCCGCCAGCATGACGGCGCAGGCGATAACGACGACACGCAATCGCGCGATGCGCACGCCGAGCGCCGAAGAACTGCTGTCTCCGAGATCGAGCAGTGAAAGGGGGCGGATCACCAGAGAGCAGATGATTGCGACGGCAGCCAACTTCCATGAAAGCGACAGCGGGATGACCCAGCTCTGCTGTGCCAGGGAGCCTGCGCCCCAGATGAACAGGCTCGCGAGATACCGTTCGTTCAGATAGGTGAGGATGGCGGACAGACCGCCGCACCACAGGCTGAGGACAAGGCCCGAAAGGACCAGCGAATAGGGCGAGAAGCCACGGCGAGCGCCCAGGCCGACGACGATTGCAGCCGCAATCGCGCTGCCGAACAGGGCAACGATATCCCGCCCCGCCCCCAACAGGTCGGGCAGGAACAGGGACGCCACCACGAGAGCGAGGTTTGCCCCGGCCGATACACCAAGCGTCGTCGGATCGGCCAGCGGGTTGCGGAGGACCTGCTGGAACAGCGCTCCCGAGAGCGCCAGCGCCGCTCCGGCGATCAGCGCTGTCGCAAGGCGCGGCAAGGTTGAATAGTAGAGCAGCATGCGCTCGACGCCGTAGTGGGGCTCGTGCGACGAAAAAATTGCGGGTGTGGCAAGCAGCCAGGAGGCCACGCATCCGGCACCAAGCAGCATAAGGACAACGAGTGCCGGTCCCATGTTATCGCGGGGATGAAGCGTCATGCCTGTTGTTCCAGAAGGTCTGTCACGAGGCCTGCAAAGCGCATCGCCTCGTTCACCATGCCGAACATCAGGGCCGGCGGCAGAATGGAAAGATGTCCAGGCTTGGCGAAGGGAAGTTCGCGCCAGAGCGGACTGTCGGCGAGTTTTGGCATGACATCGGGTGGCACCGGCTCGAAGGCGATCAGGCGTGCGTCGGGATCGGCGATCCTTGACAATTCCTCGATGCCGATCGTCTCGAAACCCCAGTAATTCGATTGCTGCGTCCAGGCATTCCTGACGCCGATACGTTGCAGAGCATTGTCAAACAGGCCCGGCGCCGAATAGATCCGTGCGTGTCGGGCATCCATGAAGCTCACAAGGGCAACCGGTGGCACCTGCCTGCCGACAAGCCGGCGGTGGCAATCATCGAAGAAGGCATCCGATCGGGCAAGGAACTCTTCGCCTTCCGTCTCCCGCCCGAGTTCGGCCGCAAGCTTGCGCGTGGCGGCAATGGCGGACGAGAGGACCGGCCCTGAGTCAGGCGTGAAGATCTCCAGGCGCAGCACCTTGGCAACGGATTGAAGCTTCGGCAGCATGTCGTCGAGATAAGGTGTCGTCAGGATGATATCCGGCTTGAGCTCCAGAAGAATCTCGAAATTGACCTCGTAGGAACTGCCTATGTCGACGACAGATTTCGGCATGGCCGGCTCGACCACCCATTTGTCCCAATCAGCGCCGTCGGAAATGCCGACGGGGGTAATGCCGAGCGAAAGCAGCGTCGAGGCAAGCCCATAGTCGAGGCTGACGATCCGGAGCGGCCCCTGCTGGGCAAAGGACGGCGCGGGCGCGAGCATGGCGGCCATGCCAGCCTGGAGAAGGGTACGACGAGATACTATTGTCAAGGGCATGGCTTTAGTAGGCATAGGCGAGCGGGTGCGCCGTATTCGGCGCTGAAATCACATTCATTTCAATCCCGTATATGGCCTGCAGAGTATCAGGCACAAGAATGTCTTCTGGTGTGCCGCTGGCAACGACGCGACCGCCTTTGAGCGCATGGATCCGGTCGCAGAACCGGGCCGCCATGTTGATATCGTGCAGAACGATGATGACACTCCTGCTGCCATCATGCGCCAGCCTGCGCACCAGCGACAGGACCTCGATCTGATGGGCGATGTCGAGAGCCGCCGTGGGTTCGTCGAGCAGCAGGCAGCGTGCATCCTGCGCAATCAGCATCGCGATCCAGGCGCGTTGCCGCTCGCCGCCGGATAAAGTTCCCAGCACCCGGTCGGCAAAGGCCGACATATGGGTGGCGTCGATCGCATCCTCGACCTTCTTGCGGTCGGTCTCCGAGAAGCGGCCGAGCGCGCCATGCCAAGGATAACGTCCGCAACTGACGAGTTCGCGGATGGTCATCTCCGATCCGGTGGTCAGGTCCTGCGGCAGATAAGCAACCGAGCGTGCGAAAGACCTGTCATCGAAGCGCATCAGATCCGTTTCGCCATAGGCAATCGTTCCCTGGCTCGGCACGATCTGCCGTGCCAGCATCTTGATCAGGCTCGACTTGCCCGAGCCATTGTGGCCAACCAGCGCCACCACTTCTCCCGCCGGGAAGTCAAGGCTGACGTCCGAGAGGATCTTGCTACCATCTATCGACAGGCTGACACGATCGACAGCGAAGGCTTCCGTCTGCTTCGACGCATCCTGCGGAATCTGAAACCTGGCCACATCATATTCCTAGTACTAGATAACCAAATCGGCACCGATGACGGAAATTCACCATCGATGCCCCATTCGTCATTTGCGCCAACGGCTCATGCTGACGGCCAACGCCACCGGCTGAACGCCTTCGCTGAATGCGTGATCCTAGACGCTATAGGCGCGCCCACTCAAGCTCACCACGAATATTTGAGTGTTCCGACGACTTTGCGCCGATCGCCATAATATTCCGTCCCATAGTAGGACGTCGCGACGTATTTGCGATCGAACAGATTGGTCGCATTGAGCGCCAGGCTCACGTCCTTCGTCACCTTGTATTTGATCGCAGCATCGAAAGTGGCGTAGCCCCCGTTCGAAACGGTATTTTCGTCGTCGCCATATGTCTGGCCGATATAGCGTACGCCACCCCCAAAGTTCAGATCGCCACGCCACCCGTCGCCGGGAATGGTATAGTCGAGCCATGCAGAGGCAAGATGGCGCGGCACGCGCGATGGCCTGTTGCCGACATTGTCCGTCCCGTCTTCCTTGATTTCAGCATCCCAATAGGAATAGGCGAGCGTCAGATTTAGATTGTCCGCAATCGCCGCTTTCCCCTCGAACTCCACGCCACGGACACCGACCTTGCCAATCTGCCGTTGCTCCAGGTCACTGATCCAGCTCGGCACATTTGTCTGTGTCAGGTCAAAGAAGGCCAGAGTGAAAAGCCCGTCGAAACCATCAGGCCGATATTTGAGCCCGATTTCATATTGCTCACCTTCCTGCGGCTTCAAGGTTCCGGTGAGCGCATATCCGTTTCCGGTCGGTGTGACGATCGGCTGAAAGCTCTCAGAGTAATTTGCATAGGCCGCCAGGTTCGGGGTGAACTTGTATGTAACACCGACGCGTTTTGTGAAAGCCGACGCCGTGTTGTCATCCTGCGTCCCGTCCAGGTAATAGTCCGCCTTGGTATTCACGTGATCCCAACGCCCGCCAAGCGTAAAAATCCAGCGATCGTCAAGCGTCAGCTCTTCCTGCGCGTAAATGCCCAGTGCCTGCTGTCTCACTCGCCAATTTTGATAGGGCACCAGATTTATGCAGGATGCACCGCAGTATACGGGATCATGAATGTCGATCCCGCCGGCAGCCGGATCCCAGAATATCCGCTCACGCGTATTATCGTTGGCATAGTCGATACCAAACAGCGTCTTGCTCGCTCCGCCGTGCCAATCGGTATCGTATTGGAGCTGGTTGTCGATCGCATAGCGGTTAGATCTCCCATCGACGGTAAACGCGGTGCGCGGATCATCCGGGTCGAGCGACGCCCCATAAACCTCAGCGTAATCAAGGCTGACATGGGAGTAACGCGCATTTTGGCGAAAGGTCAGGTTGTCATTCAACTCGTGCTCGAACTGATAACCGATATCCGTCTGCTTGGTATTGAAGCGGTTGAAATCCGGTTCGCCGATGAAGGTGTTGATATCGACGTCCGCACCGGTTGGAAAGCCGCGGGCACCCGTTCCGTCACGCTTGTAGAAGTCGGTCAGGATGGTCAACGACGTGCCTTCATCTGGCTTGATGGTCAGCGCTGGAGCGATATAGATGCGATCGTCATTGGAATAGTCCCAGCCGAGATCTCCGTTTTTGCCGAGACCCGTAAACCGGTAGGTCCAGACACCATCGGGGTCGATAGGACCGCCGAAATCCACACCGACCTCCTTGGTGCCGTCACCATAGGACGTGTAGACTTCGCCGAACTTCTCATCTTGCGGCCGTTTTGTAATGGCATTCACCAGACCACCGGGACCGTTGAGACCGAACAATGTCGACGTCGATCCCTTTAATACTTCCACGCGCTGTAACCCGTAGGGCTCCAGCCGGCTCGCCGTAAAGAAAGCTGGAATACGGGCAGCAAGACCATCGCGATAGGTCCCGAGCGTCGTCTGGTCGAACCCGCGGATTCGGATATAGTCATATCGATCATCATTGCCGAATTCGTCGGTGAACACGCTGGATGTGTAGGCAACCGCCTGTTGCAGGTTGTCAACCTTACGCTCCTCCAGCTCTTTCTCGGTTACGACGGAAACCGATGCGGAGATATCGACGATCGGGCTATCGGTCTTGGTGCCGGTGGCCGTGTCTTTGGCGACGATTGTCTTGTCCGGCCCTACAGGCCCCGCTGAACCACCCTCCAAAATGATTGGCTGCAATTGCGCAGCGCTGCTGTTACCCGTTGCCTGTTGGGCCTGGCCCGAACTCACCACTGTCGCCGTTGCCAAGGCAGTTCCGGCAATCAACAATTTCACCCTGAAATTCAGGACACCTCGCCCGCCAAACGCCATCTCTTATCCCTTTTTTTGCAGCCCGGGTTCAACCCAACGGCGTTTCCCCGAAGGGAGTCGCTCAGAGCCATTAGCAAAACAGGAGAAAAAAAGTCAACTTATTAATCACGCGTCCGTGAACACTTCCAAGCTGAAGAGGCAGCTCACTTGTGCCGGCGGGAACCAAGCACGGGACCCGTATTCCGAGGGATGCAACACCAATCAGGCGTTGAGAGCGAAGGCAATACCGATGGCGCGGTTGGTTGCCGGGCCAAGTACAGACATGTGGGTTTCTCCGGCAAACACTTCGAATTCGGTGCGAATCCCATCCGCCGTCCCGTTCAACCGTTCTGCCATCTCTCTTGCCAGTGCGACGGTGCGCTCGGCCTTCTTCTTTTCGAGACGCTCCATGGCATCGTCATTTTTGTACTGGAACGGCGCCAGTTCGTCGCCTTCGTATTCGCCTGCGGACAGATGCAGGAATGGCGAATTGCCCGGCGCCGCCGGACGGCGCGCCTCATTGTTGAGAATTTCGCTCCCCTCCCAGTAGATGGTCGGGCTGGCTGCAATCCAGTTCTTGAACAGGCCGGGCCGCTCGAAAAGCGCATAGAGGGTGAAAAGCCCACCGAAGGAATGGCCGAAAAGCGAGCGCCGCGCCGGATCAAGCCGCACCATATCCGCAAGTCGCGGCAGCAACTCGTTCTCGATGAACGAAAGCAATTGCCCGGTTCCTCCGATCAGCACCGGGGGGCCTCCCTCGACATAGGGAGGATAGGATTTTATCGGCGGAGGGCCGAGATCCCAGGCACGACGCATGGCGTTATAGGGCTCATCGTTTGGATAGCCGATAGCCGCAACGACACCCCAGCCGGTATTGGTGGCGGTCGGATAGGGTGCCTGGGTGACGAGGCTTGCGACAGCAAATGGAAAGGTCGCGTTACCGTCGGTCAGGACGAGAAGAGGCCACCCTTCAGCCGGTGGCTCGCCTGCAGGAATGGACAGAAATATGCGGTACGGCTCACCGCCGGACGCAGGCGTGAGGTCGAAATAGCCCGTTCCAGGCATCGCGTAGGCTGTAACCCCGTCCATTATGCGCCTCTTCTATCCCTTTTCGGCAAGACAGTTACGGCTAAGGGATCAACCGTGGCAGAAGCAAGCCGGCACACATCAATCTGGAGGGAAAATCACAAGTTTGATGCTGCCGGGAAGGCCATCGAGGCCAGGCGTGACGGCGCGAACGGTGCAATAGGCCCTGCCTATGTCTGTGATCGTGGACCGCTAGACTTGCGCCGGTTTCGCCCAGCCGAGGTGACGCTATAGTGATGACCGTCCCATCACAGGAATGCTTTCATGAAAAGAACCATCATCGAGGTCCCGGTCATCTCGGAGACACTGGCCCGGATAGGCGCACCGGTTTCAGTCCTCGTGCGCAGCGGCGACATGCTCTACACCTGCGGCATGCCTCCTATCGATCATCGTACAGGCGAAATCGTTCGTGGCGATATAGCGACACAGACACGTGTCGCCCTGGACGCATTGGCATTCACCCTGGAATTCGGCGGATCCTCGCTCGCCCAGGTCGTCAAGGCGACGGTCTACATCGCCGATAACAATCTCGCCGGCGACATGAACACGGTCTATCGCACCTATTTTCCCGAAGGCTTCCCGGCCCGCACCTGCGTTGCCATCAACACATGGCCTGCCTTCGATATCGAAATCGAATGCATTGCGTCGATCTTGTAATTTTCGCCCGAGGCCAACCGCAGTAAAGAAACCCCGGCTGAGAAACCTCACAGCCGGGGCACGACAAAAATCGGCTGATCACGCCGTCAGTATTTTGCCTGCCGCTTTTCCAGCCAGAGCGCATAGCGCGTCAGCGGGAAACACATGACGAAATAGATGATCGCGACAAGGCCGTAGACGCGAAACGGCTGGAACGTTGCGTTATTCAGAGCATCCGCCGTACGCACCAGTTCCTCGAAACCGAGAATGGAGGCCAGCGCCGTAGACTTGATCAGCTGCACGAGAAAGCCGACGGTCGGTCCGGTCGTGATCCGAAACGCCTGCGGCAGGATCACCAGACGCAGTTCCTGCCATCGCTTCAGGCCGAGGCTCGTGCCTGCATCCCACTGTCCCTGCGGAAGCGCTTCGACACCAGATCGCCAGATTTCACCGAGATAGGCCGATGCGTAAAGCGTCAGGCCAAGGACTGCAGCAGTCCAGGGCTCGATTCTCAACCCGAACTGCGGCAGACCGAAGAAAATCAGGAAGAGCTGTAGCAGCAGCGGAGTGCCCTGAAACACTTCGATGTACCAGTGTGCCGCCTTCCACACCCATTTTCTTTCGCTGATCCGCGCAAACAATACGCCGAGCCCGACGATCGTGCCGCCGATAAAGGCAGCGATCGACAGCAGCACGGTCCAGCGTGCGGCAAACAGCAGATTGCGCAGGATGTCCCAGAGAGTGAATTCGATCATGACAGTCCCGGCCCCACATATCGGCGGGCGCAAAAACCCAACAGGCGGCGCACTGCGATGGCCAGCAGCAGATAGATGGCTGCCACGATCGCAAAGGTTTCGAATGGGCGGAAGGTCTGGCTCTGAATCAGGTTGGCATGCATCGTCAGTTCGCGCACAGAGATCTGCGAGATGACCGCGGAATCGAGCATGGTCATCACCACCTGGCTGGCCAGAGCCGGGAAGATCACCGCCATTGCCTGCGGCAGGATGACCTTGAAAAACACCACGCGCGGCTTGAGCCCAAGAGCCTGTGCGGCCTCCCGCTGGCCATCACCGATTGCACCAAGTCCGGCGGCAACGATTTCGGTCGCATAGGCACCGACATTGAGCGTCATCGCGATGATGCCGGCCCATACCGGATTGAGGTTCACACCGAGGCTCGGCAGACCGAAATAGATGAAGAACAGCTGGACGATGAAAGGCGTATTACGAATGGCTTCGACATAGACGCCGACCAGCGCCTGCAGCCAGCGAATGTGCCCACGGCGAGCGGCTGCGCCGAATACGCTGATTATCATTCCCAGAATTGTTGAGGTGACGGTCAGCATGACGGTCATTCCCGCGCCTTCAAGAAGGGCGCGGGAACCGGTTGCCAGCCAACCGAAGTCGAAAGCGCCGTTCATGCGCCTGCCACCGGCCGATCAGCCATCAATCACTCCGGACGCTTGAGGTTTTCAAGCTTCAGCGGCGTCTTCAGCCACTTTTCGGATGCAGCGTTAAGCGTGCCGTCGCTGATCATGGTCTTCAGCGCATCGCCGATCACGCCAGAGAGAGCATCCTCACCCTTGCGAACTGCGATATTCGACGGCGAAGACATCAGCTGGAACTTCTCTTCCGGCTTCAGACCCGTCTGCTTTTCCAATACCTGGGCGCCAACGTTGTTGCCGGCAGCCATCAAGTCGGTCTGGCCGGAGATGAAAGCCTGGATTACGGCACTGTAGTTGGGGAAGCGGCGGATCGTGGCGCTTTCCGGGGCAGCCTTGGTCAGCGACGTGTCTTCCAGCGTACCTTGATTGACGGCGATCGTCTTGCCGGCGAGATCGGCCGGGCCGGACAGCTTCGTTGCCTGAGGGCCGATCACGGCGATGTAATAAGGAGCGTAGGGAGCGACAAAGCCGATCGCCTTTGCACGCTCGTCGGAATAACCGACGCTCATCAGCATGTCGACGCGCTTGTCGTTGAGGAATGCGATGCGGTTCTGGCCGTTGATCGGAACGAGGTTGACCTTGACGCCAAGAACCTTGGCAATGTCGTTTGCCACGTCAACATCATAGCCGACCGTGCTCATATCAGTGGTGACGGAGGAGAACGGCGGGAAGTCGGGGAAAATCCCGACATTAATGACGCCGGCAGCCTTGATGTCAGCAAGGTCATCGGCCTGCGCCATGCCGGCAGACACGCTTACGGTCGCCACGGCAGCAATCGCCAAGCAACGGATACGATTGAGGAAGGTCATGCAAGTCCCCTTTTTGTCAGTGTTGTCGTTGAGTTGTAATCTAGAAGTTCCCGAGCACCGCGTCTCGCACCATGAAGATGGCCTACCTATGGCTATCATAGCGTCTGCCTGACAATACCGCTTTACGACGTTTTCCCCGATATCGACCGGTTTTCGCCGGATCCTGATCGAGCTTTGGCTATCTCCATCAGCGTTTTTCCCGCATTGAGAGCATGCAACACCTCGATCTGCTCCTGCTGCAGGCGCAACGCCGTCGCCGCATGTTCACCCGCCATCGCCGGATCGAGCACGACGACACCATTTTCGTCCGCCAGAATGATATCGCCCGGTCCGACCATGGTTCCCCCGCAATTGATGACGGCACCAACATGCCCGGCAATACCGCGGCTGCGTGTGGTGATCGGCGAGCGGCCGCGACACCAGACAGGAAGGCCGATATCGAGCAAGGCAGCGAGATCCGTCACGAAACCGTCGATCACGACGCCTGCCACTCCACGCTTGAGCGCCGCCGTCGCGGCGATCGCACCGAAACAGGCATGCCGAAGATCGCCACAGCGATCAATGACGATCACCTCGCCGGCTGCAGCAATGGAAAGAGCCTCGACCAGCGCCGCACCATCCGTACCCGGCAAACGCACCGTCAGCGCCGGTCCCCATATCCGCGTGGCCGGAATGATCGATTGGATCGACGGCACCATGAAACCTTCAAAGAGAAAGGAGCCGAGGGTCGTGGTCTGCACTTGCGACAGGTTGGGTATCATCTGCTTACTCGCGGTCGACATAGATTTCCGCCCGCAGAAGCGCGGCGTCGTGTCTACTTGAGAGCAAACTAACGCCTGGCGTGATCGGGATATAGCCGGCAATGGCCGTTCGGCCTGATCCGAACGATAGGTGTTGCCTATACTTCCGGACCTGCGAAATTATGCTAAAGCGCTGCAGCCCAGACGAGATGTTCCAATGCCCCAACGTCCCGAACTTTCCGACCTGAACTGGAACCTGCTGCGCAGCTTCTGCATCATCGCGGAGGAGAAGAGCCTGACGCGCGCGGCAAAGCGGCTGAACATTAGCCAGCCATCCGTGAGCCTCGCGCTTCAGAAGCTCGAGGAACAGCTGGACTGCCAGCTCATCTTTCGCGGAAGCCGACATTTTGCCCTCACCCTGCGTGGCGAGAAGATCTATCAGGAATGCGCCGACATGTTCCGCGCCGTCGACCGGATCGGCGTCCTGACCGAGGACCGAAACGACGAGGAATTCGGTGAACTGCGCCTTAGCATCATCAGCCAGCTCCGCTCCCCACTGATTGACGAGGCAATCCGCCTTTACCACCAGCGCCACCCGTCCATCACGTGGCGGATCGAGGTGCAGAATTCGGCCGAGACCGTGCGTCGCATCACCAGCGAGAAGAAGGGGCTTGGCATCTGCCTGTTGACGAAACCGCTGATCAACCTCACCTGCCGCCACCTGTTTCGCGAGGAATTCTCGATTTTCTGCGGGATAGAACATTCCCTCTACGGCCGGACGGAAGTGACCGCCCGCGATCTGCAGCAGGAGCCTTTTGTCGCCTTCAACTGCGCCACGGAAGGCATGGGATTGGAGCCGATGATCATGCTGCGCGAGGGAATGGGCCTCGGCAGCCGCATCAGCGGCTCGAGCCATGATCTCGAAGAGGTCCAGCGGATGATCGTTTCCGGGCTTGGTATCGGCATACTACCGGTGATGACCGTATCGGAAGCCTCACCGGCGGGTAAACTCTGGCCACTCCGGCTTGTCGACCAGCCGCTCGGCGCGGACGTATTCCTGATCAACAGCCCGCTGTCGCAGCCGACCCCGCCCGAGCAGAAGTTCATCGATCTGATCGACGAATTGCTGAAACTCTATCCGGACATGATCTGATCCCGGCACGAGGGGCGTGCCGGGATATTCGATGACGGCAGCGCCTGCCCGTCTCAGCGATCGGCGCGCTGCACGGCGACGTGAAGGAGCATGTTCAGGCCGGCGACGAGATCGTCCGGACTGCAATCCTCCTTGTTGTTGTGGGTGATGCCGCCCTTGCAGGGCGTGAAGATCATGGCGGTCGGGTAGCGCATCGCCATGTGATAGGCATCGTGCCCCGCCTGGGCTTCGATGTCTCTCCAGTTCCAGCCCTGACGCTTGGCCTCCGTACGTATGGAAGTCACCAGTTCATCATCGAAGATGTCGCCACCCCAAGCCCATTCGTCCTCGACAGTGACGCTGCATCCAGCCTTTGCGCCGGCTTCGTGGGCCGCACGGCGCATCTTTTCAGCCATCACCCTGGCGGTGATCGGATCCGGATGCCGGACATCCGCCACACATTGCGCGGTCTCCGACAGGATGCCGGGCTTGTTCGGCCATGCTGCAAGGCGCGAACCGGTGGCCTTGCCGTCGTGAACCGCAAAATCCCAGCCGATGTCATCGACTGCCGTGAGGAACCGTGCGCCGGCGATCAATGCATTGTGGCGCAGATCCATTGGCGTCGGCCCCGTATGGGCCGTCTCGCCGTCGAAACGCACACGCATGCCATAGCTCGGATACCCGCCCGTGACGACGCCGACCTGTCGGCTTTCCGCATCGAGGATCGGCCCCTGCTCGATGTGAAGTTCTAGATACGCATCGACATCGTTCAAGGGCGCTGCATCACCCCGGTATCCGATCCGCGCCAGTTCGTCGCCGAACCGCGCCCCATCGTCGGCAATAAGATCATGCGCCCAATCGACCGTGTATTGTCCAACGAAAACGCCGGACGCCACCATGGGCGGAGAGAACCGCGCGCCTTCCTCATTGGTCCAGTTGACAACGATGATCGGGCGCTTTGTCACATGTCCGAGATCGTTCAGCGTGCGAACCACTTCCAGTCCGGCCAGCACCCCGGCAATTCCGTCGAAACGTCCGCCATTGATCTGCGTGTCGAGATGGCTGCCGATGATGACCGGCGCAAGGCTGTCGTCGAGCCCTGCACGGCGGGCGAAAATCGAGCCCATCGCGTCGATCTCGACCGAGAGGCCCGCAGCTTTGCACCACGCCACGAATTCATCTCTCATCTCGCGATCGCTGTCGGTCAACGCAAGGCGCGCAAGCCCGCCCTCGCGCCCCTTGCCGATCTCGGCGGAACGCTGAATGGTCAACCAGAACCGATCGAGGTCGGTTCGACTGTCGGGTGTAAAGCTCATGAAAGCCTCTCGATATTGCCTGAATTACGTCGCCGAGGCGGCGGACGGAATATAGCAACCCCGCCGGAGGCAATAAGAGGCAACCACCCGGGTAAACTCAAATAGGTCAGGGCTATACCTGTGATCGACGGCCCAACTGCAGCCCCCGAGCCGCGTTCCGGCTGATCTGCATCAGGCTGCACCCACATCTCACATCGACATCACCGGGCTGCACAATGCCGGCCAACAATGTAACCGAAGACCACCGCCGGGCCGATGGTAATGCCCGGGCCGGGATAGGCTCCGTTCATGATCGATGCCATGTCGTTGCCGCAGGCATAAAGCCCCGCGATCGGCTTTCCATCCTCACCAAGGACCTCACCGTCCTTGCTTGTCGTCAGGCCAGCGGCCGTTCCAAGATCGGCCGGATAGACCGGCACGGCAAAGAACGGCGCCTTCAGGATCGGCGCGATACAGGGATTGGGCTTCACATCCGCATCGCCCAGATGCCGCTGATAGGCATCACCACCACGACCAAATTCGGGGTCGACGCCGTTCTTTGCATCCTTGTTGAAGGCAGCGACGGTGCGCGAGAGGCTGCCAGTCGGCAAACCGATCTGCTGCGCGAGTTCATCAAGCGAAGCAGCCTTGAAAAGATAACCTTCCCGGACGTAGCGCGACGGGTTGAGCGAGAACGGCTTCACCCGGCCAAGGCCATATTTCCAGAGGAAGGCCGCATCGCAGACCAGCCATGCGGGACAGGCGTCGGCGCCCTCCTCGATCTGAGCTTTGACGAACTCGTGGTAGGAGCGTGCTTCGTTAGTGAACCGCACACCATGGCGGTTTACCGCAATCAATCCCGGCTTGCCGCGATCGGTCACCGTATGCGGGAAATAGCGTTTGTTGCCGTCAGCATCCGTATAGGGTGACGCGGGCACCCAAAAGCCGCCGCCCTGCGATGGTGCAATCGTTCCACCCGCAGCAAGGCCCAGACGCAGCCCGCCAGTGCCACTATTGCTGCCGATCGTCGCCGTGCCCTCGCCCAATGCCTGCGGCAGATATTTCCGGCGAAGCTCCGGGTCATGCGAAAAGCCGCCGGTTGCCAGTATCACGCCCTTGCGCGCGCCGATTTCGACAACAGTCCCGTCCTGCTTCGCACGGATGCCGATGACTGCTGCGCCGTCCTGAAGCAACGAGAGAACCTCCGTTTCGGTTTCGATCACCACCCCCGCCTTGATGGCCGACAGCAGAAGCCGACCGACAAGCGCATTGCCGAGATAAAGGGTCGTGCCGCGAGAGTGGCGCGTCCGCTGCCAGAGATATTGCGCGACCAGTCTGATGACCTTCATCGCAGACCGAGGCGATTTGGCGAACCGCCGCCAATGGGGAATGTCTGCCCGGCTAACCATCATACCGCCGAGCAGCATGAAATCCGGCAACGGGGAACGCAGCCTGGAAAACCATGGACCGAGAGCGCCCGCGTCAAAGGGAACGGACTCCAGCACCCTTGCGCCGAGAACCGCGCCGGGCTGATCCGGATAATAGTCCGGATAGGTGACGACGGGCTGCAGCTTCACCTCGCTGTGACTTTCCAGATAGTCGATCGCCTCGTTGCCGCGTTTCAGGAAAGCCTCTCGCAGGGCCGGGTCCAGCCCTTTCGGGACGGTGGCATCGAGATACGTCCGCGCCTGATCAAGGCTGTCGCTACGGCCAGCGGCAGCCATCTTGCTGTTTGCCGGAACCCAGACCATCCCGCCGGAGATCGCGGTCGTTCCACCGACCCTGTCGGTCTTTTCGACGACCAGAACCCGCTGGCCTTCGCACGCTGCCACAACGGCGGCAGAGAGCCCGGCCGCACCCGACCCGATGACGATGACATCATAGTTGACTGGATCGTTTTGTGGCTTGGCCGTTCGGCCGACATTTTCAGGTCTTGCATCCATATCAATCACTCCCCGCCTGAATGGGATTCGGGCGCCGCTTTTCGATCGCATGTTTGAGGAGAGCAGCACAACGGAAGATGCCGTGGGCGAACTTGCCGTAGGGAAGCGTCAGGAACAGTCCCATGACGAAGCCGAGATGGATCGCCAGCAAGAGCGGCATCGCCGCGCTCTCTCTCCATATCAGAAGCGCAAGGCCGGTCAGGCTGATGAAGAACAACAAGGCTATGAAGCCTCGATCCATCACCTTCTGCCGCTCGTCGGTCTGCATCTGGTTGCGCTTCATGTTGAGCCAGAAAAGACCGGCGGGGCCGATCAGGAGGCCAACTCCCCCCAGTGTGCCAAGGATCACCGGCAGGCTGAAAACCGGATAGGGCGCTTCGATTGCAAACAGGTAGTGATAAAGCGTGGCGACGCTGGTGGAGGCGAAACAGAGCATGAAACCGTAGAAGGTAAAGTGGTGGAACCGCCGGCGCCACAAGGTAAAGCCATCGTCCTCGTTATTGCAGCCGTCTCCGTGTCCGCCGCCCAGATATTGCAGCGTGAGAGCGGACTTGGCCGCTTCCCCTACGGCATCGGAGAGGGGTACGGGCCTGCCCGGCTCGGACACCTGTCGCCAGAACCGAGTGACACCGACGGCGAGTGCCGCGATCGAGAACAGGAAGGACGCACCGAACAGGACCGCAAGAAGATTATGCGGGAAAATGGCGTAGAACTCGCCCTCAAGCCCGTGGACCAGCAGGCTACCCCTGATGGCTATCGTGGCGATGAGGAACGCGGCAACACCAAGACTGACGGCCATCGCCACCGTGAGACCATTGCGCCGATACAATTCGCCGAAGGCCTTGGGGAAAGCATATTCGATATAGGTATCCCGCCGCACCCGCGCGAGCGTCTTCGGCAGATTGACGCCGAACTCATGCGGGGGCGCATATTGGCAGGCGTAAAGACAGGCCGAACAGTTGTGGCAGAGATTGGCGAGATAGTGGGCGTCCGCCACGTTGAAATCCAGCCTTCGCGTCATCGCCGGAAACACCGCGCAAAAGCTTTCGCAATAGCGGCACGCGTTGCAGATATGCAGTATCCGGTCAACCTCGGCTGCGTTGTTGTCCAGTTCGCTCTCGGCTTGACGGGCAAGACCCATCAGATCTTCGACGGCGGCCATTCTTGTTGCTCCTGAAAAAATGTCACGCGGCAAGTGCGGCGGCGGCAGCGCGCGATCCGGCGATGCGGCCAAAGGCCGTTCCGATGCTCATCCCGACACCCGCCGTGTAGCCCTTGCCGAGTACGTTGCCGGCCATCATCTCGCCTGCGACGAAGAGGTTGGGGCTCGGCCGATCGGCAAAGCGCACTGCGGCCGTATCGTCCACTTTTAGCGACAGGTAGGTGAAGGTGATGCCCGGACGCAGAGCGTAACCATAAAAAGGCGGCGTATCGATTTTCTGTGCCCAGTGGGTCTTGGCCGGTGTCACGCCTTCCGTTCGACAGTCGTCGAGAACGGTATGGTTGAACGTACCCGGCTGGCAGGCATCGTTATAGTCCGCGAGCGTATTCACGAACGCATCCACCGGCAGGCCGAGCTTTTCGGCCAGTTGCGGAAGGCTGTCGGCGACGACACCGAGAAAAACCGGCGGCATGAAACGGCCAAGGACCTTGCGGTCGATGATCGAATAGCCGATCTGTCCCGCCTGCTGTGCCACGAGACGGCCCCAGATCGCATAGCGCTTCGGCCAGAAATCCTCGCCCTCGTCGTAGAACCGCTCGCCCTGCCCGTTGACAACGACACCGAGCGAGACGCAGTCGATGCGCGTGCAGATGCCGCCGTCATAGAGCGGTGCACGCGCGTCGATGGCAACGCAATGCCCCTGCGAAGGATCTCCGATCATGTCGGCGCCCGCGTCCATCATGTATTTCAGCAGAACACCCTGATTGAAGCGCGTTCCGCGAATGAGGAAATTGTCAGCCGGCCACTCGCCGCGATCATTGCGACCCCAGGCGGAGCGCAGCCATTCGCGGTTCGACTCGAACCCTCCTGCCGCAAGGACACAGGATTTCGCGGTGATCCTCTCGCCTTTCTCCGTCACGACGCCAATGAATTTGCCGCCTTCGAGGATGATCTCGCTCACCGGCGTTTCGTAGCGGACCTTGACGCCAAGCGCCTCGGCGCTGCGGTAATAGGCATTGACGAGCGCCTTGCCGCCACCCATGAAAAAGGCGTTGGTGCGCGCCACATGCAGCGCGCCGGAAAGCGGTGGCTGGAAGCGGACGCCATGGCGTCGCATCCAGTCACGACAGTTCGACGATGCCCGGATGACCAGACGCGCCAGATGCTCGTTGGTCTCGCCGCCCGTTACCTTCAAAAGGTCCTGCCAGAATTCCTCTTCAGGATAGGCTTCGACCAGTACATCCTGCGGCGCATCATGCATGCATCTGAGATTGCGGGTATGCTGCGAATTTCCGCCGCGCCACGCCTTTGGCGCTGCTTCCAGCATCAGCACCGAGGCGCCGGCCTCGCTTGCCATCAGGGCCGCACACAAGGCCGCATTACCGCCGCCTATGATCAGGACATCGATCACGATCCAAAGCTCCATTAGGGTTCGGACTCAGACCTATGGTAACGGTGGGCATGCGACCATCATCGTTCGATGAAGGTGTATTTACAGATCATGAAGGGTAGCGCCGCTCCATCGCCCATCGCGAACCAGACCGGCCACGACCTTGCGCGCCTGCGCTCTCAGAGCCAGCGCCGCGGGTGACAACTCCTGCTCGGGAAGGCTGGCAAGCAGATTTTGCCGATGGGCATCGGGGTCCGAAATTGGGCGAACGTCGAGCTGGCTCGAGGCAACGCGTGCCAAGGCGGCACCCGGCTGGATCGTGTAGCCGACACCGGCGGACACGGCATCCATGATAACTGCCAGCGAGTCGATTTCCATCACGATCGTCGGGGCGGTCGCCGCGATGGCGAACGAACGATCGAGACTCGCGCGCAGTCCATGTCCGCGGCTTGGCAAGATAAGCGGAAATCCGCCGAGTTCTGCCATCGCGACAGTGTCGCCGATAATGCGATCCGCAATCTCCGAACGGGCCGGAGAGCCGATCAGGAACAGGCTTTCGTCCAGAAGAGGGATGGCCTCCGAGCCGGCGAATGCAACGGATTCGGCGTTGAACAGCACGGCGATGTCGATCTGGCGGTTCTTCAACATTCCAGCCAGATGACCCGACATGCCCTCGACCAGCTGCAGTCGAATATTCGGGTAACGGCGTGCCATCGCCTCGATCAGCGGCAGGGCCAGAACAGACGCCGTGGTGGGAGCGAGCCCCAGGGACACCACGCCGGATAAACGAGCGCCCTGAGCCGCAGCCGTCGCTGCATCAAGGTGGCGGAGCGCCAGCCTCGCCTGCTGACAGAATGCATAACCGGCCTCTGTCGGCGTGACGCCGGAGGCGCCACGCACCAGCAGCCTTGTCGACAATTCGCTTTCCAACCGGCTTATCTGCTGGCTGAGCGCGGATGTTCCAAGCCCGAGTTCGGAAGCGGCCTTGCCGAGACTGCCACAATCGACTGCCGTCAGCAGATATTTCAGTTGCCTGAGTTCCAACCCATCCTCCCGACAGCACTCCATCAGCAAGGTGTACACGGATAAATGATCGTGAAAACTCAAAATATTCGAATGAATTGATAAAGGTAATACGTAGCCGCGTGAGCCATTGGCATGATCAGGACAGCCACCGATGGCGCAAGGAACACAAGCCAATTATGCTGGTGGCAGTCGTATCTCTCATTCATCTCCCCACAGACAGGACATGCCATGGAACTTCGCAATGAACTGATCGAACGGTTCTTCCGTTATCTTGCGGTCGAAAGCCAGAGCGATGCGAAGTCCACCACTCTCCCTTCCACCCTCGGTCAGGCAAGGCTCGCCGCGCTTCTCCGTGACGAGTTGCGGGGCATGGGTCTCGACGCGGTGACGATCGACGGGCATGCGACAGTAACGGCCATAAGACGCGGCTCCCTGCCGAAGGCGCCAAAGATCGGCTTCATCGCTCATCTCGACACGGTGAATGTCGGCCTATCGCCCAACATCAAGCCCCAGATCCTTCGTTTCAACGGGGAGGATCTCTGCCTCAATACGGAAAGCGACATCTGGCTTCGGGTTGCGGAACACCCGGAAATCCGCGGATGGGAAGGCCAGGATATCATCTTCAGCGACGGCACCAGCGTGCTCGGCGCCGACAACAAGGCGGCGATCGCGGTTATTATGACCCTGCTCAACCGCCTTGGAAGCTCGGGCCAGTATGGCGATATATGCATCGCTTTCGTCCCGGACGAGGAAATCGGGTTGCGCGGATCAAAAGCTCTCGATCTCGACCGTTTTCCCTGCGATTTCGCCTATACGATCGACTGTTGCGAGCTTGGCGAGATCGTGTTCGAGAATTTCAACGCCGCAAGCGGCGAGATCACCTTTACCGGCGTCAGCGCGCATCCCATGTCCGCCAAGGGCGTGCTCGTCAATCCACTGCTCATGGCCATGGATTTCGTTGCCGAGTTCGATCGGGCCGAGACACCGGAGCAAACCGAGGGGCGAGAAGGATATTTCTGGTTCAAGGACCTAAGCGCCAACGACACGGAGGCGCGCCTGTCGGTGATGATCCGCGACTTCGACAAGGCCGGATTTGAGAAGCGCAAGGACAGGATCAACAAGGCTGCGGCCGCGATAGGGAATCGTTATCCGAGCGGCCATGTGGCCTGCAGGATCAGCGATCAGTATCACAATATCAGCGATCATCTCGGTGGGGAAACAAGGCCCGTGGACATGATTTTCTCGGCGATGGAAGCACTCGGCATAACACCCAAGCCGCTGCCCATGCGCGGCGGAACGGATGGCGCAGCGCTTTCGTCACGTGGCCTACCCACACCGAATTTCTTCACCGGCGCCTATAATTTCCACTCGCGCTTCGAATTCCTGCCGCTCCCCGCCTTCGAGAAGTCGTTCGAAGTTGCGCGGATGCTCTGCCGTCTCGCCGCCAAAATCTGAAAGCCTCCATCATCGGGTGCCGGGCAGCTCAGAACCCCTCGTCCGTCGGCTCGCCGCCCGATCCGCCCTTGTCATCCGGCAAGCTGCGATGGCCGTCAGGCCCGACGACGGAAGACGGCAAGGCCAACGGTACCGCCTGCGCAAGATAGTAATGGCTTGCCTCGATGACGACGTCAGCCGGATCCCGAAGCTTTCCACCCGAGGCCCGTTCCCGGAGCGACTGTATCGCGGCCCGCGTCTTTTCGATCTCGCCGGTCAGGTCGCTCCGCCTCTTGTTGTCCTCCACAGAGGTCCCGATGATCGCCTGCCGCTGTTCCAGGAGATTATTGAACTGTCGTTCCAGCGAAAGATACTCGTCCTTCAATGTGCCAAGTGACACGCGCATCGCGCTATTGGAAAATTCCCGCAGGTTCTCCTCACCCGCGGAAAGTTCAGCAGTAAACTCGATATCTCCAACGATCAGGCCGAAGCCGGTCTCAAGCACAGCCCTTAGGTGCTCTTTCAGGAGCCGTGAGACCGGGTTAATGAAAGCGCCCCCTTCTGCAGTCATCGAATTCATCAGCGACTCGAGCTCCGACTTGGTGGCGTGGCTCAGGCGGTTTTCCACCGCGACCCGAAGGCGTTGGATGAGGTCCGCCTTGAACCTGTCGGGTGCGATGAGGTGGAGATCATTGTTCAGCATCATGACGATGCGTTCTGCCGAGCCTCCTTCGATGATCACATAGCCCTTGATATTGCGGTCGCGCCCACCATCGCCGAAAAGGCGATCCTTGATCACGCATTCGAACTGCACCGTCCGCACTGCCGCCACCAGCCGCCGCAGGTCCTCCACACAACGATCGATCCGATGAAAATGCAGCGCCACCAGCGTGACGCCGGGATAGCGGTTCTCCAGAATGGAGACCAGCTTGGCAGAGATCAGATTGTTGTCGACGCCACCAAATCCGGGATCGGGCGATTCGGACATGGAGGCATTCCATCGGGCAGCACCGATAAAATTGCTGAAATAGATCTCGGCGGGCGTCGACTGCATCACCAGCTCGGCCGCTTCGCGTGCCGCAGCAGCCAGTTTTTCACGGATGAAGTCATCGTCGGGCACCCGGCTGTTCTGGCCGCCGTTTTGCCTTGCATATTCGATGAAGAACGGCTCCAAGGCGGCCCGGGTTTCGAACCTGAGCTCCATATCCATCGCGAATGTACCGGGAATTCTTGGATGCGCCGTGCGGTAATCCTGCTCCGGCACGGTTACCCGCCGGGTCTTCAGCCAGCCGTGCAGCGGCAGGAAGACCGATGCGAAGAAGACGTCGAGCTTGAGGCCTATGCCATCGGCACGATCCGAAATACGCTGCCTGACTTCGTCATTATAGGCTGCAATCTGCGTCTCGCCGAGGTCATTGATGGCGACCCCTGCCAGAACCTGGCTGAGGCAATCGGCAATCGTTGCCCTGAACCAGGCGGCACGCTCGGGCTGTTCGGAACGATCGTAAAGGCCGGCTCCGTCCTCGGCGATCCTGGCGACGGCGTCGGCCCTGAACTCCAGTTCATATCCCCGCGTGTCCTGCCAGCGCACGCTCGCTTCGAGCTTCACGCTCTGCGGCGGCGGATTCCTGCTGGCTTCGTCCCGGACGACGACGAGATTGGCCACGCCATAGGAATATTCGTCGAGATAGGCGGCAAGTCTCGTCGCGATCGCCTGCCGCATCTGCGCCGGTCGATACCAGTAGTCAAAAAGCGTCAACTCTTCGGCGCAGGCTTTCCGGATCACCTCGAGCAAGACGTTGCGCAACTTCGTTTCTCCGCGCGGCAAGGCCAGATTACTCTTGCTGACGGGATGACGACGAATACGAAGATCGACGCGCAGGGGCATGTCCTTGTCAATGCGATCGACAAAGGCGACATGAAGAGGTGCAGCTCCCTCGGTCGCAATCTGCTTGTCCTGCTCGACGGTCTTGTCGATCAGGAAATTGATCTCGAAGCCGAGGCCGAAGCGCGCTTCCAGTTTCTCCGCGAGAAGCGGCTCCCACTTCTCCTTGTTTTCATCGATCCGCCTGTCGATATCGCCGGTCTGCTGTCGTGCGGACTGTTCGAGAAGCGCGCGAAATTCGTTGCCGAAGAAAGCATAGAAAAGCTGTTCGGGGCCCTTGCTCTCGTGAAAATGGCGCCTGGCGATTTCGGCTGAATGACGGCCCTCAGTGCGCACGCGCAGATCCAGATTGAAGTTCACCGTTTCCCGGGTCGTAAACAGGATAGGTTCCAATTGTTCCCGCAGCTTCCTGGTCGCATCCGATATCGAGCGGTAGAAATCGCGGCTGACTGCGATGCGGTATCGTTTGCCCGGCAGCAGCGCCCTCGGACCTCTGAGCGTTTCTCCGCGGGCATTCAGCGTGACGACATCGAAGCCATCCGGCGCCTCTTCATCCAGCTCGAGCCGAACGATCGCCTGTCGATAGGTGCAGGGCGCAAGCGAACCGTATTCCTTCATGTCACTCTCCCTCATGCCCATTGGCTCAAGCCCCCTGTCTTCCGAGATGTCGCTTCAACTTGCCGATGGCGTCGGCCTTGGCGGCGTAAAACCGTGCGGCACTCTGATCTCCCAAGGCCAGCGCGTGATGTTCCAAGGCATCGCGAGTGACGGTCTGCAAAATGCCCAGCCCATCGATCAGGCCGGCAAGAGCCCCCCGCGGAACGCCACGGGTCAACTGCGCCAACGCGCCCGCCAGACATTCCGCATCCTCAGAACCGGCGGCCAGCGGGCTCACGTCGAACAACTGAAAACGCCAATGAAGAAGAACCGCAGACCAGAACAGCCCATAGAGCCGAACCATCGCCTCCTCCGATGGCAAGAGCTCGGAAAAATCGTGAATGTCCGCCAGAGAGACGGACAATTCCTCACAACCCGCGAGTGGCCGCGCACCACTATTGATGCACAGGGCGCGCAGCACCCGCGCTTCATGTTCGGATTTGTCGGTCAGCCGCCAGGTTTTTGCCCCTTGTGGAACGCCATCGAGCAGAACGTAGATGCAATCGCGCAGCCGATGCCCGGCATCCTCGATCGCCTGCCGGTTCAGGCTTCTGTCGAGCCAGAGCGCGGGCGAGCATGCAAAAAAGCGCGTGGCAAGCCTCTCCAGGACATAGCTCCCTTCGACATTCAATCCTTCATGGCCATCCCGTGTCCGACGATCGCCGCAGATGAGGACGGGCGCAGTGTAACGCCGCCCGCGCCGCATCTCTTCGTAAGCCAGTAACTCCCCATCCGACGGAGGCCAGCGAATATCGAAATTCAGTAGAAGCTCGGTGATGGTGACGGACATGGCGCCCCAGAATTCCGGCAGGTCACCATCTCCTCCGGCCAGCACCCGAAGCACCCGATGGGCCTGATCCAGCGGTCCGAAGGCGCCGCCGAGGACGTTTGCACGCGTGTCCAGATATTGCGAGATGATGGATCTGATCGCACGCAAGGCAGGGTCGTCGCGACGAACAAATCTACGGACGAGAGCATAAAGCTCACGTCGATCGACCTTGCCGGGCGGCTGCATATCCATCAGCAGCATCCCGAGGGAGAGCCCCGCCACGAAATTCCCAACCCAGTCCTCGTACCCGATTATAGCCGCTAGCAGCTTCGCCTCTTCATCCCCCGAATTGCGCCGGATGTGGTTTGTATCGGCGATCTGGCGGCAGGCATTGGAGAACAGGGTTATCGTCTTGGCCATCTGCCAGCCGGCGTCGCGCGCATAGCGGGCCATTCTCTCGGAATTGTCTGCCTGCATGATGTTGGCAATCACGCCGGCACTGTCGGCGTTGCTCATCCTGATATCCTGCGCCAGGACATCGATATTGGCAGCCTGCTGAAGCTTCGGAAGAAGCGGCCGGAACGTGTGCTCCGTCAGCCATTTGACCAGCAATTCGTCGTCGAAGCTCGCGGGCAGATGGATCTTTGCCAGCGCCAATATGTCGATAAGTGCCGCATGTTCCACGAGGCTCTGCAGATCGAGCACATGCATATTGGCCATCAGTCGGTGAGCAAGGCTTGCGGCCTGGATTGGTGCATTTTGCCCGATAAAGCTCGCCAACGGGAAATCGGCCCATTTTCCGGAGAGCCGTAAGTATCCGTCATTCACGACGATATCATACTCGCGGCACAGGCGGTCGAAATAGCGCTCGAAACAATCTGCCAATATCGGCATTGCCGGGGCCGGCTTGACCTTTGCATCCTCGGTGGCGGGCAGCTCCGGCAAGTCGGCCCTGTCTTGCGGCAGTATTTCGGAAGGCTTGAGCTGCGTCTGCATATCGACGCTTGCACGCACGATCTTCATGAAGTGATGACCGGGCAATGCCTTGCAGAAGGCAACGGTAAACAGAATGGCCTGGCGCAGCACGGCGGGACCGCAAGGGAAAAATTCTGTGGTCTCATTCTGCGCCAGGGGCAGCAGACCGAACGCTTCGGATACCAACCTGCCCCGCATCTGCCATATCGCCTCGATGTCATAGCTGTCATCAGCCAGCAGGCTTTCCAGGCGTGACTGGAACTCCATCGCCCCGGCTGTATCTTCGAGGCCAGTCGTCAGCTGTTGAAATCGGCCACGTTCTCTCCGGTCATCTTCGGAACCATGCCAGGCTGTTGCCGCTGACATCGTCAGCAAGAGCCGACCATCGATACGGCGAGGGCTGAATTCATGTCGATCGGTATGCAGCAGGACGGCAGGCAGCGCCCAAGGCAATGGCATAATGCGTGTATCAGCGTTGACCAACCGGCTGAGGGGATGAGCGCCGCCCGCCTCGAACCCGATGATCAGGCGCTTGGCGAGCCGACGCAACAGATGGGAGAGCGGATCGTCACCGCAGAGCGTCGCGCGTTCCCAGGCAAGCGTCCGCATGGCATCCGGCAATATGAACAGGATCGTTTCGCTCGTCGGATGACCCGCGTCGTGGTGGCGCAAAAGCGCCTCTGCCAGAAGACCTGGCGAATTACCTGCGGCAAGATCGCCCCGATAATTGATCACGGTAAGCTTGTCTTCGTCATATCCGCTCAACAGCTGGGTGAGCGCCAGAAGCGGCGCCATATCCAAGGAGCGAAGTGCAATGCCCACGATCGGTTGCGGTCTTTCATCCAGCCCCTCGCCGAGCACGCTGCCCGCGATATGCAGAAGATGGCGCATGAAGGTAAGCCCCTGCTCGGCGAGCGATGAGGCAATCTCCAACAGATCCAATCCCCGCCCGGCATCGACCCATTGAAAATCGTAGGCAGGCCTTCCTCCGTCTGGTGGCAACAGTCCAGCACGCCCGGATTTGAAGTTGTTGCCTGCGTCCTCCCCTTCCCTTGCTTCCGGCCTTTCTTCCCCACCAACCCTCGTAAAGGCACCCTCCGCCGATCTGGCCGGCCCCGCAGCGTTCCCCCGTTTCCCCCCTTCATCTGGATCGGACAGGCCAATGACAGCATTTGAAATGCTGCGTTCTCCCGCAGAGATGTGATCCTGATCATCGCTCATCCGATCGTCACTCCATCCCATAATCGAACGGACAGAGCGGGGCGCAACAACGCTCGCCTGCGACGGGACGTTGCTCTTAGAACGATGCTCTCACGCCGTGGCTTCAAATTCGAACCATCGAAGAAAGCCTTAGACAGCCCGCCGTCGTCGATCCACTCCAGGGCTGCTTCCGGCGCCATGGCAAAATTACCGACACGACGTAATTGCCAGGTCGCCAAAGGCATATTGGTGATGCGATCGTCGTTCTCGCTCTCCAGTTCTGGAGGGTTGCCCATTTCCCGGGTGACCGCAGCAAACCCGACCAGGTCGGGCGGCGAGATCGCAAGGCCTGTCCTCGTCGAGAGCAGCGCGCAGACCTTGCCAGTCTCATCTGCGCTGAAGTCCGCAAGACACGATCGACGGGCCTCCGTCAGCAACGCGGTTCGCCTCACGTCGAGCAATGCATCGACATTTCCCAGAGTCAGTGGCTGGGAGGCGATATAGCGAACCGCACGCAACCGGGATTCTCGCTCCGATCGATCCGTGTCACCGTCCGCCCCGGCACAGCGGACCCATCGTATTGTGTCATCCGCTGATCCTACCGGCGTGATGAAGTCGTGAGGAAGGCCGCAACTGCCCCCTTCCCAGTTCGACAAGGTCTGAACATCCCGCAGGAAGGCCGCGATTTCACAATCCCGAATGCCTCGAGCAAAATCGATAGTCTTGCCGCCGAGCGTCAGCATGCCGACAAGCCGATAGCCCTCGGCAGCCCTAAGGAATATCGGCCCGCCACTCATGCCGGGATCGGCGTCACCAGAGAAAGACGATACCCGGCTCCCGACGCTTTCGTTGGCGCTCGGAGAAAGCGGCTTTGAAATTATCCGAAAGGAGCCATCGTTTGCCCGACCAACACCAAGCCCCGTCAGCCCCGTCGCGCTATCAAGGATGACATCCGCCTCCGGCATCCTGATGTGAACGGCAACGGGCACCGGCAGGTCAAGACGCAGCAGTACCATGTCGAGAACGGCATGGACTTGCTCGACGGTCGCCTGACGCTCCATTCCGTCATAGAGCCGTACCGTGGCAGTCACGCCTCGGCTTTCGGCCTTCTGCTTCAGTGCAATATTCGCACCGCATTGCTGTTCATGCGTCGTCTCGCGATCGTAGGCGAACCTGAAGAAATCCATGTCGACGACATGGGCACACGTAAGGACATGACGATCCCCCAGCAGAATGCCGCTTCCATGCCCCAACTCCTTGCCGGCAGGGATGATCATGACAAGGCATTCATGGGGGCTGTGATCACAGATCATTCAGGCGCCTCGATACCTTTCGCAGCAGTTCCTCTGCCCGCGGCGGTGAAAACAATGTCTGGCCGTTAGCCAGCGCGTCGCGGATCGCGGTCAGCATCGCCTGCTGGCCATCCGCATTGGCAATGCCATCCAGCAAGAGGAGGAGCTCACGTCGGGACCGGCTGTCCTCCGGCGATACGCCAAAGCCGATCATCTCGTCGAAAGCGCGAAAACGCGCCCAGGCCGCGATCGCCTGGCTGAGATAGAGCCGGGCAAGTGCAGATACGGTTGCACCCGCGCCGAGACCGCGCGCGTCATCAGACCCCGCCAAGGCCTGCCAGGCAGCAATATCCGCCTGCCTCGCGGCAATCGCCTCAGTCAGATAGGCATCACCGGTGGGACGACCATGTTCGAGCCAGCGCTCGCAATCCGGTCGGAGCGCATCGGAAATCTCTCGGTGCCACCCGATCAATTCGTCATGGTTTGCGGCAGCAACAGCAAATCGCTGACGGCTTGCCGGCCGCGACTGACGATGAAGTTGCCAGAGCGGTTTTGGTGGGGTCTGGGTATCTGGCCAGAACGACATTTCTACCAATGGTAGAGGAAATGACGCGCAAGCGCCTGAACTCTCCTCGCGATAGGGATCGACAGCAGCCATACAGCTTGCGAGGAGATGCCTGCCCTCATCGCCACCGAGCGATACCGCCCCGACCGTCGGATTGAACCGGGCGAAATCTCCATTCCCATCCGGCTCAGCTTCAATTCGGGCGACGCCGGCGCGCTGAAAGGGCACGGTGAAAACCTGCTCATTTTCCAGCGGCATTTCCGCCGTGATCAGCATCAGGGGCCGATCTACGCCCGCCCGCGCATCCAGGCCCGCCATGGAAGCCGGGTCGAGCGTGATCTCCATGCGATGAAAGCTGCCCTGAAGGGGCGCGACATATCTATGGACGGCGAACCTGAGCCGCGCCTCGACTTCGCGCCCCATGATCAGCTCGCCACCCCCGTCGGCACGGCGGATTGCCGTCAGTGTCACCGCTGCGGTGGTCGAGACATCGCCGATCGGTCGTGCCGTCCGCCCAAGGGCAGGCGGCGGGTTGGATTGCTGCCTTAGAAACTGGCCGATCAGCCCGGAACCTTCCATCATGCACCATCCCCGAAAACAATTTTTGGTTGCATATCAATAAATATAAAAGCGCGTATTGATCAAGATGATTTTACATCTTATGGGTGCATTAATTCCAAATTTAGCAACCCTGGAATGCAGAATGAGAAAATTCTATCCAGTCACGGTCATGGCCGCGCTCGCCCTTGTCGCTCTCGGCGCTAGCCTCTTCGACTGGCATCGGCTGGGTGTGCTGTCTCCGCTTTTTTCCTCCGCCTTGGCCCTGTGGTCCACGCTCGGTGTTTTTGTCGGTTCGCTCCTGCTAGCCGGGCTGCTTGCCATTGCCGGGCACCGTAAGGAACGTCAGGAACAGGAGGTGGTCGCCTTCGTCGGCAAACGTATCCGCAATCACTTTCACAGCAGCGAAGTCCATTTCCGCACCATGTCGCCAGATCTCGCGGCATCGGGTCTTCTGGGCGACAACGATGTCGACGCCGCCCGACGCTTGGCGACGTCCACCGGGCGGATCATCGCCATACTGCACAACGACGCCCGCTTCTTCCGCTACGAGCCGGTGCATCTGGCGATACGGGCCGAAGAGATGGGCATTCGCGCCTTTTCCTACCGCATATCGGCGGTACAGACCCTGGCCATCCGTACCGGCATCCTCGGCACATTTGTCGGCCTCATCATGTCGCTCCAGCAGGTTCAGGAGGTCTTCGTGCTACGCAGCGCGCAGATGAGCGCAGGCGCCAATCCTCAGCATGCCATCGAATTCGAAGGCCTGATGGAGCGCATCAGCGGTCTGATGGGCGATGTCATCGAAGGGCTGGCCATCGCCTTCGGCACGTCCATCGCAGGGATTGTCGCAGCGATCCTGATCTCCCTCATCGCCTCCGTGGCGCGATGGCGCGAAGCAAAGCTGATTGGCCAGATCCAGCGTCTTGCGATCAGCGCCCAAAGGTTCTTCAGGGATACATCCGTCGTCAATGAGGAACTGGTCCGGACCGCCGAAGATCTGCGGGAAGCCCTGAAAGACAATCTGCGCGTCCTGTCGGAGACCCGCACTGACATACATGGGCATGTAGGGAGGCTGGAGACGACCGCCCGCACAATGGCAGAGGGCCTCTCGAAGCCCGCCCTGCTCTTTGCGCAACAGGCTTCGGATATCAAGGCCATGCTAGAACAAGGGCGAGAGGCAACGCTTCATGTTCGCACCGTTGCCGAAAGAATGCAGTTGATCGAGAGCATGACGTCCGAGCGACTGGAACGGCTGGTCGCGGACATGGATCGACATGCAACGGGCGGCATGCTGGCTCTGGAAAACACGCTCAAGATCAGCCGTGACAGCACGGCCGCGTCTCTGGCCGGCATGACGGCATCCCTTTCCGACGGGCTTTCCAGGGCGAGTGAAGCGCTGTCCGCCGGACTGAACGATACGCTACGAGACAGCCTCAGGCGCGGCATTGCAGAGGGCGTTTCAAACCACCTCTCCGGTTCCAGCGCCTTGGTCGCCCAGATGATCGCGCGAACGCAACGCGACAGCGAGAGGCAAGTTCGGCGCGCCTTTATCGTCTACGTCGTCGCTATTCTGGCGATCTCGGTCGGCCAGATCGCCCTGCAGCAATGGGGCAGTATTCAGAGGATCTCGGCGTCAGCCATCTCGCCAGCCGCGCCTGCCTCGGCCAGGGAGGCGCTGACAGATGGAAGACGTTAGCCTCTATGAGCCCATCGAGGATGCTTACGGGCCGGGATCGGACCTGATGATCTCGCTATTTGCGATCGCCATGCTGCTATTGGGTATCGTCGGCGTGGGCCAACAGATCGGACAGGCAGCGCCCAGTTCGACGTTGCCGACACCGGCTCAGAAGACAGGCCAGACGAAACTTCAAGACCTGGTTTCGCGGCAGGCATTCGACAAACAGGCAAGACTATTGGCAGCCGCCGCGGAAGAGACGGACCGTCTCAAGCGACAAAATAGCCTCCAGGCCGACGAGCTTAAGGAGAAGGAGCGGTTACTGACGGCAGCCGGCGAGGCTTTGTCCCTGGCCCAATCCAGACTTGAAATACTCAGTAGCCAAGCTTCGCCAGGATATCAGGATATTGGCCAATTTTTCATATCCGCGAAATCGCTGGCGCCTTTCTTTACCGACGCCAGCAAGCTGCGCCTGTCCCTTGATCGAGACATGCTCGCGCGGATGATTGCGAAGGCGAGACCTCTGCCGCCGGGTGCCAATGAAATTCTGATCGAGACATTCATGCCGCCGCAGATTCTTGCGCTGATACCCGCCGGCCTTGCGGATGAGGGAGCCATGAATGCGATCTACCTGCTGAGCGGCAGGCTCGCAGCAGCCTATCGGGAAGCCTTCGCCGCCGCCGGATTTCCGCTCGCCTGCATAAGGGTCAATCCCGGAAGCTTCGAAAACGCACCGGAACTGCGCCGCAGCATCATGATCGAAAGCGAGGATGCGATCCACGCCTTCTCGGAGATGGCGACCTATTATCGCGGCCTCTCGTCGGAAGAAATCAGCAAGGCCAAGGCGAGCATCGACATCCGCCTCGGCACGACAAGGGACGGGCTCTGCGACCCAGGCCGTCTGATGAAACGATTGCAAGACCTTTAGGAGCAAGGGGGCTTTCATGCATCTACACAGAATTTCCAAGGCAGCCATGGCGCTGCTGTTGAGCTTTGCCCTCGCCTCCTGCGAGACATCATCAGGCGCAATGGCAGACGGCAATCCATCGACGCGACCCAACGGCGCTGCATCAGAACGGTTGGCACATCAGACCGCCGATTACAGGCGGACCGTCACCGATGGCGCGACGGCGGGTGCCATGATCGGCGCGTTGGGGGCCGCCGCAGTGACGGCACTGAGCGGCGGCGATGGCAGGCAGGTCGCTCGCAACGCCCTGATCGGCGGGTTGGTCGGAACCTTGATCGGTGCCGGGGTCGGCCAGGGCGTGGCGGAAAAGAAGAAGAGCTACGTGCGCAAGGAAGATGATCTCAACCAGGTCATCCGCCAGGCGCGCGCCAACAATGCCAAGCTCTCAGGAATGGTTTCCACCGCGAACGCGCTTGTTGCTCGTAGACGCCAGCAAGCCTCCTCACTGAACAGGGCCAATGCGCGGGAAAAGGTTGCCCTGAAAGCTGCAATCTCTGACGACAGGCATACGATATCCGATGCGATCGGCGCCGCCGAAAAAGAGATTTCGCAGCTCAAGTCGCTCAACAGCCGGGTGTCCGGTGGCTCCGCGCTGAACCAGCAGATCAACGCGGCCGAGCACGGCAAGGCGCAACTTGTCGACAGCCGGGCGACCCTGATCGAGGTCGAGGAAAAACTATGATGCAGCGATGGTCATCATGGTGGAAAAACCCGTCGCTGCTTGGCTTGGGCCTGCTCGCCGGATGCTGCACCGGCGTCACCACCGATCCCCGCGAAGGCGGCCTGGCAGGCGGGATATGCGGGACCACGACGGGAGCTTATGACCAACGCGTTGCTTCGCTGACGGCCCGCGCCAACACGCTTGATACGGCCAATGCGCGACTGAGCGCGTCGCTGCGCGACAGTGATCGCCAGCTATCGAGGCTCGACCGCGAAATCGCGGCAAAACGCACGGAACTCGCTAAGGTTCGTGCCGATTTGCAGAGGCTGGCCGAACTTGCCGGGCAACGCCAACGCCTTCGTGCGGAGATCGCGGCATCGCTCGCCAAGGCATCCGACCGCGAGCGGCTCGTCATGGCAATCGAGAATGGCATCCGCACCGCCGAAAACGAGACAAGGCGCCAGGAGGCTGCCCGCGAACTGCAGGAAATTCCAGTCGGGGACCTCATCCAACAGGTGAAGAACATTCGGGCGTCGATCGAACAATAGCGACAGGAGGGCGGCGGAATGGCCGATCAGGACACTTATTTGAAAGATGTGCTTACCGAGGCGATTGCTGCCCTTCTGCAGGACACGGACGAGGATGGAAACACACCGCCGCTGGACCGGGACGAAGCACGGCGAGAGGCCGATCGGATCGCCAGGGACCTCATCCATTCGGTCGTTGGAAAAGGACTACCGGTCATAAAGCTCGATATCGAAGGCAAGCATTTATCCGGCGGCAACACTGCCGAGATGGTGGCGTTCTACAAGTTCCAGGCGCCCTTCGCCTTCAAGCTCGACCAGAAGACAAAGAAGCTCGCCGAAGAGGCGAAGGTCATGCAGGCCATAGGCAATAATCACAGGCTGGATGAGGATTACAGGAAAGCCTGGCCTGCCATCTATGCCGTCCATGACACGCCACCCTATGCCTATCTCATGGAATTTTTCCCGCCGGGCGATGGTTGGTCGTCGCTCGAGGACCGGTTGTTCCCCAAGCCTGGAAGGCCGGTGGGCGGTTTTCCCGACGAGATGATGCTGCATACGCTCGACATCATGTTCCGCGGTTTTTCGTCCAGCCAGGACAGGCGGACCATCCCGAGCATCCGCGCCGACTATCTCGGTCGCATAGTCGAGCGGTTGACAGAGACAGCCGAACAGGATGCACGCTTCATATCCCAGCCGCTGGAGATCAACGGCGAACATTACGCACCGTGGCAGCACTATATCGACCTCATCCAGCGGAAGGCCGATTATCTGGATCGGATCTCTGCCCCCTTTTCCACGATTGTCCACGGCGACCCCAATCCAGGCAACATCCTTCTTCGCAAGAACGAGGGCAAGCTGGAACTGAAATTCATCGATCCGAAGGAATGGCTGACCGGCGACTATCTTTTCGACATCGCCAAACTCACGCATTTCATCGAGAATACCGGGCCAATGGAAAAGCCCCATGATGGGCAGCCATTCAAGGCCCAATACCGCTCGATCGATGGCGAAGGCGCCACCCTCACCTACCGCATCGACAGCGCTACCTGGACCCCTGGCGTTGTGGCTCTGTGCCTCGACAGGGCCGCAGAATTTGCCGGGGCGCATGGCGACCATCTCTGGCAGGCGCGATATGAACTCGGCATGGCGGCCAATCTGCTTGGTCTGCCGCGCGACCGGCTGAAGAAATCGCCCCCGCGCGAAGATGTGGCGCTCGGCCTTTATGGAGAGGGTTTGAAATGGCTCGCACGTTTCTGTGCGCGGCTCGAAGAAGGCTTCGCAATCAGCAGCCCACCCGTAGCGGCCGCGGGACCGAACGAGGTCGAGCCGGAAACGCTGCGCCGTTTCAGAGATATGGTGCGGGCAAAACTCCCCGATGTGGCCGAAACGCTGGATCGACGCGGCTTCCAGTTGCTACATTGGCCACCAGATCGGCCAAACGCTCAAAACAAGCCCGTCGAACTCTCTCTCGAGCATGAAGGGCGGCTGCGTCCTTTGGCGGAAAAATCGGTCCAGCAACTGCGTGATGCACTCCATCGCTCCAGCGGCGGCACGGCGGCGGATGGACTGCTTGCATCCGACAGCCGTTTTGCGGGCCTTGGCGTCTCACGCTTCGATCGCGCTCCCGGCCCGCAAAGTGTGGATCTTTACTATGATGACACCACGGCCGCATTGGGCAATGGACTGATCGCGGCAGGGTTCACGCTTCGCCAAAGGCTGATGTCGAGCAAATTCATGACTTGGGGCACGTGTTCCGATTCTTCGATGCGCCCCCTCAATCTCGAATTGCCTTCAGTTCGGTACGGTGCAAGCGCCGTGATTGCTAGGCTTGAATTCAACTGGATCGACAATCTGGAGACCGGGATCGATGAATTCCTGAATTCAGCAGAGATTGCCGGTGAGGATGCAGGAAACCCGCTCTTACTGGCGTCGATGACCGGCCTGTTTCCCAAGACGAGATTTGAGCCAGTCATCTCGCACACCGTGCTGCGCGAGAAATTCGCACTGAGCGACCTATCTTCGACGCAGGGCGAACAGGAGCAATTCTATATCAATATCGATAGTATAACGGCTCAGTCCCTCAGGACCGGCCAAGTCGCACACCACACCGAGATCGATATCGCCCCCTGTCGGGTGGTCGACGAGGCGAGGCTGTCATCGCTTATCAGACTGACCGAAGAGCTTTCTCGGCTTTACGGCTTGGTTCCGGCAAGATCGACCAAGGCCTGGGCTGACGCTGCACAGCTTTCCCGGCCCGTATAATCGTTGATGCGCGGACGCCGGTTACACAGATGGTCGCGCCTCGCGTAAAGTCATCAACAGCCAATGAGAGACGGGGGCGTACCTGATCGGCACGCCCCCGCTCCTGATGCCAACTTATTGCTTGGTTTGCAGCAGGTCCGCTTGGTCAGCAACAATGGCGGCAGCCTCGTTACGCAGCACATCCGTCTCGTTCTTGCGCGCCCTTTCGATCGCAAGATCGGCGGTCAGGCTGCGTTCGTTGGCCTGCAGGCCGTCGTCGGCATTCTGTTCAAGACCGTCGTTGAGCTGATCGCGCGCCTTCAAACGCTTCTGCTGCGCCTCCATCTCGGCGCGGCGGTCGGCCTCATTGAGAGAAATGACCTTCTTGTCGCGCTGGGCTTTCAAATTGGCAACATCGTCTGCAAAGCGCTTGAAATCACTATCCTTTGCCACACGCGCGTCATGAAGGCTTTGCAATTGCGGCAGCAATGCCTTGACGTTACCGGCAGCCTTGTAGGTGGCGGGCTTTATCTCGGTCCACGGCAAAGCATTGTCATAGCTGGATTCGCCGAGCGTCTTCGGGTCGGAGATGCCGGGTAGACTGATGTCCGGTGTTACGCCGCGCAACTGGGTTGTTCCACCGTTTACGCGGAAGAACTGGGCAATCGTCAGTTTCAGAGTGCCATATTGCGCCTGACTGTTGTGAACAGCCTTGTCGAGATCGACCACGGTTTGAACCGTGCCCTTGCCGAAGCTCGGTTCGCCAATGATCACACCCCGTCCATAATCCTGGATCGCCGCAGCGAAAATTTCGGACGCGGAGGCCGAGCCGCGATTGATCAGCACGCCGACCGGTCCCTTCCACGCAGGTGTGGAAAGATCGTCACTCTCGACCTCGATCTTGCCCTGGCTGTCACGTTGCTGAACGACAGGGCCCTTGCCGACGAACAGGCCGGTCAGATCGATCGCTTCGGAAAGCGAGCCGCCGCCATTGTCGCGCAGATCCATCAGCACGCCATCGACGCCCTCGCTCTTCATTTCGTCGAGAAGCTTGGCGACGTCGCGGCTTGCGCTCTTGTAATTGCGATCGCCCTTGCGCCTTGCCTCGAAGTCCTCATAGAAGGCCGGCAGCGTGATGACACCGATCTTGCGCGTTGCGTCGCCGTCCTTCACCGTCAGAATGGTCTTGCGCGCCGCCTGCTTCTCGAGGCTGATCTTGTCGCGCACCAGGTTGACGATGTGATGGCTGCCATTCGCCACCGCATCGGCAGGGAGAATATCCAGCCGCACAACCGTGTTCTTGGCACCACGGATCATCTGCACCACTTCGTCCAGGCGGGTGCCGACGACTTCCTTGATCGGACCATCCTCGCCCTGACCGACGCCGATGATGCGATCACCCACGACGAGCTTATTGGACAATTGTGCCGGTCCGCCCGGCACGAGTTCGCGGATAGTCGTATAGTCGTCGCGCTCCTGCAGCACGGCGCCGATGCCAACCAGTGACAGCGACATCGAGATATCGAATTCGGCGGAAGCAGCCGCACCGAAATAATCCGTGTGCGGATCGACCGACGTCGTATAGGCCTCCATAAAGGACTGGAAAACGTCGTCGCTCTTGTACTTGTAGGCGCGGTCGAGCGAATTTTCATAACGCTTGCCAAGCGTGGTACGAATGGCATCGTCGGATTGGCCGGCAAGCTTCAGGCGCAGCCAATCGTCCTTGACCCGCTTGCGCCAAAGATCGTCGCTCGCAGCCTGCGACTGTGGCCATGGCGCATTGTCACGCTGCAGGGCGAAATCTTCCTTGACGCTGAAATCGAAGCCCTTCTGCAGCAGGCTTTTGGCGTAATTCATCCGGTCAACGACACGCTGTTCGTAGACATTGAAGACATGAAACGGGATCTTCAGGTCCTCGCCGCGAATGGCGTCGTCGATTTTCTTGCTGTCAGCCGTGAACGAGTCGATGTCCGACTGCAGGAACAGCATGCGATCGGGATCCAGCGACTTGATAAACTGGTTGAAGACCGTGACGGACAGGCTGTCGTCGAGCGGCACAGGCCTGTAGGCATAGCGATCGAGAAATTCGGAGCTCAGGTGGGCAGCCTTGCCCTGTTGCTCCAATGGCGCCAAAACCGGCGGATCGCCGCTCTCCAAGGCATAGGCCGAAGGAGCGATGGCGAGAAATATCCAGAGGGCGGCACCATGTCTTATGCGCATTCAGCTCAGATCCAGTTTTCGATATCGAACGTTACACTGAGTGCTGTTGGTGGAGCAATTATGTCAGTTTGGCAACTAATGAATGCCCACCGTCTATCACTTGCCGCATGGCCGGCAAAAACGCCAACATCATACGACCATCAAAGGCATGGCCTGAAAGACGGGCTGAAAGCCCTTTGCACCAAGTTTCTTGCCGTTTTCCGCCCGGACCCTAAGACTACCGCTTGAAAATCGCCCTTTGGGGCGAACGGCCATCACTTCACAATTTTTTGTGTTTGAAACCCGCTCCCTGTTGAACGCGACATGCCCTGGAGACCTGCCCCAGAAATAGATGGCCGCGAGAGGCAGGACTGCGCTGCCCACTCCACATCTCGACACCTTGATTATCATCTATCAGGCAGCAAGTGCCTCCGGCACCTTGGCGCCGGTCATGAATGCCACCGCATCCGACATCGTATAGTCCTTTGGGTTTATGACCGTCAGGCGCTTGCCGAGCCGGTGAATGTGGATCCGGTCGGCGATCTCGAAGACATGCGGCATGTTGTGCGAGATCAGCACGATCGGAATACCCCGCGAGCGGACATCAAGGATCAGTTCCAGCACGCGGCGGCTTTCCTTGACACCGAGAGCGGCTGTCGGTTCATCGAGAATGATGACCTTGGAGCCGAAGGCTGCCGCCCGTGCCACCGCCACGCCCTGACGCTGGCCGCCGGACAGCGTTTCGACCGCCTGGTTGATGTTCTGGATCGTCATCAAGCCGAGTTCGGAGAGCTTTTCACGCGCAATCCTTTCCATCGCGGCGTGATCGAGCTTGCGCAACACCTTGCCCATGAAACCCGGCTTGCGGATCTCGCGCCCCAGGAACATGTTGTCGGCGATGGAAAGCGCCGGCGACAGGGCAAGGTTCTGGTAGACGGTCTCGATGCCCGCCTTGCGGGCTTCGATCGGCGAGGCGAACTGCACGAGTTCGCCATCCATGCGGATCTCCCCTTCGTCGGGACGGATAGCGCCGGAAATCGCCTTGATCAGCGAGGACTTTCCAGCGCCGTTATCACCGATAACAGCCAGGATCTCACCCGGATAGAGGTCGAAATCGGCATTGTCGATGGCGGTGACGCGACCATAGCGCTTGATCAGGCCGCGGCCGGTCAGGATGGGAGTTCTGGTCTGAAGCTCGGTCATCAGCGTGAAGCCTTTCTGATCCATTGGTCGGCTGCGACGGCGACGATGATGAGTACGCCGATCAGGAGATAGGTCCATTGCACATCGGTGCCGAGCAGGCGCAGGCCGAGCGAGAAGACGCCGACGATCAAGGCGCCGAACATCATGCCGAGGATCGAGCCGCGGCCGCCGAAGAGCGAGATGCCCCCGATAACCACCGCGGTGATCGACTCGATGTTGGCAAACTGCCCCGCGGTCGGAGAAACAGAGCCTATGCGGCCGATGAGTGCCCATCCGGCGAGCGCGCAGATGATGCCGGAAAGAACATAGACGGAGATCAGCATGCGCTGGACGTTGACGCCGGAGAGGTCGGCCGCCTCAGGATCGTCGCCCACGGCATAGAGATGGCGACCCCAGGCCGTGTGATTGAGGACATACCAGAGAACTGCGACGAGCAGGATCATGGCGATGACACCATAGGTGAATACCGCGCCGCCCAACCGGAACGTCTCGCCGAAGAATTGCAGGATCGGCGCAGTGGTCTCGATCTCCTGGGAACGGATCGTTTCGTTCGCCGAGTAGAGAAAGTTGCTGGCCAGCACGATCTGCCACATGCCGAGCGTGACGATGAATGGCGGCAGCTTGACCCTGGCGATCAGCACGCCATTGATGAAGCCGCAAAGCGCGCCGGTGGCAAAACCGCAGAGAATGGAAAGTTCTGGCGGCAAGCCGTAGCGGAAGGTGAACTGGCCCATGACCACCGAGGACAGGACCATGATGGCGCCGACAGACAGATCGATGCCGGCCGTCATGATGACCAGCGATTGGGCCGCGCCAACAATGCCGGTGATCGCCACCTGCTGCAGGATCAGCGTCAGGGAGAAGGCGGAGAAGAACTTGCCGCCGAGTGTCAGCCCGAACACGACGAGCGAGACGAGCAGCACGATCAGCGACACCGCTGACGGATTGGAATGCAGGAAGTGGCGGAACTTGTGCAGCACCGAAGGCTTTTCCGTCTCAAAGGATGCAACGTCCTTCGAACTGTCCTTCAGTACTTTCTCGTAGTCATGATGCGGTGCGGTTGCCACTGGCTCGCTCATGGTATCCTCCTCCCGCGTTTTCTTGTGTTCCCCGGCAACAGGCGAGGCGCTGTCCTGACAGCCGGCGGATTCTCTCCGCCGGCCATCGGCTAAGAAATCAGCTGGTCAGCCCCAGCACTTCTTCAGGCCTTCCTTTGTGTCGATCGACTTGATCGAGGGGACGGGCTTGTCGGTCACCAGCGTCACACCGGTATCGAAGAAATTCTTGCCTTCAGTCGGCTTCGGCTTTTCGCCGGTATCGGCGAATTTCTTGATCGCCTCGATACCGAGCGACGCCATCTGCAGAGGATATTGCTGGGACGTGGCACCGATCGCGCCTTCCGCAACGTTCTTGACACCGGGGCAACCGCCGTCGACCGATACGATCAGGACATCCTTTTCGCGTCCGACCGACTTCAGGGCCTCGTAGGCGCCAGCTGCCGCCGGTTCGTTGATCGTGTGAACGACATTGATGGTGGGATCCTTCTGCAGAAGGTTCTCCATCGCCGTGCGGCCACCCTCTTCGTTGCCGTTGGTCACGTCATGGCCGACGATGCGCGGATCGTTTTCGTCACCGATCCGGTTCGGATCCTTCGGATCGATGCCGAAGCCCATCATGAAACCCTGGTCACGAAGGATATCGACGGAAGGCTGCGATGGTGTGAGATCGAGGAAGGCGACCTTTGCATCCTTGGCCTTGTCGCCGAGCGTATCCTTCGCCCATTGGCCGATAAGCTTGCCGGCGAGAAGATTGTCGGTAGCAAAGGTCATGTCGGCGGCATCGATCGGCTCAAGCGGCGTATCGAGCGCGATAACCAGCATGCCGGCGTCGCGAGCCTTCTTCAGGTTCGGCACGATGCCCTTGGTGTCGGAGGCGGTGATCAGGATGCCCTTGGCGCCATCGGCGATACAGGTCTCGATCGCAGCCACTTGGCTTTCGGAATCGCCATCGATCTTGCCGGCATAGGATTTCAGAGTAACGCCGAGTTCCTTTGCCTTGGCGGTGGCGCCTTCCTTCATCTTGACGAAAAAGGGATTGGTATCGGTCTTGGTGATCAGGCATGCCGATACGTCGGCAGCCTGGGCCGGAGCCGAAAATACGACGCCAAGCGCCAACGCCCCGAATGACAGGGACAATACAAATTTCCTCATGATCTCCTCCCAGAGACGAAGTCCGCGACCTGCGGACGGATCAAGCGATACAAACCGGATTGAGCCAGGCGCCTCCTCCAGGCAGTCCTGCATCCTCGCAAGTTGCATAATCGCAAAACAAAACCGCCTGTCAATAATTAATTCCTATTGAATTATTTATTCTCTCTTGTCATGCTGTCTCCGGCGTGAGAGAGCGAAGGCAAGGGAGGTGCTGGATGTCGATCACCGATGGCCCGCTTTCCGGGCCCGTTTCTTCCACAAGTTTTTCCGGCGGCTCCAATCAGACCAGGGTGCGCGCCTATAATGAGCGGCTTGTCCTGTCACTGGTACGGCTGCATGGCGCCCTGTCGAAGGCCGACATCACCCGGCTCAGCGGCTTGTCGGCACAGACGGCATCGGTCATCATGCGGGCGCTTGAAAAGGACGGACTGCTCCTGAGAGGCGAACCCCTGCGCGGCAGGGTCGGACAGCCGTCCATTCCCATGCGGCTCAATCCCGACGCCGTCCTCTCCTTCGGCGTCAAGATCGGCCGACGCAGCGCCGACCTTGTACTGATGGATTTCATCGGCGGGGTCCGCCAGCAATATCACGAGACCTACGCCTATCCACAGCCGCGGGAAATCCTGCGCATCATCACCTCGGGCGTGGAAAAGATCGAAGCCAGGCTCAATGATGACCAGCGCAGCCGGATTGCGGGCATCGGCATAGCGGCGCCATTCGAATTGTGGAACTGGGCCGATGAAATCGGGGCCCCGACCGGCGCGATGGAAGCCTGGCGTGGCTTCGACCTGCAAGCCGAAATCACCGCCAGAATGTCTTACGCAGTCTACCTGCAGAACGACGCGACGAGCGCCTGCGGGGCGGAACTGGTGTTCGGCGTAGGCCCAACCTATCCGGATTTCATCTATCTCTTCATCGGCTCGTTCATCGGCGGCGGCATCGTTCTGAATTCCAGCATCTTTTCCGGCCGAACCGGCACCGCAGGTGCCGTCGGCCCCCTGCCCGTGCGGGGGAAAAACGGCGAGAACCGCCAATTGCTCGATATCGCTTCGATCTTCGTGCTGGAAAACATGCTGCGCGAGCGCGGCATCGATCCGCAGCCTTTGTGGTATTCCGCCGACGACTGGATCGATTTCGGCGAACCACTGGAGCAGTGGATACAGATGACGGCCGCCGCCCTTGCCCAGGCAATCATCGCCGCAGCATCCATCATCGATTTCGGTGCTGCCGTCATCGACGGCGGCTTTCCAGGCTGGGTGAGAAGGCGGATCGTCGTCGCGACGCGGGAAGCGGTTGCTCGGCTCGATCTGCGCGGTGTGATCATCCCTGACATCATCGAGGGAATGGTCGGCTCACAGGCCAGGGCGATCGGCGGCGCCAGCCTGCCGATCTTCGCCCGCTATCTCACCGACCATTCCGTGCTGTTCAAGGAACTCGGCTAGAGCCAGTTTGAGACGCAGCGCATCGCTACAGCAGGACGGCTTACGCCGTAGTGCTGTAGCATCTGCGTCGAGCAGCGCGACCATGTCTTCCACGTCAAGCCTGCTCAGTTGCGCCCTTCAACAAATCGTGCGCAACCACCCCTCGTTTTGAGGGGTAATCGCCCGCCAGCGTTGATGCAGATCAAGACAACGGCGGCCACAGCGGCTGTAATTATCCCGTCGCTTCGCTTTATCTTCCGGCCGATTGCGACCGCCTTGCTGTTCCAGATCATACTGAATTTGCGATAAAAGTGAGAATTTCCATGCCTTTTATTTCGTCGCGGACACGCAGCAAATTGCTCGCAGGCATTGGTGGACTTGCGATCCTGGGTGTGGCGGGTTTTCTCGTCGTAACATCGCCCTGGACCTGGTCATTGATCCATCCAAGCCGCGACGTCGCCGATGCCGGGCCCGCCAATCTTGAGAATGGCCGAGAGATCTTCCTGGCAGGAGACTGTTCCACCTGCCATGCGACGCCGGGCAAGGGAGATCCCCTCAACCTTGGCGGTGGGCGGGTTCTAGACACGGCATTCGGCAAATTTCACATGCCGAACATCTCGCCTGATCCGGTCGATGGCATAGGCAACTGGTCTCTTGCCGAATTCACCCGCGCCGTGCGCGAGGGTGTAGGTCCGGCAGGACTTCTTCCCGATGGAGAGAACCTCTATCCGGCCTTCCCCTATACGTCCTACCAGCGACTGTCTGCCAACGATGTGCGCGACATGTTCGCCTATATCAAGTCGCTCCAGCCGGTCTCGTCCAAGGTCCCTGCCCACGAGCTCAAGTTCCCCTATAATCTGCGGCGCGGTATCGGCGTCTGGCGTCTGGCATTCCTGGACGGGGAGCCGGTGGCCGACAGCTCACCGAAAATCAATCTGGCCTCAGCCTCCGCCGATACGGATGCAAGTGTCGCCGTGTTGCAGCGTGGACAGTATCTGGTGGAAGGCCCTGGGCACTGCGCGGAATGCCATTCGGCGAGAACGTTCATGGGCAACGTGCCCGAAAAGGCACGCTATGGCGGCGGCGCTACGCCCGATGGCAAGGGGCATTTCCCCAACATATCGCCAGATGAAACAGGCATCGGTTTCTGGTCTGCCAACTCGATCGCAGACTATCTGAAGAGCGGCGTCAGCCCGATCGGAAAGATCGCGGGTGGAGACATGGCCGAGGTCATCGAAAATACCTCAAAGCTCAGCAATGAGGACAGGCATGCGATGGCGGCTTACCTGAAGTCGCTGCCTCCCGTCCATAATCTCGCCCCTGGAATGCCGGAACCCAACTATACCGACAAGGTGGTCATGCTCGCCAAGGCTACCGCCACTGTCGTGTCCCTGCCGACATCCCAGACGTCGGCCCTCGCTTCCACCGACGACGCATTCGTCGTCACAACCAAACCGTTTTATCTCAACGAGCAGGATGTCGGCAGCAAGGCCGATCCGGCCGGAAAATTTCTGGGTGCAGCAAAGCTGCAGATTCTCAAGCGTGACGGCGACAAACTGCAGGTCCGCCTCGCAGGATGGCAATTGCAAGGCGCTGAATCGGTATTCTATCAGGCTCAGGGCCAACGCATCATGCAGGCCGTATTGGGCGATAATGCCATCGCCACCGTAAAAAGCACCGCCACGCAGAAGGACGCCGATACCGGCCAGGTCTGGCATGCCGTCAACATCGACGGCTGGATCGACGCCCAGAACCTGAACACCCAGTTGCCGGAATTGTGGCAATACAGCTCCACGCTGTTCGGAAACACGTGTTCTGTCTGCCATGTGCTGCCGGAATCCAACCACTTCCTGGCCAACCAGTGGGTGGGCACTTTGAAGGCGATGAAGCGGTTCACCTCATTGTCCGACGATCAGTACCGGCTGTTGCTTGCCTATCTCCAGAACCACTCGAAGGATGTTCACATGGAGCAGGCCCAGAAATGAAGCCCCTAGCCACTCAAACAACATCGGCCCCGAGCCATGAGGGAACCAGTGCTTGGGGTTCCGTCGCCGACTGGTTGGCAAAGATCTTCCTGGCGCCGCCGGATCAGACCTTTGTCGAAAACCTCCGCAGGGAGGAGACGGTGATCCTTTTCACGGAACTCGGTGAGATATTCGAGTGCAACGATGCAACCGGTGCAATGCTCGGTCTCGTCAACGCAGGCGGACCATCCGAAATAAAGCGTATTCTGGAACGCTGCTATACCGACCTTTTCGAAGGAATAACCGGCCCGAGAACAGTGCTGCTATATGAGAGCGCCTATTACGGTGATGGCCATCGGCTTTTCCAGGAGCCGCTGTCTGAGATGAATGCCACATTGCAGAGGCTTGACATTGCGGTCGATGCCGCCTGCGCCGAGCCCGCTGACCACCTGGCCATAGAACTGGCCGCATTGGCCTATGCTTTGAAGTGTGGGGACATGCAAGAGGCCGCCGGTCTTGTTGGCAGGCTGCGGACATGGACGCTTGTGCTGTCAAGTCGACTCCAGGCCAGTGACCAAGTCGGCTTTTACGCGGCAGCAACAAAGCTGCTGGTCGCATATCTCTCCGCCATCTCCGAGACGATCGCCATGGCGACGCGTGCTCAAACTACGGTCACCCACTAGGAACGATATTCATGACTCATCTGATCGATAAAACCATTTCGCGACGTCAGTTCCTTTTGAGTGCAGCGGCCATTGGGGCCATGGGCGTTGCGGGCAGCCCCTTACTGACCAAGGGAGCACGAGCCGCCGCCTTGGACAACGACATCATTTCCGCCTGTCACTGGGGTGTCTTCCGTGCGCAGGTCAAGGACGGCCGCGCCACCAGCTTCAACCCTTGGGAACACGACCAGTATCCTTCGCCGCAATTGTCGGGCGTTGCCGATTCGATCTATTCGCCGACGCGCATCAAATATCCCATGGTCCGCAGGGCATGGTTGGAGAATGGCCCCGGAGCCGATCCGGATGGACGAGGCGAAGGAGACTTCGTTCGCGTCAGCTGGGACAAGGCCCTCGACCTGGTAACCAAGGAGCTTATCCGCGTCCGGGAAGCGCATGGAGCCGAAGCAATCTTCGGCGGCTCCTACGGCTGGCGCAGTTCCGGCAATCTGCATAACTGCCAGACCCTGCTGCGCCGCATGTTGAAGATGAATGGCGGCTTCACCAATGGCGCCGGTGACTACTCAACCGGGGCCGCTCAGGTCATTCTGCCTTATGTGATCGGCTCGATCGAAGTCTACGAACAGTGCACGACATGGCCGGTTGTCGCCAAGAATACAGAACTGATGGTGTTCTGGGGTTGCAACCCGCTCCGCAACTCAGAGATCGGTAATACTGTCGGCGATCATGGTGGCTATGCAGGTGTCGACATGATCCGCGACGCGGGTGTCCGGACAATCTGCATCGACCCGATCTATACCGAGACGGCACAACGGCTGAAATCGGAATGGATCGCTCCGAAGCCGCAGACCGATGTGGCGATGATGCTCGGCATTGCCCATACGCTCTATATGGAGAAGCTGCATAATCAGGCCTTCATGGACAAGTATTCGGTGGGCTTCGACAAGTTCATTCCGTATCTGACCGGCGAGACCGACGGGCAGCCCAAATCGGCGGAATGGGCATCGGCTCTCTGTGGAGTGCCGGCGGACAAGCTCAAGGATCTGGCCAGACAGTTCGCCTCCCATCGCACGATGCTCGGTCTCGGCTATTCGACACAGCGCCAACACCACGGGGAACAGGTCCACTGGATGCTGATCACGCTTGCCACCATGCTCGGACAGATCGGTCTGCCCGGCGGCGGCTACGGCCTCAGTTATCACTATGCTTCAGGCGGCGCACCGACCCGCAATTCACCGACCTTGCCCAGAATTACCGACACGCCCGGACAGAGCGCCTCCAGCAGCGGGGCAACCTGGCTCCAGCCGACAGGCAACATTTCCATCCCCGTATCACGTCTCGTCGAGACCCTTCTCAATCCCGGCAAGAAGTTGGACTATAATGGGCACCAGATCACCCTGCCCTCCATCAAGCTCGCCTATTGGGCCGGTGGGAATCCATTTTCCCATCAGCAGGATCGCAACCAGATGGTTGAGGCGTGGAAGCGCTTGGAGACCTTCATCGTGCATGACTTCCAGTGGACAGCATCGGCACGCCATGCCGATATCGTGCTGCCCGCGACCACGTCCTACGAACGCAACGATATCTCCATGGTCGGCGATTATGCGCTCAGCCATATCGTTCCGATGCACAAGATCGTCGATCCACTCTTCGAGGCGCGCAGCGACTACGACATCTTTGCCGAGATCGCCAACCGCATGGGTCACGGCTATGCCTTCACCGAAGGCAAGACCGAGATGGACTGGATTAGGGACTTCTACGAGACGGCCAAGATCGAGGCCCGCGCCAAGGGCATGGAAATGCCCGTCTTCGACGTGTTCTGGAAGAGCAATCAGGCATTGGAATTCCCATTGACCGATGAACAGCGGGACTATGTCCGCTATGCGGATTTCCGCGCCGATCCGCTATTGAACGCGCTGGGCACTCCATCGGGCAAGATCGAGATATACTCGCATAACATCGAGAAATTTGCCTATGACGATTGCCCTCCGCATCCCACATGGATGGAGCCCATCGAGCGTCTGGACGGACCAACAACCAAGTATCCGCTCGGGATTGCCGCCAATCACCCACGGATGCGGCTACATTCGCAACTTTGCGGTACCTCGCTGCGGGAAAAATATGCGGTTAGCGGACGCGAGCCCTGCTGGATGAACCCTGCGGATGCCAGCCAGCGCGGTCTGGTCAGCGGCGATGTCGTTCGGGTATTCAACGATCGCGGCCAAATCCTTGCCGGCATTCGGGTGACTGACGAGATCCGCCCCGGCGTCATCCGCATCGACGAAGGTGGCTGGTATGATCCCATCGCCCCGCGCGAGCCGAAGAGCCTCTGCCGCTATGGCGACGTGAATAACCTGACCACAGGCATCGGAACCTCGAAACTGGCGCAAGGCAATTGCGGTCAGACCGCGGTTGTCGAAGTCGAGAAGTTCAAAGGAGACCTGCCTAAGGTCATGGTCTTCTCGGAGCCTGCCTATTCCTGAGGCCGAGCCATGGCCACGGTGCGGAGGATATCCGCACCGTTCATGATCAGGCGCACAAGTCCCACATGCCGCCAAGCCGCTTCATCCACCGGGATGGGCGAGACGCTTGTCCAAAATCTCCAAGAGTTGCAGCTACGGCGTCCTTACCGGCTTCGCAGACCTGAATTGTTCGGCGCACATACAGAGCGGCCATCCGGCCTCGGCTGAGGAACGACGCTGCTAGCCAGCCGTTGCGCCGAACGGCGAGCCGATTACCCTTCCGAACACCGTTGACGCACCTGCCGTCGCATGATCAGAACGTGCTGATAGCGAATGGAGGCATGCCGTGGACGATCGCCAACTGTTAGCAAGGCTCTTCGATGAGGCTGTGAAGGCCGCCGATCCGATCTACGGCATCCGAAAATATCTGCCGACGCCACCGGCGAAAGGACGCACGGTAGTGATCGGAGCCGGCAAGGGCGCAGCACAGATGGCTGCCGCCCTCGAAACGGTATGGAACGGCCCTCCACTCACCGGCATCGTCGTCACTCGCTATGGATATGGCTGCCACACGGAAGCAATCGAGATTGTCGAGGCCGCCCATCCGGTGCCTGATGAGGCCGGTCTCGTAGCCAGTCGTCGATTGATCGAGACAGTCCAGAACCTTTCGGAAGAGGATCTGGTCATCGCGCTGATCTGCGGTGGCGGATCGGCGCTTTTGCCTTCGCCTCCCGAAGGCCTCTCGCTAAATGATGAAATTGCTCTCAACGAGGCGCTGCTTGCCTCCGGCGCACCGATTTCGGCGATGAATGTCGTGCGCAAGCACGTCTCCACCATCAAGGGGGGAAGGCTCGCTGCGGCTACAAGGTCACGCGTGGTCAGCCTGATCGTGTCGGATATCCCCGGGGACAATCCCGCCTTTGTCGCATCGGGCCCGACGGTGCCGGACGCCAGCACCCGCGATGAAGCACTCGCCATTGTCGAGCGATACCGAATGTCGCTTCCGGCCGCCATTATCGCCCATCTCAACTCTCCTGAAGCGGAAGCGCCAAGACCGGACGATGCACGCTTTTCGCGTAACGAGCATTACGTCATCGCATCGTCCTCCGTCTCGCTGGAAGCTGCCGCGGCTCTGGCTCAAAACTTCGGCATCAAGGCACATATTCTGTCCGACTCAGTCGAGGGTGAGGCACGCGATGTTGCCATGGTCCATGCGGCACTCGCCCGCGAGATCGCCACACGAAACCGACCATTCGCCAAACCTGCCTTGCTGCTCTCTGGTGGAGAAACAACGGTGACACTGCGCTCCAAGGTCGGCAAAGGCGGACGAAACGGAGAATTCGCCCTTGCCCTCGCGCTGAGCATCAGCGGTCTCGACGTCAAAGCCTTGGCGGCCGACACCGACGGCATTGATGGTTCGGAGAACAATGCTGGAGCTTTTGTCGACGGCTCGACCGTCGAACGCCTGCTCGCCACCAGCCTGGACCCGCGCTCGCTGCTCGAACGCAACGACAGCTATAGCGGATTTGCAGCCACAGGCGACTTGTTCGAGACCGGCCCGACCGGAACCAACGTCAATGATTTCCGGGCTATCCTGATCCGATAGCGGCTATTGCAGCGACGGTTTGATCAGAAAATCGTTCCGGTCAGCAGACTTGACCCTCAGCCACGCCTCGCGGCCGTCCCGCAGGATGCGCATCGGGATCTCCGCGCCGGGAGACCCGCTCTGCCATACCTTGCGATAGAAGTCCGCCAGCCCATCGACTTCACCGTCGCGGACTTCGGAAATGACGTCACCCCGACGCAGACCGGCCTTGGCTGCTGGGCCGTCTTCGGTAACGCTCATCACCACGACTTCCCCGTTGGTTTCCGCGGAATAGGCGCCGAGCCATGGTCGCGGCGGCTTGTTGATCGCACCCTGATTGAGCACGTCGTCCAGGATGGGCTTGAGCAGGTTGATCGGAACCGCCATGTTGATATCGGCAATTTCGCCGCCCTTGCTCATCTGCAGGCGCAGCGATCCGAGCCCGACGAGCTTCCCTTCGGCATCAATAAGGGCCGCTCCACCCCAGGATGGATGCGCCGGCGCGATGAAAATCGCCTCGTCGAGCAAATATTCCCAATAGCCCGCGAATTCCTGCTTGGCGACGATATGGCCACGCACATACTGGCCCTCACCATCGGCAAAGACGATCGAATCCTCGACCGAAGCATTGTCGGAATCACCGATCGGAAGCGCAGGAAGGTCGAGTGGCGCAAGCGCCTGCACAAGTCCGAAACCGCTTTCCTGGTCATATGCCATGACATAGGCCTGCACGACACGACCATCATGACGCGTCAGCCATACCTCGTCAGCCTCTGTAATCAGATAACCGATCGTAAGAACAAGCCCGTTCTCGCGAATAACGACGCCGCTTCCTTCTCGGCTGGTCCCGAGCGTGCCGGCGGTAAATGCTTTGTCCGGAATGGACGAACGGACGGCGACAACCGAGCGCAAGACTTTTTCGAGATCCATGGCGAAATCCTGAAACGAACCAAGTGATCAAAGCGGATGCGCCTCAAAAACGGAAGCATCTATTCCGCTAAGTTATGGACCGCCGCCACGCTTCGCAAGGGCGAAGCCAGGAACAACCTGCCCCGACGATTGTCGGGGCAGGTTGAAACGCATTAGCGGTCAGCTGGCGTCAACGTCAGCGAGGTGCCCGTGGCGGCTACGTTGAGACCCAGTTGGCCCGTCACGCTGATCGTCTGCAGGTGGATCGAACCGGAGGTGCCGCCAACCAGAATGTTGGCTCCGATACCCGCACCCAGGGTCGCCTCAGCAGTTGCACCCTGATAAAGACCAGAGAGCGAGCCATGGTGATAACCAGCAGTCGGGGCAAAGACCGCCCAGATCAGCCGGCTCCTGGTGGTGAAGCCAAGGTCCACGCCCATCTTGCGGACCACACCCGTGTAATGGTCGAGCGGCTCACTGCCCATGGTCGACTTGAATACGCAATCGGCTTCCTTTGCCGAGCCGATGACATAGCCTACGCCGCCACCGATCGAGCAATCCAGATAACCGATGCGCACGCCATCGCGCTGATCCGTATCCTGAACTGCCGGTACGCTGTCACGGCGGCTGATAATGTCGGCAGCTGAAGCTGCGGTGGCAACGAATGCGATCGGAAATGCGGCAAGCGCTACGGCAAGTGTCTTTTTCATCCCTGTACTCCTTATAGTCTTCTTACCATCCGTTCGGGTTCGGATGGGAACACAGCGTTGGCTAACGCATGTGGCGGAAGAATGATCCAAAATAATTGGAACACGAATTGTCACGGCCTATGCACGAATGTGACAGGAGAGCATTTGGGCGCCCTACACCCCATCAAACACATTTGGCCGCAAACTGGCATCCAAGAGCCGCCGCCGTCTTGACGTTATTTCCTCTGCCGTAATCTGCCGGGGAGATACAAGCGCGGTGCCGACCATTCGATATCCGGGGTTATATTCGTCCCCTTGGGCGCAGCTCGCAAATCATATTATCCGGAGTGGATAACAATCGTTTCATTCACGGATCAAGGCTTGATGGGTTCTCACCGGTCGAACATATCCTGCCACTGCTTTTCTCCCACAAGGCAATCCGACATGGCTGGCTTGTCTGCAATGCGGCGAACAGCAGGCGGCGCGCCGATGCCGCTGACTTCCATCACCAGCTTCCGGCGGACCGCGACGGCAAAGTCGTCGATGTTGTGGACGGGCAGTACGAAGGATCCCGGGCCTCCGACGACGCAATCTCCATAATACTGATCGAGCCCGCCCGGCGTGCCTGATGGCCGAAGCATGATCGCCAGGCCATTGATGATGATCCCGGCCTCGACAGCCTTATCGCGTGCGGGTGCTACCGGATTGCCGGAATTGTTCGGACCATCTCCCGAGATGTCGATCACTTTGCGGATGCCGTGATAAGGCCCTGAAACCAGCATCGCCGCGCCCTGGGCGATTGCAGCCGAAATCGACGTTCGCCGCTGCATCTCGAGCGGACGCGCTTCAAGCTTGTCGGCAAAGGCGATGGCATCCTGCTCGTTTTCGATGACCTGCCAATCGATCACCGACCCGGGAACGACATCTCCGGCCCATTCGAAATAGCTGATGGCGATCTTTCCGGTCAGCCCGTCCTTCACCGCGTCGATGAATTCCTTGTGCTTCAGCGCCGACACATAGCCTTCACGCTGAATTTGGGCCTCTTCGCTATCCATCGAGCGGGATGTATCGACCGCCAGCACCAGTTGGACGTCGACCTCGTTGTCCGCTTGCGCCATAACAGTATTGACCGCGGACAGGCTCATTAACATTGCAAGTGTTGTAAGCATGGCAATCCATTCACTGCAGTGTCGATTGCCGGACTGTAACACAGGATGCAGCAGGGGCGATGCCTCGCCTTGGACCACCCGAGTCCCAAGGGTAAACTTTCGGTGACTATTTTATTCTGCCGCCATGGGATGTGGACCTTCGCGCATCGCCTCGATCAGGCACTCCATGATCGCGGCGCGAAGGGCATATGTATTGGCGCTTGTCTGCTTTCTGTCCAGGCTTTGAGCCGCCTCGACAAGGCGCATGCCTTGATGGACGACGATCTGGTGTGCGCGATTCATGGCCCAGTGTTCGATTGAACCGCCATGATCCTGAGCATGACTAAATGTGTTCAATGTAACCTCGCTAATCATCAGCGTTATTGCGAATCATCTCGCAACACCGATGGTAATACAGCTTCAGACTGTCGTGAATCCTGTAACACACAAAGTATTAACGATAATCCAACAAAAAACGCCAACGATTTCAATGAATGCGAATTGTTACTGGTAAAAACAAAGCATAAAAAATGCCAGATAATCACATTTGTTTACCTATATGCGCTGCGCCAGTTCCGAGAGGATCTGGAGCACGCGGCGATGTGGCGAACGATGCCTCGAACGGACTGTGGTTGCGACATATACCGTCTGCATGAGATCGACCGCATCAGAGACCGCGCTGGCTTTTCGGGTAGAAATCATCTCCTGCGCGGTCGCCTTCAGCACATAGCCCGTACCGCCGAGCGTCAGTAACAGATCGCGCACCATCATATTGCGACCCGTCGTGAGCGGAGCAGCGGTCAAATGTGCCATCGCCATCCGATGAGCACGGTCGAAGGCCGGCGAATAATTGGCGTAGATATAATCATCGGGAAGGATCTCCTCCAGCGAGTGGGTTTTCGTGCTGACCAGCATATAGGAGAGATCGGCGATACGCTCATAGTGCAGATCAGGCAGATGGTGAGGCGTGTAAAGTACAGCCAGATCCAGATCGCCCGCCCCGAGATCGCGGTTCATCTGGTTGGAATAATCCGCTTCGAGATAAAAGGACGTGCCGGGCATTTCCCTGCGCAAAGCCTTGAGAAACTCCGCACCGATGACTTCTGCCACATCATGCTGCATGCCGATCCGCATCGACTGTTCGTAGCTGCCGGCCGCTTCCACGGCCCTCAGCGCTTCATGCCAGTTCTGCTGCAAGGCCTTGGCGTGGTCAAAAAACCGTAACGCCGCAGCCGTCGGTACCGTGCCACCCTTGCCCCTGACAAACAGCTTGCAGTCCAGATCGGCTTCCAGAGCGTTGACCCGGTGAGAAATGCTCGACTGGCTGAGGTTCATGCGTTCGGCAGTGCGGTTGAAGCTGCGCGTCTCCATCAAATCCAGAAAGGTTTCGATCAACTCGATCTGCATACTCAACTCCGCAGAAGACAACCAGTGCCACGCTAATCGAAATTCTCGATCAATAAAGCAGTTTCTGCCTGCTTGATGAACGTCAATTCGCCTGCGAACCTCCCTTCAAAACAAGGGGATCTGAAGCATGTCGGAATTGCCGGGACGGGCGCGCGTGGTGATTATCGGTGGCGGTGCGGTGGGCGCGTCGTCGCTCTATCATCTCGCAAAAGCAGGCTGGACGGACTGCGTTCTACTGGAGAAAAACGAGCTGACCGCCGGTTCCACATGGCATGCGGCCGGCAATGTGCCGACCTTTTCGTCTTCCTGGTCGATCATGAACATGCAGCGCTATTCCGCCACGCTCTACCGCGACCTCGGCAAGCTCGTCGATTATCCGATGAACTACCACGTAACCGGCTCGCTTCGCCTTGGACACACCGGCGAGCGTCTGCGCGAATTCAAGTGTGTCGTCGGGATGGGACGTTACCAAGGCATGGACCTGGATATTCTCTCGCCGGACGAAATGCGCTCGAAATATCCTTTCCTTGAAACGCACGAACTGACCGGCGCACTGTACGATCCCTATGATGGCGATATAGACCCGGCTCAGCTTACCCAGGCGCTGGCAAAGGGTGCGCGTGACATGGGCGCGAAAGTCATCCGCTTCTGTCCTGTCACGGCCGCCCGCCGCGAGAAGGACGAGTGGATATTGACGACGCCGAAAGGCGAAATCGCGTGCGAATACGTGGTCAATGCCGCCGGCTATTACGCCCGCGAAGTGGGCAAATTGTTCGGCCGTGATGTGCCGATGATGGTGATGAGCCATCAATACATTCTCTTCGACGAGATCCCGGAACTTGCCGCATGGTCGAAGGAGGCCGGCCACAAGTTGCCGCTGATGCGCGATGTGGATTCCTCCTATTATCTGCGCCAGGAAAAATACGGCATGAATCTCGGCCCTTACGAGAAGAACTGCCGCGCCCATTGGGCAACGTCTGACGATCCGATGCCGGATGATTTTTCCTTCCAGCTATTCCCCGACGATCTCGATCGGCTTGAATGGTATCTGAGCGACGCGATCGAGCGAGTGCCGATCCTCGGCACGGCCGGCCTGTCGAAGATGATCAACGGTCCGATCCCCTATGCGCCCGATGGCAATCCGCTGATCGGGCCGATGCCCGGCGTGCCGAACGCCTTCGAAGCCTGCGTCTTCACCTTCGGCATCTGTCAGGCAGGCGGCGCCGGCAAGGTTCTGGCCGAGTGGGTCACCGAGGGCGAGACGGAATGGGACATGTGGAGCTGCGATCCGCGGCGCTACACGGCGTTCGCCTCCGACAAGCAATATTGCGTCGACAAGGGCATGGAGATCTATGGCCACGAATACGCGATGCATTTTCCCAAGCATTACTGGCCGGCTGGACGCGGAAAGAAACATTCGCCGATCCATGACCGGATCGCCGCGCTCGGAGCCCAGTTCAAACCGTTCAACGGCTGGGAACGGGCCATGTGGTACGCAAAGCCCGGCGACGACATATCGGAAGAGGCGACCCAGACCTGGAGCCGCAACGGCCCCTGGAGCGCGCGGATCGAGGAGGAATGTCTTGCCGTAAAGGACGCCGCCGGCATTCTCGACCTTCCCGGCTTCTCGCGCTACCGAGTGAAGGGTGAAGGCGCCACCGAATGGCTGTCATCGCTGATCACCGGCAAGGTACCAAAGCCCGGCCGTATAGGTCTTGCCTATTTTGCCGATGACAAGGGCCGTATCATCACGGAAATGTCGGTGATGATGCTTGCCGATGACTTTTTCTTCCTGATCACTGCGGCGACGGCCCAGTGGCACGATCTGGACTGGCTGAAGAAGCATCGTCCCACCGATGCAGCCTTTACGATCGACGATGTCACTGACGACTTTTCCTGCCAGATCCTGTCCGGGCCGAAGAGCCGCGAGATCCTGGCCGAGGTGAGCGATGGCGACCTGTCCAAGGGATGGCTCACCCATCAGTCGGCACAGATTGCCGGGCGCTGGTGCCAGTTGGTACGGGTCTCCTTTGCCGGCGAACTCGGCTGGGAGATCCACACCAAGCTCGATGATACCGCGCCGATCTTCGACGCCGTCTGGGCGGCGGGCCAGAAGCACGGGCTGAAGCCCTTCGGTATGGAAGCGCTGGATAGCCTGCGCATCGAAAAGGGATACCGTGCCTGGAAGGGCGACCTGTCGACCGATTACACGGTTCTGCAGGGCGGGCTGGAGCGCTTTGTCGACTGGAGCAAGCCCGACTTCAAGGGCAAAGCGGCGCTGGCTGCGGAAAAACAGGCGGGCGTCTCCAAGCGCTTCGTCACGCTGACGGTCGAGGCCGGCGATTGCGATGCCCCCTATATGTCGACGCTCTGGCATGCCGGCAGCGTGGTCGGCGAAACGACCTCGGGCAACTGGGGTTATCGGTTAGGACGCTCGCTCGCGCTCGGCATGCTTCGCGCAGATCTCGCCGAGCCCGGAACCGAACTCGAGGTCGAAATATTCGGCGACCGCTTCAAGGCGGTGGTGCAACCCGACGGGCCGCTCTGGGATCCGACCAACGAGAGGATCCGCACATGAGCAAGCCTATTCCGCAGAAGGCCCGTGCAGTCATCATCGGCGGCGGTGTGTCCGGTTGTTCCGTCGCCTATCATCTTGCCAAGCTTGGCTGGACCGATGTCGTGCTCCTCGAGCGCAAGCAACTGACCTCCGGCACCACCTGGCATGCGGCAGGCCTGATCGGCCAGTTGCGCGCCAGCCAGAACATGACACGGCTCGCCAAATACTCCGCCGACCTCTATGTCAGGCTCGAGGCCGAGACAGGCATCGGCACCGGCATGAGGCAGAACGGTTCAATGACCGTGGCTTTGACGGAAGAGCGCAAGGAAGAGATCTATCGTCAGGCCTCACTCGCACGCGCCTTCAATGTCGATGTGCGCGAAATCTCTCCCGAAGAGACGAAGGCACTTTATCCGCATCTCAATATCGGTGACATCAAGGCCGCAGTGCATCTGCCCCTCGACGGCCAGTGCGATCCGGCCAATATCGCCATGGCGCTTGCCAAGGGCGCCCGTCAGAACGGCGCCACGATCATCGAAGGCGTCAAGGTCATCGAGGTCATGACCAGGAACGGCCGTGTTACTGGCGTCGCCTGCGAGCAGAATGGCGAGCGCTATGTCATCGAGACCGAAAATGTCGTCAACTGCGCCGGCATGTGGGGGCGTGATCTTGCCGCCCGGTCGGGGGTAACGGTTCCGCTGCATGCCTGCGAGCACTTCTATGTGGTGACCGAACCGATCACCGGGCTGACACAATTGCCGGTACTGCGCGTGCCGGACGAACAGGCCTATTACAAGGAGGATGCCGGCAAGATGCTGCTCGGCGCCTTCGAACTGAAGGCCAAGCCCTGGCCAGCGAAAGGCGAGGTTATCCGCGAGGACTTCTGCTTCGACCAGCTACCGGACGATTTCGATCATTTCCAACCAATCCTGGAAATGGCGATCAACCGCATGCCGATGCTGGAAACGGCCGGCATCCATACCTTCTTCTGCGGACCGGAAAGCTTTACCCCGGATGATCGCTACTATCTTGGCGAAACGCCCGAGATCAAAGGCTACTGGGTGGCTGCCGGATACAACTCGATCGGCATTGTTTCGTCGGGCGGCGCGGGCATGGCGCTCGCCCAATGGATGAATGACGGAGAGCCGCCCTTCGATCTGTGGGAAGTGGACATCCGCCGCGCCCAGCCCTTCCAGAAGAACCGAACCTACCTGCGCGAGCGCGTGAGGGAAACGCTCGGTCTGCTTTACGACGACCATTTTCCCTATCGCCAGATGGCAACGGCCCGCGGCCTGCGCCGCTCGCCGATCCACGAGCATCTAAAGGCCCGCGGTGCGGTGTTCGGCGAAGTGGCGGGCTGGGAGCGCGCCAACTGGTTTGCGACGGAAGGCCAGGAACGCGAATATCGCTACAGCTGGCAGCGCCAGAACTGGTTTGAAAACCAGCGTGACGAACATATGGCGGTTAGGACCGGTGTCGGCCTGTTCGACATGACCTCGTTCGGCAAGATCCGCGTGGAAGGCCGTGATGCCTGCGCATTTCTCAACCGGATCTGCGCCAACCAGATCGACGTGCATGTCGGCCGCATCGTCTATACGCAGATGCTAAACCGCAAGGGCGGCATCGAATGTGATCTCACCGTAACCCGCCTTTCGGAGACGGCCTTCTTCCTCGTCGTACCGGGTGCCACGCTTCAGCGCGACCTTGCCTGGCTGAAGAAGAATCTGGAGAGCGAATTCGTCGTCATCACCGATGTCACCTCTGCGGAAAGCGTGCTCTGCCTGATGGGACCGAAGTCGCGGGAGCTGATCGAAAAAGTCAGCCCCAATGATTTTTCCAATGCGGCCAACCCCTTCGGCACCATGCAGGAACTCGAGATCGGCATGGGTCTCGCCCGCGCCCACCGCGTCACCTATGTGGGCGAACTCGGCTGGGAACTCTATATTCCGGCCGACCAGACGGCGCATGTCTTCGAGGCGATCGAGCACGCGGGCTTGGACACCGGCCTCAAACTCTGTGGCCTGCATACGCTGGACAGCTGCCGCATCGAAAAGGCTTTCCGCCATTTCGGCCACGATATTACCGACGAAGACCATGTTCTGGAGGCAGGCCTGGGCTTTGCCGTGCGGACGGAGAAAACTGACTTCATCGGCCGCGACGCAGTGTTACGCAAGAAAGAGGCAGGGCTGGAGCGCCGCCTTGTGCAGTTCAAGCTCACAGATCCGGAGCCGCTGCTCTTCCATAACGAGGCAGTGGTTCGCGACGGCAAGATCGTCTCGACCATCACGTCGGGAAATTACGGCCATTTCCTCGGCGGAGCGATCGGGCTGGGCTACGTGCCGTGCAAGGGCGAAAGCGCCGCGGATGTTCTGGCATCGACCTACGAAATCGAAATCGCCGGCCGGAGGGTGAAGGCGGAAGCATCGATTCAGCCGATGTATGACCCGAAGGCCGAGCGGGTGCGGATGTAAGACTAGAAGCTGCCCCTCACCAAAATAGAGGCCGGTACCACGGCCATAAGGAGACCACCTCATGCTTGCATCCGAAAAAACCGAGGACGGCATTTCTGGCGACCGCATCGACCAGTTGGTGGCCGCACACAGGCCTGGCTATGGCCTCACCCGTCCCTTCTATTTCGACCCCGAAATCTTCGAACGGGATATGCAACGGGTCTTCTTCCGCCATTGGCACTGCCTGGCGCATGAAAGCGTCATTCCGAATGTCAACGATTTCGAACTGTTCAGGCTCGGGCCAGAGCAAGTGATCCTCACCCGCGCGGGCGACGGCACGGTGCATGCGATGCTCAATGTCTGTCGCCATCGCGGTGCGGAAGTCTGCACCAAGGATAGAGGCAATGCGAAATCCTTCGTTTGTCCCTATCACGCCTGGACTTTTGCCAATGACGGTCGGCTCAAGGCCGCCCGCCTGATGCCAAAGGATTTTCGCCGTGAAGATCACGGCCTGCGGAAATTGCATGTGAAAGTGATTGAGGGGCTCGTGTTCATCTCCTTCGCCGAAGAGCCGCTCGACTTTTCAGAGGTCGAGAACCTGCTGCACGCTACTTGCGGACAGTATGGCTGGGCTTCGGCCAAGGTTGCCTACCGCCAGAGCTATCCGCTGAATGCCAACTGGAAGCTTGCGGTGGAAAACTATGTCGAATGCTACCACTGCGGTCCGGCGCATCCCGAATATTCCGAGACCCATGCACTGGAGCAACCGCTGCACATGATCGAGGAGCTCAACGCGAAGATGGAAGAGCGCACCTGTGCGCTCGGTATCCAGGTCGGCTCCGGAAATCACTGGCAGAATTCTGCCGAAAACCGCGAGGCGATCCATGCATTCCGCTACGCGCTTTACGACGGGGTGAAAACCGGCAGTGAGGATGGCCAGCCGCTTAGCACCCTGATGGGCCGCTTCTCCGGTTTCGACGGCGGCGTCACATCCATCCATCTCGGCGGCACCACCTTTCTCGTCTGCTATGCCGACCATGGCATGATCTACCGCTTCATTCCAAAGACGGTCGACACATGCGCGATGGAACTGATCTGGCTGGTGGACGAAAAGGCAGAAGAGGGCCGCGACTACGACCTCGAAAAGCTGACCTGGCTTTGGAAGGTGACGACGGATGAGGACAAGGCCATCATCGAGCATACCGCCCGCGGTGTCGTTTCCCGCTTCTTCGCCCCCGGTCCGATCGCACCAATGGAGCAAAACGAATTACGCTACATAGACTGGTATCTGGACGAGATCAGCCGAGCGTAGGCGCCCCCTCTTTGGCAAGCGCCCTAAGCCCCGCGCCATCCAGCCGGAAGAACACGCGATCTTCCTTCCGGCTGCCGCCCAGCCTGTCGTAGAAGCGGAGCAGCTTTTCGTCGTCCTTCGAGGCAGTCCAGTCGATACGGGTATGACCGCGCTCGACAGCGATGGCGGCAATCTTCGCCATCAGAGTCTTGCCGATGTTGCGACCACGTACTGACGCCGTGACATAGAGATCCTTGAGGAAAAAGCCCGGCTTCAGCCCCGGACCAGCATAGTTTGCGCCGAAACCTGCAAATGCCACGATGCGATCGTCCAGCCTGGCAACCAGAATTTCGACACCCGCCGGAAGCGCTCGAAGCGTGGCAACGATGCTGTCTCTTTGTGGACAGAAGACGCTGTAATAGGACTGCATCTCTTCAAGAAGCGGCGCCAGCGCTTCGGCATCATCAGGCTGGAAGAAATCAACGATCATGAAAAGAACTCGATTGAATATCGAGCCGATAATCCAGCCCTCTGGCCCAAAGTCAACGCTCTATGGAATCGTATCCCGCCAACCAGAGAGACCGCCGCTTATCATCGCAACCATAAGGGCAGCATCCCCTGTCTCGATGGACCATGGCAGCCCTCAGGCCTTCCTTGACGATGATACGCCGCTCGGATCCCGTCAGGTCTTCGGGGCAGCCTGCTTCGCTTTCGATCGTCACGGTTACCTGTATGCCCCTGCCGCGAAGTCTGTCGATATTTTCGACTGCGTCCTCGGCGGTCGCGAGCCTCCGGCGTGTTGTCCCGTGTCTATCGGACGTGATCAGTGAATAGGTCATGGCCAATCCTCTCTCTCACCAGAGGCAACCGAAGACCTATGCCTTTTGTTCCGTGTTTCCGACCCTTGCCTATTTCCCTTTCCAGACCGGATCGCGCTTTTCGGCAAAGGCACGAGCACCCTCCAGCTGGTCTTCACTGGAATAGAGAATGTCCACGGTCTTGAACTGCCGCCTTGTTATCCTGTTCATCGTGGTCTGGAACGCCTCGCCTTCCGCTGAACGTACCACTTCCTTGATCGCGGCATAGACCAGCGGAGGGCCGCTCTCGAGCAGGCGTGCGAGTTCCCAGGCACGATCCATCAATTTGTCGGCCGGCAACACCTCGTTGACGAAGCCCCAGCGATGCGCCTCGTGAACGTCGAGCCACCGACCGGTCAACAGCATGTCCATGGCGATATGATAGGGAATACGCTTGGGCAGCTTGATCGAGGCCGCATCCGCCACCGTGCCGGAACGGATCTCCGGCAAGGCGAACGTGGCATGTTCGACAGCAAGAATGAGATCCGTCGACAGCGCGATCTCAAGTCCGCCACCGCAGCAAATACCATTCACGGCCGCGATGATCGGCTTGTTGAGATCACGCAACTCCTGCATGCCGCCAAAGCCACCAATGCCGTAATCACCATCGACGGCATCCCCTGCGGCAGCCGCCTTCAGATCCCAGCCGGGACAGAAAAACTTTGGACCAGCACCCGTCACGATCGCCACGCGCAACGTCTCGTCGTCGCGGAAATCCGCAAAGATCCGACCCATGATCCGCGAGGTGACGAGGTCGATCGCATTCGCCTTCGGCCGGTCGATGGTGATTTCCAGAATGCCCCCTTCGCGGCGGGTCCTGATCGGTTCGTCGCTCATGCAATCCTCCGTCTGATCAATGCATCCACCGCCACGACACCCTCGCCCTCCGGCAAGACCATCACCGGATTGATGTCGAGCTCCTCGATATCGGTGGCGTTGGCCATGAGATAGGCGGCGACCGAAGCTATCGCTTTCTCCAAGGCAGCGATATCGCCTCTCGGGCCGCCACGATAGCCCTCCAGCAATTTCATGATCTTCAACCCGCCGACGGCCTCGGAAATGGCGGCATCGGAAGCAGGAAGAGTAATCAGCGCCGTATCGTCCAGCAATTCAACGAATATGCCACCGGCACCAACGGTCATGACGAGACCGGCCACGGGATCGCGCATCGCGCCGATGATGATTTCCGCCACTGGTTTTGCCGCCATTTTCTCCACGAGATAGCCCTGGGCCACACCCGCCATGGCCTTTGCCGCAGAAATCACCTCATCGCTGCTTTTCAGGTTCAGCCTGACAGCGCCCGCCTCCGTCTTGTGAGCAACGCCGCGCCCTTTCAGGGCGATGGGAAAGCCCAGCCTTTCGGCCGCAGTGCCCGCCGCCTCCGGCGATGTCTCGACGAGGCCTTCCGGCACCGGCAGGCCATAGGCTGAAAGCTCGCGCTTGGCCTCGTCCTCGCTGAGAGTGATCACATCGGCCGAAGCGGCTGCCGGTTTCAACAACGGTTCGGGCATCGGCGCGGCCCAGGCTGCGCCGATAAAGGCTGCGGCATCCGCGGCGGCCAGCGCTTCCTCGATACCGTAGAAGGGAACCACGCCATCCTGCATCAAGCCTATCGCGACACTCTCCGGCAGGTTCTCTGCCATGGTCGTCACAATCCCCGCATTGGCACCCGTCGTCCGATGCGCCGCGACGACGGCGTTGACAGTCGTCAGCCAGTCCGAGGCGTCGCAGCGATCGAGCCGAGGGAAATCGAGCACGACGAGATTGAGCGCATAGCCGCCCTGCATCATCGCCGAAAAAGCCGCCGTCTGCTTCTCACCGTTGCCCCAGACGAAGGTGTGATAGTCGAGCGGGTTAGCGAGTGTCACCATCTGCCCAAGCGTCTCGCGAAGCGGCGCGCTCTGTTCATCGCGCAGCGCACGATAGGAAATTCGTCTTCGAACGCCCGCATCGGCCATCAGCGACGCTTCGCCGCCCGAACAGCTCATCGAGGAGATCTCATTGCCCGGCAGCGGCCCATAGAGGTGCAGCAGCTTCAGCGTTTCCAGAAGTTCGGGCAGCGTATCGACCCGGGCTATACCAAGCCTCGCCAGGATGGCGGAGGAGATCCTGTCATTGCCGGCAAGCGATGCCGTGTGGGAGACGGTGGCCAATTGCGCCGCTTCGGATTTTCCGACCTTCAGCATCACAACCGGCTTGCCGAGCGTCCTTGAAAGCGTCGCCAGCCCCTCCAGCGAGGCAAGGCTGTCGAACCCTTCGACATGCAGACCGACCGCCGTCACCCTCGGGTCCTTGATGACGGTGCAGGCAAGGTCCGCCAGTCCTGTTTGAGCCTGGTTTCCGGCGGTCATCAGATAGGCGAGCGGCAGGCCACGTTGCTGCATCGAGATATTGCAGGCGATGTTGGAGGATTGCGTCAGGACTGCGACGCCGCGATCAATCCGCAGCATGCCATGTTGGTCGGGCCACATCAGCGCACCGTCCAGCATATTGATGAAGCCGTAGCAGTTTGGGCCAAGGATCGGCATGTCGCCTGCTGCCGCCACCAGTTGCGTCTGCAACGCATCGCCATCGGCAAGCTCGTTTACCGCCTCGCGAAAACCTGACGCGTAACATACCGCGCCGCCGGCGCCCAAGGCTGAAAGCTCGCGGATGATCTCTATGGTCAGTTGCCGGTTGACACCAACGAACGAAGCGTCCGGCACACCGGGAAGATCAGCAACTGAGCGAAAGCATTTGTAGCCATGGACCTCGTCCTTGGTTGGGTGCACCGGCCAGATCTGACCTTCGTACCCCATCTTGCGACATTGTTCGACGACGCGGCCAGCCTCCTTGCCGCCAAACACGGCGATAGTTTCGGGACGCGTCAGTCGGTCGAGCGGCCGGGGCATCGGATCATGCTCCCAAGGGCCGGAGGAGGTCGCGGCTGATGATGTGCCGTTGGATCTCCGATGTTCCATCCCAGATGCGCTCGACGCGGGCATCCCGCCAAAACCTTGCCAATGGCAGATCGTCCATCAGCCCCATGCCGCCATAGATCTGGATCGCCTCATCCGTCACTCTGGCCAGCATCTCGGAAGCATAAAGCTTGGCGGAAGCGATCTCACGGTTCGACGGCTTATTCTGGTCGAGCAGCCAGGCGCCGTGCAGGGTGAGAAAATCGGCCGCGTCGATTTCGGTGATCATATCGGCCAGCTTGAAGGAAACGCCCTGATTGGCGCCGATCGGCTTGCCGAACTGCTTGCGCTCGGCGGCATAGTTGAGCGCATAGTCGAACACGCGACGGGCCCGGCCAACGCAGTTTGCGGCAACCGTCAGGCGCGTGCCGTAGAGCCAGTCATTGGCAAGATCGAACCCCTTATGCGGCTCTCCGAGGATCTGCGACGAAGGCAGGCGGCAGTCGTCGAAGGTGAGGATCGTGTTCTTGTAGCCGCGATGCGAGACGGAATTGTAGCCCTCGCGGATTTCGAAGCCGGGCGTGCCGCGATCGACAAGGAAACAGGTGATAAGCTTCTTCGGCCCCCGCGGCGTCTGCTCCTCGCCGGTTGCGATGAAGACGATGACGAAGTCGGCAATATTGGCATGAGAGATGAAGTGTTTCGTGCCGTTGACGATCCAGTCGTCCCCATCCTGCCTGGCAAACGTCTTCATTCCACGCACATCCGACCCGGCGCCCGGCTCGGTCATCGCAAGCGCATCGAATTTTTCACCCGTCGTAGCGGGTATCAGATATTTTTCGCGCTGTTCGGCATTGCAGCCCATCAGGATGCCGGAGGGGCGGCCGAAGAATACGGTGAGCGCCATCGATCCGCGACCGAGTTCACGTTCGACCAGTGCGAAGGTCAGGTGGTCGAGACCCGCGCCGCCGACGTCTTCGGGCATGTTGCAGCCGAAAAAGCCAAGTTCCCTGGTCTTCCGCGCGATCTCCTGCCCGATTTCTTTCGGCACGTAGCCAAGGCGCTCGACCTCGTCCTCCAGCGGATAGATTTCCGTCTCGACGAAGCTGCGCACGGTGGAGACGATCATTTCCTGTTCGTCGGTCAGTCCGAAATTCATGGTCATCCCCTCTTCTGGGCGTAACCGCCCCTCATCCGGCTGCCGCCACCTTCTCCCCGCAGGCGGGGAGAAGGTATATGCCACCCTGTTTTCCTCTCCATTTACCATGCGCGGGGCACGTCCCCTCTCCCCGCTTGCGGGCAGAGGGTTAGGGTAAGAGGCAACTTACTTCTTCTGCCCGACCGACCGACCAACGCCATCCGGCGCCGGCAGCTTGGCATGGGCGTCGGCAATCGGCTTCAGCTTGGCCAGCACCTCGGCCGGGGCGCTCGCTGCCTTGCCGGCCTTGCTGTCCACATGCAGCATCAGCTGCTCGGCGGTTGCCAGGGCCTCGTTGGTGTCTGCATTGAAGATGGTGGTGAAATACTGGATGCGCTTCTCGTCGGTCGAAAGCACTTGCAGCGTGGCGTAAAGCTTCGTGCCAAGCTTGGCCTCTCCGAGATGGCGGATATGGGTCTCGACGGTGTAGTAGCTGTGGCCGGCCTCGACATAGGCGAAATCGACCCCGATCAGCCGCAGCAGCGCGTCAGACGTGTCACCGAAAACCTGCAGGTAGCGATGCTCGGTCATGTGACCGTTATAGTCGACCCAGGCGGGGCTCACCTTGGTATCGATCAGCCGGAGCGGTGCGGAAAGATCCGGCGCCTCGCTCTTTCCGCCAGCCTGTGCCCATAGATGTTTTTCGAAATCGGCGAGGATCTTGCCCGAGCCCCAGCCCTTGCCGCCGTTCGATCCCTTGAGCGTCTGCATGATGCCGACGAGGTTTTCGTCGCGGATGCGCTCAAGTTCGCGGAAACCATAGGCACCTGACTGGGCATCGGACTGGCTGGCGATCTTGTCGACCAGATCATCGGTCAGATCGACAACGTCCATCAGCTTTGTCCAGGGCCAGGAGAGGCATGGGCCGAACTGGGCGATGAAATGGCGCATGCCCGCCTCGCCACCTGCAATGCGGTAGGTCTCGAACATACCCATCTGCGCCCAGCGCATGCCGAAGGAATAGCGGATCACGTCATCCAGCGTTTCGGTGTCGCAAATATCGTCCTGGATCAGCCACAAGCCTTCACGCCAGACCGCTTCGAGCAAGCGGTCGCCGACGAAGGCTTCGATCTCCTTCTTGAGGATAACCCCCTTCATGCCGATCGGCGCGAGCTTGGCCTTGGCAAGCTCCAGCGTCTCGGCAGAGGTCTTCTGCCCGCCAACCAGTTCCGCAAGCGGCAGCAAGTAGACCGGATTATACGGATGGGCAACGAACATGCGCTCCGGATGCTTCATGTCGCGCTGCAGGTCGGTCGGCATGATGCCGGATGTGGAAGAGCCGATCAGCGCCTTCGGATCCGCCGCCGCATCGATCTGGGTGATCACATTGCGTTTCAGATCGACGCGTTCCGGCACGCTTTCCTGTATCCAGTCGGCGCCGGCAACGGCTTCCTCGATTGTCTTGAAGAAGGTGAGTCTGCCCCTTGGCGGAAGCGGCGCCATGGTCAGCATGGCATAGGCGCGCTCGGCATTGGCAAGCACTTCGCCGACGATGCGCTCCGCCTCCGGATGTGGATCGTACATGGAAACGTTGATCCCGCCGAGGAGGAAGCGGGCAGCCCATGCCCCGCCGATCACGCCACCGCCGATGCAGGCTGCCTGTCTGATACTCGTCATGTCGATCACCGCTTTGTCAGCTTGAGTTTTTCGCGAACCTGTTGCGGCCCGATGATCCTCGCGCCCATGCCCTCGATCACGCCCACGGCCTTCTCGACGAGTTGTGCGTTGGTGGCGAGCTGGCCCTTGCCGACATAGAGATTGTCCTCCAGCCCCACCCGGACATTGCCACCCGCAAGGACTGCAGCGGCCGGATAGGCAAGCGCGTTGCGGCCGATCGAGAAGGCGGAGAACGTCCAGCTCTTCGGCACATTGTTGACCATCGCCATAAAGGTGTTGAGGTCGTCGGGCGCGCCCCACGGGATGCCCATGCAGAGCTGGATCAGCACCGGATCCTCGATCAGCCCCTCCTCAACCAATTGCTTGGCAAACCAGAGATGGCCGGTGTCGAAAGCCTCGATCTCGGGACGCACGCCGAGTGCCGTCATCTGCCGCGCCATTTCACGCAACATGGATGGCGTGTTGGTCATTACATAATCGCCGAGCGAAAAGTTCATCGTGCCGCAATCGAGCGTGCAGATTTCCGGCAGGCATTCGGCCACATGCGCGACACGCTCGGTGGCGCCCGCCATGTCGGTGCCCGCCGGATTATAAGGAAACGGTGCCTCGACATTGCCGAATACGAGATCACCGCCCATCCCGGCCGTCAGGTTCAGCACGACGTCTATGTCCGCCGAACGGATGCGGTCGGTGACCTCTTTATAAAGCTCCTTGCCGCGGGCGGCTGCCCCCGTTTCGGGATTGCGAACGTGACAGTGAACGACTGCGGCGCCCGCCTTTGCCGCATCGATCGCGGATTCCGCGATCTGCTTCGGCGTGATTGGCACGTGACTGGACTTGCCCACAGTGTCCCCGGCACCGGTGATGGCACAGGTGATGAAGACCTCGCGATTCATCTCGAGCGGCATGGTTCCCTCCTTTTCGTTGCCGCCATTACGAGGCAGCGACAAAGGAAATGCTTTCCATTTTCGGCATCATTTCATACATTTTCAGCACCACATCGGGCGCAATTTCATGAGCATCGCGGAGCACATCGATATCCTTGTTTTGCCGGAGACCAATCTCATCCTGGTCGCCTCGGTGATCGAACCGCTACGCGCCGCCAACCGAATTGCCGGCAAGGATCTCTATCGCTGGACGCTTCATTCACCGGATGGGCACAGCATCGAGACCCGATCGGGAATCCCGATACCGGTCGCCGGCATCTTCAGCCCTGCCCGCGAAACGGACCCGCTTTTCGTGTTGTCCAGCTACAATTGGAAGAACGGAGCTACCCGCGAACTGAAATTCCTGCTGTCGAAAACCGCTAGGCATCGCAATCTGATGGCAGGCATCGAAGCAGGTTCATTCATCCTTGCCGATACAAGCCTGCTTAATGGCTTTTCCGCCACCACCCATTGGGAGGATTTCGACGATTTTTCCCGTGCCTATCCGCAGGTAACGATGATCCGCGAGCGCTTCGTCATCGACGGAAAGAGGATCACCACCGGCGGATCGCTGCCGACGCTCGATCTGATGCTGGAACTGATCCGCCGGCGGCATGGCTATTCGCTCGCCCTCGAAGTGTCGCGGCTCTTCATCTACGAGCAGGACCGGACCCGAGGCGATCTCCTGCAGATGCCGGCGATCGGCAACATGCGCATCGTCGACGCACGCGTACAGACTGCGGTGAAGCTGATGGAGGAAAGCGTCGAGGCGCCGTTGTCGCTGGCAAGGCTGGCAAGACGCTGCGGCATCAGCGCTCGCCATCTGCAGGATCTGTTTCGCGAGACGATGGGGATTACCCCGCACGCCCATTACCTTGCTCTTCGCCTCAACGCCGCGCGACGCAAGGTGATCGAGACGAAAGGAAGCTTCGCCGATATCGCCGCCGAAACCGGCTTCAACTCGGCCTCGGCGTTTTCCCGAGGCTATCGAACAAGCTATGGCGAAAGCCCGAGCGATACCCGCCGGCGGCTGAAACGGACAACGATCGCCGAATGAGCTATTGCGGCTCATTCGGGGATCGTCGTCCTGGCCCATAAGAACAGAACGAGCACTTGGCGACTGATATTTCGGCGGCCAGCGCGGACGACGTTAACACTTAGCTTCCGAGACCGCGCAAATTCGCTACTCAAGCGGCTTCAATACCGTGGTCGCGACAGAGGGCGAGATGCCGCACGCCGGCACAACCACTGAAAGGTTGCGTTGCCCGGCAATCGGGACGAAAAAGGCGAAGCACGGAGGCCGGTCCATTATTCTCTGAATAAAGACGCTGAGTCTCAATTTCGCAGGATTATCCCGCATCGAAAACGGATTAAGCAGTAACAATGCCTCAATCCCCGAAGCTCCTGCTCCGACGCACGAAACCGTGAGGAACTGCATGTCCAGCCCAGAACACCGCGCCGATCCGTTGACCTGGGGCCACGGCCCTCACCTGTTCGAGATGTTCCTTGAGCCGACCTGCCCGTTTTCCGTGCGCGCCTTCAACAAGATGGATGCTCTGCTGGAACAGGCCGGCGAAGACAAAATCACGGTGAAGCTGCGCATGCAGCCGCAGCCCTGGCACATGTTCACCGGTGTCGTCACGCGTTGCGTGCTTGCTGCGTCCATGCTGGATGGCGGCAAGGAAAATGCGAAGCGGGTGCTGGCCGAAGTCGGAGCAAGACGCGAAGAGTTCGAATTCGAGAAGCACTGCAAGGGGGCCAACATGGACGCGACCCCGAGACAGATCATCCAGCGCATCGAAGCCTATACCGGACTGGCGCTGCAGGAGGCCTTCGAGTTCCCAGAACTGGAAGCGGAAATCAAGCGGCACGCGAAATATGCAAGGCAAAACGGCATCCATGTGTCGCCGACCTTCATGGTCGACGGACTGGTTCAGGCGGATCTCGGCAGTGGCGACCCGGTTGATGTCTGGATCAAGCGCCTGCTCGGCTGAGCTCGGGCGAGTTATACGCATTGCTCACGATTAGCGATCGAAGAGAGATCACATAATTGACCAGCCCGTCGCAAGATGCGCCCAGGCCAGACGCGTCATCGGCCGGCGCAAAGGAAGCCTACAGAAGACCCGGCGTCGCTCTATCGCTGCTGGTCGCTGGTACTTTCTTCATGGAAAACCTCGATGCCACCGTGATCACACCCGCGATCCCGGCCATGGCGCGAAGTTTCGATGTAAAGCCGGTCGATCTTTCCAGTGGCATCTCCGCCTATATGCTGACGCTTGGCGTTTTCATTCCGGTCAGTGGCTGGATGGTCGAGCGTTTCGGCGCAAGGCGCGTGTTCACCTCGGCGATCCTGATCTTCACGCTGGCGTCGCTACTCTGCGGCCTTTCCTCCAACCTGCCCTTTTTCATCGCGGCCAGAGTGGCCCAGGGCATAGGCGGGGCAATGATGGTGCCGGTCGGTCGCCTTGTTGTCCTGAGGCAGACACCGAAGAACATGCTGGTGCGGGCCATCGCGGTATTGACCTGGCCGGCGCTCGTCGCCCCCGTTCTCGGCCCCCCGCTTGGCGGCCTGCTCGTCGATTACGGCGACTGGCGATGGATCTTCTGGCTGAACCTCCCGCTCGGGATTATCGCCATCATAACCGCCTTGCGGCTTGTGCCGCAGGACAATGAAGCGAGAGCCCGCGACTTCGACTGGATAGGATTTCTTCTGAGCGGAGCCGGCGTATTCTGCCTCATGTTTGTCGCGGACGTCCTGAGTAGACCGGAGGCAAGCATGATCGTGGCAATCGGGCCGCTGCTTGCTGGCCTCATGCTCGTGTTTTTTGCCGTGCGTCACCTCAACCATACCCCGAACGCAATGCTGGAACTCTCGGCGCTGCGGCTACCCACGTTTTCGACCGCCATATATGGCGGCTCTCTCTTCAGGATGGGCGTCAGCGCGGTACCCTTTCTCCTGCCGGCCATGTTTCAGATCGGTTTCGGCTATGGTTCGTTCGAGGCGGGCTCGATGCTGATGGCGGTTTTCGCCGGAAATTTTCTGGCAAAGCCGATGACCACCCCTATCATGCGGAATTTCGGTTTCAGGAGGGTCCTGCTCGTCAACGGCGCGCTGAACGCACTTCTCATCGCCGCTTGTGCATTGTTCGGTCCAACAATGCCGCTTTGGCTTATTCTGCTCCTGCTTTTCCTCGGGGGAATGACGCGTTCCATGCAGTTCACCGCGTTGAACACAATCGCGTTTGCGGATGTCCCAGCCAAAGGCATGTCCAGCGCCAACACGCTGTTTTCCACGGTGTTTCAACTTGCCATCGGTCTCGGGATCGCACTCGGAGCCGTCGGATGGCGTATCGGGGATCAATTTCCCAGTGCGGCCGACCCCGCCATGCCATTCCGCATCGCGTTCCTTATCGTCGCTGCCATATCGAGCCTCGGCCTGATCGACAGTTTCCGGCTGGCTGCCAACGCAGGAGATGCCGTTTCCCGCGCCAGAAAGACCAAGCCAAGGGCGAGCTAAAGTTTCGAGATCGGCAGTCCTGCGTCATCGCGGAGACGGGCAGGACGCCATCCACATTCACAGGGACATGTCAGCCGCCCATGAACACCTTGCGATTTTCGTCCACGACGGTGCTGATGTAGTCCGCCACGGCGCGCACGCGCGGGATACGGCTCATGTCGCGGTGACGCACCAGATAGTAATGGCGTGTCAGCTGCACTTCGCCTGGCAACACCACCCGCAATTCCGGCTGGCGGGAGGCAATGAAATGCGGAAGGATGCAAAGCCCCTGCCGCTGCAGCGTCGCCGTCAGTTGCGCGGAAATGCTGGAGCTTTGAAAGCGCGGCTTGATGCCTGGATGGACATCGCCGAGATAGTCCAGCCCCGGCGCAAAGATCATGTCCTGTATGTATCCAATGAAGGGATGAAGGAGCAGTTCCTCTCTCTTCCTGATTTCGGGCTTGCCGGCCAGATAGCCCGCGGCTCCATAGATATTGAGACGATAGTCGGTGATCTTTTCGATTTCGTAGGGGCCACCCTTCGGTGGATCGAGCGAGATCGCGATATCGGCCTCTTTGCGCGACAGGGACATGATCTGCTGGATGGTGACGAGTTCCAGCGAGAGGTTCGGATGCTGCGCGGTAAAATCACCGATCTGATGGGCGAGGAAGAAATTCGCAATCCCCTCCGGCGCACTCAACCGCACCACACCCTGGTGTGCGGCATAGCCGGACATCATCTCGGTCTGTAGGCGGTCTGCCTCGGCTTCCATTCGCTCGGCAGCTTCGACAAACCGCTGACCGATCGCCGTCAGCACGTAACCGCGCGGATTGCGCTCGAAGAGCTTGGTCTTCAGGGCAAATTCAAGCCTGTCGATGCGCCTGGAAACGGTGGCATGGCTGGTGCGCAAGTGGCGGGCGGCCGTCGACAACTGCCCCGTACGGGCCACGGCGAGGAAATATTGCAGATCGTCCCAGGTAAAATTGGGCCAGGTGGAATTGGGATTACCGCTCATCACACCTCTCTATCTGTTCAAAAACGCACAGATACTGTCCGCATTTAATAGTCGCTGGCTTCTTGCGTCAACGACCGTTTTCCTGAACCATACGGCCTCGGCGCATCGCTTTGAGGAGGGTGATACGCCAGTTTTGAACAGATTCGCGCTCTGTAATCTCTGGGAGGAGACCTCATGCGAAAGACGTTTCTGACGTCGCTGGCCCTGTTGCTGGCGAGCGGCACCGCATTTGCACAAACCGCATCCGGTGCGATCTCCGACGGCAAGGTCAAGATCGGCATCCTGAACGATCAGTCCGGTGTCTATGCCGACTTCGGCGGCAAGTCGTCGGTGGAAGCAGCCAAGATGGCCGTCGAGGATTTTGGCGGCAAGGTGCTGGGTGCGCCAATCGAAATCGTCGATGCCGACCACCAGAACAAGCCCGACATCGCCTCCAACATTGCGCGCCAATGGTATGACACGCAGCAGGTCGATGCGATCATGGACCTGACGACATCGTCGGTCGGCCTCGCCGTGCAGGCGCTCTCGAACGAGAAGAAGAAGATCACCATCAATACCGGTGCGGCGACGACCGACCTTACCGGCAAGGCTTGCACGCCCTATGGTTTCCATTGGGCCTATGACACGCATGCCCTCGCCGTCGGCACTGGTGGCGCGATGGTCAAGCAGGGCGGCGACAGCTGGTTCTTTCTCACCGCCGACTATGCCTTCGGCTACTCGCTGGAGCAGCAGACCAGCGACTACGTGAAGGCCAACGGCGGCAAGGTTCTGGGCTCGGTGCGCCATCCGCTTTCCAGCCAGGATTTCTCCTCCTTCCTGCTACAGGCGCAGTCTTCGGGCGCCAAGGTGATCGGCCTCGCCAATGCCGGTCTCGATACTGCCAACTCGATCAAGCAGGCCGCCGAATTCGGCATCGTTCAGAACGGCCAGAAACTGGCGGCCCTGCTGTTCACGCTTGCAGAGGTCAACGGTCTTGGGCTGGAGGCGGCACAAGGCCTGACGCTCACCGAAGGCTATTACTGGAACCTCGACGACAAGAGCCGCGCGTTCGGCAAGAAGTTCTTTGCCCGCACCAACAAGATGCCGAACATGATCCATGCCGGCACCTATTCAGCGGTAACGCAATATCTGAAGGCCATTCAGAAAGCCGGCACCGACGACAGCGACGCAGTGGCGAAGGCGTTGCACGAAATGCCGGTCGACGACTTCTTCGGGCGCGGCGGCACGGTCGGGGCCAACGGCCGGATGATCCACGACATGTACCTGCTGCAGGTGAAGAAGCCATCGGAAAGCAAGGAACCCTGGGACTATTACAACGTCCTTGCAACCATTCCCGGCAAGGAGGCCTATCTCGATCCGGCGAAATCCGGTTGCCCTCTGGTGAAATGATGGCAGCTGTCGCAACAGCACAGCAGGAACAGATGCCGCAGGTGGTCCTCTCCGCCCGCGGCCTCTCGAAGAACTTCGGAGCCTTCTCTGCCGTTCGAAATGTCGACCTGGACATCCACCATGCCCGCGTCCATGCGCTGATCGGCCCGAACGGTGCCGGCAAGACCACGGTGTTCAACCTGCTCACCAAGTTCCTGCAGCCGTCGGCGGGATCGATCACGCTGATGGGTACCGATATCACAAAGACACCGCCCGACAGGGTGGCGCGCATGGGCCTTGTGCGATCGTTCCAGATCTCGGCGGTGTTTCCGCATCTGTCGGTTCTCGACAATGTGCGCGTCGCACTTCAACGCCCGAACGGGCTTTCCACGCAGTTCTGGCTACCCATGTCATCCCTGGACCGGCTGAACGACCGCGCCGACGAACTGATCGAGACGGTGGGCCTGAAGCGTGAACGCAATGCCATTGCTGCCGATCTCTCCTATGGCCGCAAACGCGTCCTGGAGATTGCCACAACGCTGGCGCTCGATCCAAGAGTGCTGCTGCTGGACGAACCCATGGCAGGCATGGGCCAGGAGGATATCGGCACCGTATCGAACATCATTCGCGAAGTGGCCCGTAGCCGCGCCGTGCTGATGGTCGAGCACAATCTCTCGGTCGTCTCCGACATCTGTCATCAGGTCACCGTGCTGCAGCGGGGCGAGATCCTGGCGGAGGGCAATTACGCGGCGGTCAGCCAGGACGAACGCGTGCGACTTGCCTATATGGGCACGGAGGAGAGCTGACATGACGCCATTGCTTCAGGTCTCCAATCTCAACGCATGGTATGGCGAAAGCCATGTCCTGCACGGCGTCGACATGACGGTTCGAGAAGGCGAGACGATCACCATTCTCGGCCGCAACGGCGTCGGCAAGACCACCACGCTGCGGACGATCATGGGCATCATCCGCGAACGCCGGGGCGATATCCGCTTTGCTGGAAAGGACATGCTGTCCGTACCATTGCATCGCACGGCGCATGCCGGCCTCGGCTTCGTGCCGGAGGAGCGCGGCATTTTCTCGACCCTTACAGTCGAGGAAAATCTGATGTTGCCACCCGTCGTGGCCGAGGGAGGGATGCCCCTCGACGAGATCTACACGCTTTTCCCCAATCTTCACGAGAGACGCGCCAGCCCCGGTACGAAACTCTCCGGCGGAGAGCAGCAGATGCTGGCAATCGCCCGTATCCTGCGCACCGGCGTCAAGCTTCTCATTCTCGATGAGCCGACCGAGGGACTGGCACCTGTCATCGTCCAGCGCATCGGCGAGGTACTGAAGACGCTGAAAGCGCGCGGCATGACTGTGCTGATGGTGGAACAGAACTTTCGTTTCGCCAGCCGCGTCGCCGATCGCTTCTACCTGATGGATCACGGCAGGATGGTCGCCGATTTCCCCGTCGGGGAACTGCCGCAAAAAATGCAGACGCTGCACAAGGTTCTGGGAGTCTGATGCCATGACGACGATCTTCGGCATACCGTTGCAGGCCTTCATGGGGCAGCTTCTGATCGGCCTGATCAACGGCTCGTTCTATGCGCTGCTGAGCCTCGGGCTTGCGGTCATCTTCGGCCTGCTTCGCGTCATCAACTTCGCCCATGGCGCGCAATATATGCTCGGTGCCTTCGTGGCCATGCTGATGCTCCACTATTTCGGCATCAACTACTGGTTCGCGCTGTTTCTCGCGCCGATCGTCGTCGGGCTTTTCGGCGCGGTCGTCGAACGTTTCATGCTCTCTCGCCTCTACAAGCTCGATCCCCTCTATGGCCTGCTCTTCACCTTCGGTCTGGCGCTGACGATCGAAGGCACATTCCGCTATCTCTATGGTTCTTCCGGCCAGCCCTATGCACCGCCGCCGCAACTGACGGGCGCCACCAATCTGGGCTTCATGTTCCTGCCGAATTATCGCGGCTGGGTGGTGATCGTGTCGCTCATTGCCTGTATCGGCACCTGGCTCCTGATCGAGAAAACGAAGCTCGGCGCCTATCTGCGGGCCGCCACCGAAAACCCGACGCTGGTGCAGGCCTTCGGCGTCAATGTGCCGATGCTGCTGACCCTCACCTACGCACTCGGAGCCGGCCTCGCCGCCTTCGCCGGCGTGCTCGCGGCACCGGTCTATCAGGTCTCTCCGCTGATGGGTTCCAACATCATCATCGTCGTTTTCGCCGTTGTCGTGGTTGGCGGCATGGGGTCGATCATGGGAGCGATCGTCACGGGATACATGCTCGGAATTGCAGAGGGCCTCACCAAGGTCTTCTACCCGGAGGCGTCGAACATCGTGATCTTCGTGATCATGGCCATCGTCCTGCTGATCCGGCCGGCCGGCCTGTTTGGCCGCGACGTATAGGAGGAAGCCGGATATGAGCCACGTCACCCAGTCGAGTGCGGTTTCACCCGCCCGCATCGAGCGCTCCACCACTGCGTCCAGAGCCTATGCTGCCTTCCTTGTCATCGGCCTGATCCTGCTGGTCGTCGCGCCGCTGGCCCTCTACCCGATCTTCCTGATGAAGCTTCTGTGTTTTGCTCTTTTCGCCTGCGCCTTCAACCTTCTGCTCGGCTATACCGGGCTCCTGTCCTTCGGGCATGCAGCGTTCTTCGGCGGAGCCGCCTATTTCACTGCGCATGCGGTGAAGGAATGGGGCTTTTCCCCTGAACTTGGCATCCTCACAGGCGCGCTCGGTGCTGCCTTGCTGGGGCTCGTCATGGGCTTTTTCGCCATTCGCCGCCAGGGCATCTATTTTGCGATGATCACGCTGGCGCTGTCGCAGATGTTCTTCTTCTTCTGCCTGCAGGCCTCATTCACCCATGGTGAGGATGGCATCCAATCGGTGCCGCGCGGTCACCTGTTCGGCGTCATCGATCTCGCAGACACCACCAACATGTATTACTTCGTACTGGCGGTGTTCCTGATCGGCATGCTCATCATGTGGCGGTTCATCAATTCGCCCTTCGGCATGATCCTGAAGTCGATCCGCGAAAATGAGCAGCGCGCCATTTCGCTCGGTTATTCGGTAGCGCGCTACAAGCTCGGCGCCTTCGTCATGTCTGCCGCCCTGGCAGGCGCGGCAGGTGCGACCAAGGCGCTTGTCTTCCAGTTTGCCACCCTGACCGATGTCAGCTGGCAGACATCCGGCGAAGTGATCCTGATGACACTGCTCGGCGGGATCGGCACGCTGATCGGCCCGATCTTCGGTGCCGGCCTCGTTGTTGCCCTGCAGAACTACCTGGCAACGTCGCAATTCCCGGTCACCATCATCACCGGGATCGTCTTCATGGTCTGCGTGCTCCTCTTCCGGCGCGGCATCATCGGAGAATTCTACGCATCGCGGCTCGGTCGCAGGCTCGGCTTCGAGCACCGGCGTTAACTGGCGAAGATCATGGAAATCTACGATTACATTATCATCGGTGCGGGAAGCGCTGGCTGTGTGCTTGCCAACAGGCTGTCAGCCGACAGCCGAAATCGTGTCCTGCTGCTTGAAGCCGGAGGCAATGACAACTACCACTGGGTCCATATCCCGGTCGGCTATCTCTATTGCATCAACAACCCGCGCACGGATTGGTGTTTCACCACCGAAAAGGAAGAGAGGTTGAACGGCCGTTCGCTTTCCTATCCCCGCGGCAAGCTGCTGGGTGGCTGCTCGTCGATCAACGGCATGATCTATATGCGCGGTCAGGCACGCGATTACGATCTCTGGCGTCAGACCGGCTGCGCAGGGTGGGGCTGGGACGATGTGCTGCCTTTTTTCAGAAAAAGCGAGGATTTTTACAAAGGCGAGGATGGCCTGCACGGCACCGGTGGCGAGTGGCGGGTGGAAAAGGCACGCGTCCGTTGGGCGGTGCTCGATGCCTTTCAGCAAGCGGCGGAAGAGGCCGGCATCCCGCCCATCGACGATTTCAATCGCGGCGACAATGAAGGCTCCAGCTATTTCGACGTCAACCAGCGGTCCGGCATCCGCTGGAACACATCGAAAGCCTTTCTGCGGCCGGCACTGAAGAGGCAGAACCTTCGCGTGCTGACAAAGGCGCATGTCCGCAGATTGATCGTCGAGAACGGAGAGGTGAAGGGCGTCGAGTTCCAGCATGAGGGCATCACCAAAACGGCTCATGCCCGGTGCGAGACGATTCTATCGGCCGGCGCAATCGGCACACCGCATATCCTTGAACTCTCCGGCATAGGGCGCGCAGATGCGCTCACGGCTGCCGGCATCAAGATTGAAAAGGAGGTCAAGGCGGTCGGCGAGAACCTGCAGGACCATCTCCAGCTTCGTCTCGTCTACAAGGTCACAGGCGTACCGACACTCAACGAGCAGGCTTCCCGCCTTCTCGGCAAGATGGCGATCGGGCTGGAATATGCGTTGAAGCGCTCCGGGCCGATGTCCATGGCGCCGAGCCAGCTCGGCATGTTCACCAGATCCGGCCCGGACAAGGAGACCGCCGACCTCGAATATCATGTCCAGCCGGTCTCGCTCGACCGGTTCGGCGAGCCTGTGCACACCTTCCCGGCCATGACCGCAAGCGTATGCAATCTCCGGCCCGAAAGCCGGGGCTCGGTGCATCTGAAGGGGCCTGATTTCGCTCTCGCCCCCGCAATCCGGCCGAACTACCTGTCAACGACGGCCGACCGCGAGACAGCCGTGCGCTCGATCCGCCTGACGCGGGACATCGTCAGTCGACCGGCCTTCGCGCGCTATCGGCCCGAGGAATACAAGCCCGGCCCGAGCTACGAGAGCGATGCCGATCTGGAAAGGGCCGCCGGAGAGATCGGCACGACGATCTTTCACCCGGTCGGAACCGCGCGGATGGGGGCAGATCCGGACAGCGTTGTCGATCCACGGTTGAAGTTACGCGCGCTCGGGCGGTTGCGCATCGCCGATGCATCGATCATGCCGTCCATCACCTCCGGCAACACCAATTCACCGACAATCATGATCGCCGAAAAGGCGGCGGACATGATCCTTGCGGACAATCGCTGACCAATCGGTTGCTTGCGGATGATAGAGGAGGGAAAAACATGACCAGGATCGCATTCATCGGGCTCGGAAACATGGGCGGTCCTATGGCCGCCAATCTGGTAAAGGCAGGACATTCGGTCCTCGGCTTTGACCTTTCGGAACCCTCGATGAAGGCGGCCGAAGAGCTCGGTGTGGTCCCCGCAGCCTCGCTGGCAAAGGCCGTCAGGGAAGCGCAATGCGTCATCACCATGCTACCCAAGGGCCAGCACGTCGTCTCAGTCTGGACCGACCTCGCGACACTTGTGGCTGAAGGAACGCTGATCATCGACTGCTCGACCGTCGATGTCGAAAGTGCACGGCATGCGCACAAGCTGGCGGGTGTCATGAACTGCCTTTCGCTCGATGCGCCCGTGTCGGGCGGGACGAGTGGAGCCACCGCCGGCACGCTGACCTTTATGGTAGGAGGCACCAGTGAAGCCTTTGCCGCCGGCAAGTCAATCCTCGAGGCTATGGGGCGCAAGATTGTTCACTGCGGCCGCGACGGCGCTGGCCAGGCGGCCAAGATCTGCAACAACATGATCCTCGGGATCTCGATGATCGGCGTCAGCGAGGCCTTCGTTCTGGCGGAAAAACTCGGCCTCTCGCATCAAGCCCTTTTCGATGTCGCATCCACCTCGTCCGGTCAGTGCTGGTCGCTCACGACCTATTGCCCCGTACCCGGCCCGGTGCCGACATCACCGGCCAACAACGACTACAAGCCCGGATTTGCTGCCGCATTGATGCTGAAGGACCTGCTTCTGTCGCAGGAGGCATCGCGGCAATCGGGAGCCGCCACACCGCTCGGCGCACATGCCGCCGAGGTTTATGCAGCCTTCGAGAAGGGGGGACATGGCGCGGAAGATTTTTCCGCCATCATCCGGATGCTGCGGGAAAGCTGATCGGCCTAATTTTTATCAGGTCTATGGTCCTACGGCACGGTGTGTCATCGACCTCAGAGATGCCTGTAAGCTCTGCCTCAGTTTACCCGTCAGTGCTCATCTGCTGACGATCACCCCATCAGCGCCGGCCAGCGTCCGCTCAGTCAGCGAGCAGACGCTGACGACTGTGCTTAATGACCGAAAACATCGGCATCGGTAATTTCATCTTGAGGTCGATCAAGAGAGTTCAAGCTCGCCAGTTCATCCGCCGAAAGATGAAAATCGAAAATGTCCAGGTTTTCCGCCTGACGCTTCGGATCGGATGACTTCGGCGTAGCGACATGACCAAGCTGGGTATGCCATCTCAGCACGACCTGGGCCGGCGTGCGACCATGAGCCTTGGCGATCGCCACGATTGCCGGGTCACTCAGCATCTCGTTTCCGCGTCCCAAAGGGCTCCATGCTTCGGTGATAATCCCCTTGGACGCGCTTACCGCCACGATATCGGCGCGCGCATGGTATGGGTCCATCTGGATCTGGTTCACATGCGGCGTATAGCCAGCATCGAAAAGCTTCTGCAGATGGGCTGGCTTGAAATTCGACACACCGATCGAACGGACGAGGCCGGCTTCAAGAACTTTCGTCAGTCCTTCGAAGGCTTCGACATAACGACCCTGATCAGGATTGGGCCAGTGGATCAGCAGCAGATCGATGTAGTCGAGCCTCAGCCGTCCGAGACTGGCCTCGCAAGCGGCACGAACGCCGCTGACGCTGTGCCATTCCCTGTTGAACTTGGTGGTCAGAAAAATCTCGGAACGAGCGACGCCACTGGCTCGAATGCCTGCCCCGACACCGGTTTCGTTCTGATAGTTCTCGGCGGTATCTATAAGGCGATAACCGCCACGGATCGCCCCGGCCACAGCATGGGTCGCTTCGGCATCATCCATCGGCCAGGTTCCCAGACCAAGCTGGGGCATTTCTATGCCGTTGAGGAGTTTGACACTGGGGGCTGTGTTCGGCATGGGCCGGTCCTTTCTCATGCGTGATCGGCCACTGGCAACGCATGTCACCGGCCGGCAAATTGTCCACCCTACCACGTCAACATTATTTCGCGTGGGGTTGAGACATAGATGTCGCATACCGAACGGTATTTCAATTCCGATCACAGAATTGGGAACGGCATATCCGGGAGGCTACATCAAAAATCAGCGAGCCTCGGCGAGGATCATATCGGCAGCCTTTTCGGCGATCATGAACACAGCCGCCTGTGTATTGCCAGACACGATGGTGGGCATGATCGATGCATCGGCGATCCGCAGCCCGGCGATGCCGTTGACCTTGAGGCTTGGATCGACAATGGCATCCGGATCGCCACCCATCCGGCAGGTACCGCAGATATGGTAGATGGTCTGGCCGTTTTCGCGCGCGAATGCTAGCCAATCGCCGTCGCTTTCACATTCATGGCCTGGACTTGTCTCCGTCTCCCTGAAAGCGTCCATGGCCGGCTGCTCGACGATATGCCGGGCAAGTTTCATGCCCTCGACCATGGCAATACGGTCTTCCTCGACTGCGAGAAAATTCGGCCGAATTATAGGACCGGCATATGGATCAGACGATGCCGCATGGATCGAACCTCGCGACTGCGGTCTCAGTTGCGTGACGCCGATCGTCATGCCGGGATGCTTGTCCAGAATGCGCTCGGCGGCGTTGGCATAGCTTGCATGCATGAAAAAATACTGGACATCAGGCCCGGCCAGACCGTCTCGGGTGCGCACGAAGCCATGCACAAGGCCGGTCCCGAGCGTGAGGATGCCCCGTCGGGTCGCTGCATATTGGCCCACCGCACGTGCCAGATGCAGCCCGCGTGTCTGCTCGTTCAATGTGACGGGCAGCTTTACCCTCCAGTTCATCCGGGTGCAGAAATGGTCGATATAGTTCTCGCCGACACCGGGGCGCGCATACCTGACCGCGATCCCGATACGATGGAGGATATCTGGATTGCCGATCCCGGACAATTCCAGCAATTGCGGGGTCTGCGCAGCACCAGCGGTCAGGATCACCTCGCCACGGGCGCGAAAGCTTCGCTCCATCCCGCTTACGCGCGCGGTAACACCGATCGCCCGCTGGCCTTCAAAGTCGATACGCAGGACATGGGCATTGGTCAGCACCCGCAGGTTGCTCCGATTCATCGCCGGCTTCAGATAGGCGTCTGCAGCAGTTACACGTCGACCGTTTTTCTGGTTGACCTGATAATAGCCGAAACCGTCCTGGCTCTCGGCATTGTAGTCGGGATTTCGGTTATAGCCTGCCTCTTCTGCCGCCTTGATGAAGGCCTCGCCGATCGAGGGCCTGAGGCCAACCGTCGTCAATGACAGGGGCCCGCCTTGGGCACGCAGAGCGCTGGCCGCCCCGTCATAATCCTCGAGCTTGCGGAAGAAAGGGAGAACATCATCGAAACTCCAGCCGCGGCAGCCGGCTTGCGCCCAGCCGTCATAGTCCTGCGGCTGGCCACGTACATAGATCATCCCGTTGATCAACGTCGACCCGCCGAGCCCCCTGCCCCGTGGCACCGAAATGACCCGATTGTTGGTCGCCTCCTCAGGCTCGGACTTGAACCGCCAGTTATAGACCGGATCGACGAGCAGCTTGGAAAAGCCGGCAGGAATGCCGATCCAGATGCTTCGTCCCGGCCCACCCGCTTCGAGCAGCAGCACCCTGTGGCGTCCGGACGCCGTCAGTCGATTGGCCAGCACGCAACCGGCATTACCTCCACCGACGATGATATAGTCATAGGTTTCCGGCTCAGCGCTCATGCGGCGTCCCCCTTCAGCGTCGCCGGAAAGAGCTTGCCGGGATTGAACATGCCGCCCGGATCGATTGCCTGTTTGACCGCCCTTGCCAACAGCTGTTCGCTTTCTGGCTTGGTACGCAGCCACTCGCCAAGGCGATACTGGCCGATGCCATGTTCGGCGGAGATCGAACCTCTATGACGGACCACCGCGTCATGAACGGCACGGTTCACTGCGGCCTGCTCTTTGGCGCCATTCATAAGCACATTGTAATGCAGGTTACCGTCTCCGAGGTGCCCGAATACATTGAAGGCAGCACTCGGGCAAATTGCGGTTACCGCCTTACCGGCTTCGACAAGGAAGTCCGCCATGGTGCGGAGCGGCACCGAGATATCGTGTTTCAAGCCACCGCCTTCCCGCGCTTCCGCCTCGGTAACATGTTCACGCAGGGCCCAGAGCGCCTGCGTCTGTTGTCGGCTCGATGCGACGACGCCATCAAGCGCCAGGCCTTGCTCGAAAGCCGCTTCCAGTAACTTCTCCATGGCTGGCTGTAGTCCGGAAAGGCTGGAAGATGCTTCGACCAGCAGATACCAGTCGCCGCTGGCGATCGGGCTCTTGAGACCTGCGTGCTTCTCCACGAGGCCAAGCGATGTGGCCGAAATCAACTCGAAAGCCGAGAGGGCTTCGCCAACATGGTCTTGAGCCAGGGCAAAGAGCTTCAGCGCCGTTTCGACATCGGCGATGGATAGCAGTGCCGTAACGCTCTCTCTCGGAATTGGAGCCAGACGCAGAACGGCAGCCGTTATGATGCCGAGCGTGCCTTCGGCCCCGATGAACAACTGCTTCCAGTCATATCCGGCATTGTCCTTGCGCAGATGCCGGAGCCCATCGACCACCGTGCCGTCTGCGAGCACGACCTCAAGGCCGAGGACCAGAGCGCGCGTCATGCCGTAGCGAAGGACGTTGATGCCGCCGGCATTGGTCGAGACGATACCGCCGACCATCGCCGACCCCTCGGCGGCAAGGCTGACGGGCAGCAGTCGTCCGCGCCTTTCCGCCTCTTCCTTGACCGTCTGTACGATGGCGCCGGCTTCCACCTCCACCGTCATGCCGACCGGATCGAGATCCCGGATCGCCTTCATGCGCAGCAATGACAATACCACCTCTTCACCATCCGGCCCCGGCGTGGCACCGGCGGCGAGGCCGGTATTGCCCCCTTGCGGCACGATCGGCACGCGATGGCGATTGCATGCCTTCACGACGGCCGAGACCTCAGCCGTATTGGCGGGACGCACGACACAGAGCGGTTGCCCGCGGACGCTATTTTTCCAGTCGGTTGAATAGGCTTCGACATCGAGATCCGCCGTCAGCACTTGGGCGTCGCCGCAAATGTCGCGGAGTTCATCGAGCAGCAGGGCATGAGCCGTCATGCGATAGCTCCCATATGCCGCGCCATCAATTCGATCTGGCATTGAAGCATCGGCAATCCGCGCTGGATGCGGCAGCCATTTTGCTGCGCCGCGACGAGAAGCGGCGTCATCACCGGATCCATGATCGCATCCGCGACGACCTGACGGGGAGACAGGAGCGAAAAATCGAGGGGCTGGGCATCGCTGGCCTTCATCCCGAGCGAGGTGCCATTGACGACGAGATCGTGTTCGGCAACCGAACCGGCATCGGTGGAGAGCGTCAGAGACGGATAGACCGCCCGCAGCCGTTTCGCCAGCGCCTCCGCCTTGTCGACGGTGCGGTTTGCGATCGTCAGCCGTCGAATGCCGGCGCCAGCAAGTGCGAAGGCGATGGCACAGGCAGCACCACCTGCTCCGGCAACATAGGCAGCCTTTCCCGCAGGGTCGAAGCCGGTGACGTCTTTGAGCGCCACAACGAAGCCGATCCCGTCCAGCATCGTGCCGATCATGCGACCATCCGTCTCCCGGCGCACGCAATTGACGGCGCCGATATGGCTCGCCTCATCGGTGATCTCGTCGCAGAGGTCTAGCATTGCCGGCTTGTGGGGAACGGTTGCGATGAAGCCACCGAAATTTTCCATTGCCGTCAGACCCTTCACCATGGTGGCGAGCCCTTCCGGCCTCACATGAAACGGGATGAGCACTGCATCGAGGCCGTGACGGCGAAATACTTCGGCCATTACCTGCGGTGTCTTCACATGGTAGATCGGGTCGGCAAGGATGCCGTAGATCCGCGTGCGGCCTGTAATCTCATGGCCACTGATTTCATGTCTGGTGATCTCGTGGTCCGTTCTCGCACTCATGGCCACATCTTGAATCCGTTTATCTGCTTGAGGGAATTGCCGGGGCTCAGGTCATATAGAGCCCACCGGCGACATCGATCGTCTGGCCGGTGACAAAGCTGGATTCAGCCGAGGTCAGGTAGATTGCGAGGTCGGCAACCTCTTCCGGTTGCCCAAGCCTTGCCATCGGTGTCAGCTTGACCTGTTCGTCATTGATTTCTCGCGCAACACCGCGCACCATCGGTGTCTCGATCCGGCCGGGTGCCAAGGCATTGACGCGTATGCCGAATGGTCCGAGCTCGGCGGCCAGATGCTTGGTAAAGCCGATCAATGCGGATTTGGTCGCCGCATAGTGGCAGGCGACGATCGGCGAATAGGTCTTGCCGGCGACCGAGGACAGATTGACGATCCAGCCGCGCTCGGCCTCGCACATGGCCGGCGTCAGCGCACGGATGGTGTTGAACGCACCGCTCAGGTTGACCGCCACGACCCGGTTCCATTCGCCGGGGTCCATCTCCCAGACCTTGTGCGCCACGCCGTCATGCTTGGGCGAAATGCCGGCATTGTTGACGACCGTATCGAAGGCGCCGTTCATTTTGACCGCAGCTTTTTCGAGCGTTGACGAAACGGCATCATAGTCGGCGACATCCAGCATCAGAGGAAGTCCGGAGCCATAGCCTTCCGCCTCGATCAGACCAACCGTCTCGGCGATATCCGCCTCGTTCATATCGGCGACCCCAACTATCGCCCCGCGGGCGGCAAAACCGAGCGCAATCGCCCGGCCTATGCCGCGGCCTGCACCGGTCACCAGGACACGTCGCCCGGCATGGCTCGGGCGATAAGCGATGGACTGCGGATTTTCTTCTTTCTTCGGCATGATCAGATTCCCAGATAGGCTTGGCGGACATGGTCGTTGGTCAGAAGTGCCTCCGACGTATCGGACAGCACGATTTCGCCGTTCTCCAGCACGTAACCACGGTCGGCGGCCTTCAGCGTGTGAAAGACGTTCTGCTCGACGATCAGAACCGTAGTGCCGGTCGAGGTGATCGCATCGATCACCTCGAAGACCTGCTGGACGATGATTGGTGCAAGCCCCAATGACGGCTCGTCGAACATCAGTATCTTCGGCATGGCCATCATGCCGCGGGCGATCGCCACCATCTGCTGCTCGCCACCCGACAGCGAACCGGCGCTTTGTGCAAGCCGCTCGCGCACCCGCGGAAACAGCGACAATACATGTTTCAGCGTCTCGGCCTGCCGGCTGCGCGCCTCCTTGCGATAGGCGCCCATCAGCAGATTTTCCTCGACCGTCATGTCGGCAAATAGCTGCCTGCCTTCGGGTATCAACGTGATGCCGAGATCGACCACTTCATGAGCCGGCATCCTCGTGATGTCGCGATCCTCGAAGAATATCCGTCCTTCCGTTGGCTGGATAAGCCCGGCAATGGTGCGTAATGTCGTCGTCTTGCCGGCACCATTCGCGCCAACGATCGTCACCACTTCACCGCGCTGAACTTCCAGGGAAATATCGTGGAGGATTGTTGTCGGGCCATAGCCCGCATGAACGCCCTCAAGCCTCAGCATGGAGAAATTCCTTTCCGAGATAGGCTTCGATGACCTGTTTGTCGCGAACCACGTCCTGAGGCTTGCCTTCGGCGATGATCTGGCCGGAACTCAGGACGATGACCCGGTCGGAAAGGGACATCACCGCCTGCATGACATGCTCGATTGCGATGATCGAAACGCCGCTGTCGCGGATCGACAGCATGAGGTCGATGGCACGGCGAACGTCGGTCTGGTTGATACCCGCCATGACCTCGTCGAGCAGCAGTATCCGCGGCTTCATCGCCATGACCCGTGCGACCTCAAGGCGCTTCAGGCCGCCGATGGTTAATCCGCGTGCCTCAGCGTTGAGGTGAGGACCGAGCCCCATGCGATAGGCGGTCTCCTGCGCCACCTCGCGCGCCTCCCGAACATCGGAGTGGCGGTGGAAGGCGCCGACCATGATGTTTTCCTCGACCGTCATCGCTGCGAAGGGCTGGACGATCTGGAACGTCCGCCCAACGCCGATCGCGGCAAAATCAGCGGGCGTTACCGGTGCCATCATCGTGCCGTCGGCCGAGCGCACCTTCACCGATCCGCTGGAAGGCTTGAGGAAGCCGGACAGCATGTTGAACACCGTCGTCTTGCCGGCACCGTTGGGCCCTATCAAGCCGAGGATCTCCCCCTCCCTCAAGGTAAGGCTGACATCGCGGGTCACATGAAGGCCGCCAAAATGCTTGTCGAGATGGTCGGCAACAAGCAGATCCTTGCCGATCGGCGGGCGGCTCGCAGATCGCGGGATTGCGGCGACAGGTGCCGATTGCGCCCCGCGCGACACGCTTGAACTGCGCATGTATCGGCTGACAAGCCCGACAATACCATTCGGCATGAACAGAACGACGAGGACGAGCACGGCGCCATAGACGAAGCCGTGCAGGCCAAGCGCCGAAGCACCAAGCCAGCCGCGCGCCAGTTCGGACAACGGCACCAGGAATACCGCGCCGACCAGCGGTCCGATGATCGTGCCGAGGCCACCGATCAGCGCGAACATGGCGATCTGGATCGATGTGGTCAGCGAAAAGACGGAACTCGGATCGATGAAGGTCAGATACATGGCATGGAAGGTGCCGATCATGGCCGTCAGCGCCGCGGAAGCGGAGACGGCCACGAGGCGCACCTTCACCGTATTGACGCCGGCAGCCTGCGCTGCACTTTCCCGCTCGCGGGTGGCAACGAGATAGAAGCCCAGGCGGTGCGAACGTATCCACCATGCGACGGCCAAAGTAACCAGAAGCATGCCGAAGGCGATCAGAAGCCCCGGAGTGCGATCTCGGAACACCATCCACTCCCAACCGAATTTCAGCGGGATCATCAGCCCGGTCGCACCGCCGGTGAACTCGCGGAAATGCAGGGCGAGAACACGGAAGACTTCCAGGAAAGCGATTGTGGCGAGCGAGAAGAATGGACCGCGCAGCCTGAAGCATGGATAGCTGATGGCGATCGCCACCACGACCGAAACGGCGGCGCCGACGAACATGCCAAGCCAGGGCGTAATGCCGACATTCATCAGCATGATGCCCGCATAGGCGCCGATACCGTAGAAGATCGCATGCCCGAGCGACAATTGGCCGGCATATCCGCCGACAATGTTCCAGGCGGTCGAGAGCCCCGCAAAGATGAAGATGGTGATGAAGATATGCGAGACGAACTGGTCGCCGATCAGGATCGGCACGACCAGCATGGCGAGCATGACCGCCGCAAAGATCGCAAACTTTTTCCAGGGAAGCGCATTCGCACGGCTGGTGGTCATGGCGGTGTCGAGTGTTGTGTCTGTCATGGCCTTCCTCATGGCGAAACGTGCGAAAGGTTCAGGCGGTCGCTGAACAGGCCGGAGGGCTTCAGGATCAGGATCAGCAGGAATACGCCGAAAACGACGACTTCCCGCACATCCGAACCGATGTAGAAGCCGGCGAAGCTGTCGATCAGCCCGATGATCATCGCGCCGGCAAAGGCGCCACCCACGGACCCGAGACCGCCGAGCACGACGACAACGAATGCGGTGAGCACGAAATAGGTGCCGATATTCGGCGAGGTCGGATAAAGCGGCGCCACCATCGAGGCGGCGAAGCCGACACAGGCGGCTCCAATACCGAAAGTCAGCATGTACATGCGGTTGACATTGATCCCCATGAGCTGAGCGGCGGCCCGATTCTGCGCGACAGCGCGGATGGCGCGGCCCGTCTGCGTTCGTTTCAGAAAGGCTTGAAGACCGACGACGAGGACAATCGACGCACCCAGAATGACGAGTTGGCCGAGCAGAACACGCACCGGCCCGATGGCGATCGGCATACGCAGACCGGACGGTGGTGTGTTTGCGATATCGGCGCCGAAGACCAGCAGCGCTAGATTGATCAGGGCCGTGGAGAGGCCGACGGTTGCGAAGATCTGCACGTGATCGTCCTTGGCCGACATCAGCGGCTGGATGACGAACCGCTGGGTCGCAACCCCCACCAGAAACAGCAGCGGCGCCACGATAACGGAGGTCAACAACGGATGGATGCCAAGCTTGGTGGTAATCAGATAGACCAGATACATGCCCAGCATCAGGAATTCGCCATGGGCGAAATTCACAACCTTGACGATCCCGAAGATCATCGTCAGGCCAACGCTGACGATGGCAAACAGGGCGCCAAGCATCAGGCCGCTGACAAGCACTTGCAAAAAGGTTTCCATAAGACCTCTCCTCCGGCGGAACGGACGGGCAGGCATTGGCCGGGAAGCAACACGGCCAATGCCCTCCTCAAAGCGGCAGAGGGCCGCTCTCGATTGGCCTCTCGCCCTATTTCGCCACGTTCAGCTTGGTGACGGCGGCAGCATCGGGATAGACGGCGATCAGCTTGCCGCCCTGCCATTGCATGCCCATCATCGCGGCGCGCTCGTTCTGGCCGTCCGCGCCGAACTTGATGCCGTAGCCGGCAGCCGTCTTGCCGTCGGGTATGTCTATCGACTTCACGGCATCGACGATCGAATCCGGATCAAGTCCCTTACCTTTGTCTATTGCCTCAAGAATGGCCTTGGCGCCGACATAGTTGTTCAGCGAGTGGCCGGAGCGAGGTGCCGATCCGTATTTCTTCTTGTAGGCCTCGACAAAGGCCTCAAGACCGGGCGTCGCCTTGGTGTTGACGAGGAACTGGGTGAAGTCGACATCCAGCACGTTCTCGATCACGTCATGGCCCACGGCATCGGCCGTCGGCTGCATGGAATAACCGCCGCCACCGCCGATGACGGCTGCCGGCTTGTATCCGGCCTCGTTCGCCTGCTGGAGAAACAGTACCGAGTCGTTCTGATAGGATGTCTGCAGTACTACGTCGGCGCCCGCCTGTTTCAGCTGCAAGACCAGCGACGACATGTCGACTGTCGAGGCCGGATAGCTGGAAGAGGCGACGATATTCAGCCCCTTCTCCTTCGCATAGTCGGTCTCATGCTTGGAGACGGAGGTGCCGTAGCTCGAATCCTCGTAGATGATGCCAATCTTGAGATCGCCGGGCTTCTTGCCGAGGCCGGGCGCGATCTTGTCGACGACCATATCGATGATCATCTTGCCCATATCCTTGGCGTATGGGTTGGTGCGGAACATGTATTTGAGCCCGCGGCTCGTCACTTCATCCGCCACCGCACCGAGTTCGAAATAGGGAATGCCCGAGAGCTCGGCCACCTGGCTTGCCGCAATGGATCGCGCCGATGAATAGGTACCGAAGATCGCGGCCACCTTTTCCAGCGAGATCAATCGACGGGCCTCGCCGATCGCCTGGTTGTTATCCACCGCATCGCCCTTGACCAGCACGACCTTCTCGCCGTGTATGCCACCCTCGGCGTTGATTTCATCGACTGCGATTTCGAGGCCGCGCGCGCTTTCCTCCCCAAGAAGCGCGAGCTGGCCGCTGAACGGATAAAGAGCGCCGAACTTCACATCGGCATGCGCTGCAGTGGCGGACAGCACGATGGCTGCGGCGGTCATTTTCAACATATTCGGCAATTTCATCTTATCCTCCCGTGAAAAGCCGTGATCTGCTGCAATAGGAATGCGATCAGTAATCCAGCGCCTCCTTGCCCTGGAAACTGGTGATCGGTGGATGAGCGCGCTCATCGGTGACGACGTCGATGACGGTCAGCGTATCGGTTGCCAGAGCTTCCTTCAGCGCCGGCAGGAAATCCTCGGGTCTCTCGATACGCACGCCGCGGCAGCCGACAGCCCTGGCAATCGCCGCGTGGTCGACAGCCTCGAAATCGCAAACATCGGTAAAGCCGCCGAACAGGCTGAGCTCTGCATGTTTCTGGTAGCCGAGGATCTGGTTGTTGAGCACGATCAGGACCACGGGAAGTTTCATGCGGCGCGCGGTCTCCATCTCGGACCAAACGTGCCCGAAACCACCATCACCCGACAGGCAGACGACCGGCGCTTCAGGTCTCGCCGTCTTGGCACCGAGCGCATATGGCAGCCCCCAACCAAGACCGGCAATGCCGCGTGGCGTGATGAAGCGCTGGCCAGCCTTGCGGGCCGTCAGGAAGTTGGCGATCCAGATCGAGGAATAGCTCGCGTCTGCAACCACAATGCTCTCCGGTGTCAACACCGTATCGAGATCGGCCATAAGCCGTTCCGGGCGAACCGGCGCGGCATCCATGTTGACGAGTTTCCTCATATCGTCGGCATGTGCCGCACGGCCAGCCGCGATCTTGTCTTCGACGCCCTTGCGGCGAGCCGAAATCGCGGAAAGGTCCTCCTTCTTCAGCGCTTCCGTCAATGCGGCGATCGTCAGCTTGGCGTCGCCGGCAAGGCGCAATGCCTCATAGTTTCGGCCGATCTCGCCGCCGTCTATGTCTAGATGGATATAGGTGGCATTCTTCGGATAAAGCGACCAGCTGTCGGTGCCGTTCTGGTTGGTCCGGTTGCCGATCAGAAGCACGACGTCGGCGTCGGTCACGAGATCGCGCAGATGCGACGAGCGACCGCGTGGCGCCATGAAATAGCCGACGACGCCGAGCGAAAGCGGATTTGTCTCATCGACGGCGCCTTTCCCCATCACGGTTGTCGCTATCGGAAGCCCGAGTGCCTGCAAGGCTGCAAGTTCGCTTGTCGCCTGAGACGCATGGACACCACCGCCGGCAACCACGATCGGCCTGCTGGCCTTGGCGATGACGCTGGCGGCTTCCGCCATCCGCGCCGGATCGGCGACCGTGCGATCAAGCGGAAACATGCCCAGATGCGCATCGCGCTGCGGCGCGCTGGGGTCGATGTCCGGCCGTTCGTCCAGAACGTCGAGCGGCACAAGCAGCACCACCGGCCCGGGGCGCCCGGTCGCAGCCGTGGCAAAAGCCATGTCGACATAGTCATCGATGCGCGCCGGGTCAGCGACGCGCCGCACCCATTTGGCCACGCCGCCGAATAGCGCGAAATGATCAAGTTCCTGGAATGCATTCTTGTCAGTGAAGCGCCGCGCCACATCCTGCACGATCGCGACGATCGGGATCGACGCCTTCAGCGCTTCGGCAAGGCCTGGAACAAGCAGCGTTGCCGCCGGGCCGTTCTGCGCCGTCACCACGCCGATCTTGCCGGAAACCCGGGCAAAGGCATCGGCCATCGCGGCACCGGCATTTTCCGTGCGGTAGCCAATCTGGCGGATACCGTAGCTCGGGGCTGCAAGAAAGAGCGCAGAGGGAATGCTCTGTCCGAAGACTTCCTTCACTCCGTGGCGCGCAAGTGCCGCAGCCAGAACATGCGCTCCGGTCATGTTGTTTGCGGATGCCTGCGTGTCGGGCTTGCTCATGACGTTCATGCTCATTTCCTCTCCTTAAGCGAGACTTCGGTTCAGCCCCGCTCCTCCATGACGAGAACGATCTTGCCTGTATGACTGCCGCCATCCATGCGCGCATGGGCATCGGCAACCCTGTCGAATGCGAAAGTGGAATCGATCAGCGGCCGAGCTTCCGGCTTTGCCAGAAGCGGTAGAACGTTTGCCTCGAGTGCGGCTGCGAGCTTCGCCTTCATCTCGATCGGACGAGCCCTGAGCGTCGAGCCGGTCAACGTGATGCGCTTCATCAACAGCGGCAGAAGATCAAGCTCGGCCTTGGATCCCTGCTGGAAAGCGATCTGGGCTATACGGCCATCAACGGCGATGGCGTCGATGTTGCGCTGCATGTAATCGCCGCCGACCATGTCGAGGATGACGTCCGGACCTCGGCCGCCGGTCAGCTCCCTGGAGCGGACGACGAAATCCTCGGATCGATAGTTGATCGCCGCATCGGCACCAAGCTCGACGCATGCCCGGCATTTTTCATCGGAACCGGCGGTAACGATGACCTTGGCGCCAATAGCCTTCGCGAGCTTGAGCGCAGTGGTGCCGATCCCGGATGTGCCGCCGTGAATGAGCAATGTCTCGCCGGCCTTCAGGCCCGCGCGCTCGAAGACATTGCTCCAGACGGTGAAATAGGTTTCCGGAAACGCGCCAGCCTCGACAAACGACATGCCCGCAGGGATCGGCAGGGCCGCCCCTTCCTGAACGATAGCGCGTTCGGCATAGGCGCCGCTATGGACGAGCGCCATGACCCGATCGCCGGGAGAAAAACGTGTGACACCGGGTCCGACAGATTCTACAATACCGGCAAGTTCCAGCCCCAGGACATCCGAAGCGCCGGGCGGCGGCGGATAATTGCCCTGTCGTTGCATGACATCCGGCCGGTTGATCCCAGCAGCATGCACCCGCACGATCATTTCGCCCAGACCAGGTGCCGCCAGCTGGCGCTCGATGATCGACAACACGTCAGGGCCACCGGCGCCCTTTGCTATGACGGCACGCGTCGTCCCACTCATGCGTAGTCTCCTTCAATATCCACGTGGTTTTCGTTGGGAAAAAGCAACACTTTCACGGCCTGACGGCTGCGCGCCAACTCGAAGGCCTCGATACCGCCCGATAAGGGTCGGCGGTGGGTGACAAGCATCGACAGCACATCGGCATTGTCTGCCAGAAGCTGGATCGCCTCCCTCAGCGCTCTGTCTGTCGTGTCATGCGCACCGCGTAACTGTTTCTTTTCGCGGACAAACCGCGTCAGATCGAGTTCGAGCGGTCGGGAATGAATACCGGCCACCACAAAGATGCCGCCGGGCTTCAGAACCGCGAGCCCGTCGGATACCGAACGGGCAACACCCGTCGCCTCGATGACCCGGTCGACCGATCGCCCGAATGCGTCGTTTACCGCTTGCTCCAAGCTCTTGTCGGCGAGGTCGACCGCGTGATCGATGCCCATATTCAGTGCGAGCGCGAGACGCAGAGAGTCTCTCATGCCAGCAATCAAAACTTCCGCACCGCGGTGCTTTGCGACCCAGGCGATGGCAAGACCAATCGGTCCCGGACCAAGCACTGCCACCCTGTCGCCGCGTTTTACGTCGGCAACATCCACGGCATTGACAGCCACGGCCAATGGCTCGCTGAGGGCGGCAAGGGAAAGATCCAATCCGTCCGGAATATGACGGCAATTGACAGCAGGCACGGCTACCACGTCGGCAAAGCCACCGTCGCAATGGAGCCCGATAATGCTGCGGCGGCTGCAGTTCTGCGGTTCGCCGGCAAGGCAGGAGGAGCATTGGCCGCAAGTTTTCGTCGGCCAGCAGACAACGCGATCGCCTGCCTCGAAATCTGCCACACCCTGCCCGGCGGACCGTACGATGCCAGCAAACTCATGGCCTACCGTCACCGGCAGATTGGCTGCCATGAACTCATAGCCTGGGGTCCATTCGTAGGCGTGAAGATCACTGCCGCAAATCCCGGCAGCAGCCACTTCGATCAACAAATGGCCATGCGGCGGCGCCGTGGGCTGATCGAGCGAAACGAGCTCAAGCCCGAAAGCGGCCGCAGTTTTGCGGAGCGCAATCATGAACTTCCTCCAAGTTCATTCCCGACTACGGCTGGCCTCCTCGCCTGCCGTTGGTGTACGATTCCTCTTCGCACAAGCCGGAGTTTGCTATATGTTATTTGTTATAACACTATCTGCATGATGGGTGACGAGTGTCAAGAAGCGCCGTGGAAAATAGTGAAACCTTCAGCCCGGAAACCGACTGGGCTCAACCAATCGTGAAAGAAAACCTGAGCGACCGGGCCTATCTCGGACTGCGCCAGGCGCTGATGCGCGGGCAGTTGAAGCCGGGAGAAATGCTGCGGCTGCGGCCAATGTCCGTCCGCTTCGGCATCAGCGCCACGCCGATGCGTGAAGCACTGTTGCGGCTGGTCAGCGAGAAGGCCCTGACGCTCGATTCACGCGGTACTGTGATGGTTCCAACCCTCACCTTGGATCAACTGCTGGAAATCAGGGCGATCCGCATGGATCTGGAGGGACGGGCTGCAGCGGCGGCGGCCAATGCTGCAACGTCGGACGAGATCGAACTGCTGGCCGACATCCACCTGCGCATCTCGCAATGTCATGTCTCTAAGGCATTCGAAAAGGCGATCGACCTCAATACCGAATTTCACCTGACGCTGTGCCGGATGGGGCGCCTGCCGATCGTCTACGACATCGTCGAGACGCTCTGGATCCGTTGCGGCCCGATCCTGTCTCACCTTTATGACGCTGGCCTGCCCGACTGGGAACCACACCCGCATCTGCGGATCGTCACGGCCCTGAGAAACAACGATGCCAATGCAGCGCAGGCCGCCATTCGCGATGACATCGAGCACGGTGGCAAGGGTTTGCTGATGCATGCGACAGGCAGCGAGAAGGCTTCCTGACGCCGCCTGGCCTGATCCTGGAACCCCGGACGCGCAACAAGCCGGAGACCTTACCGGTCGCCGGCTTGTTGCGTTCCTTTCTGATCAAGATTCGGGCACCCGGCCCGGTTATGCTTCCCATTCGATCTTCGTGCCAAAACCCAGTCGATTATCGGTCAGCTTCAGGCGCTTCACCGCAATCGCCCAGACACCGGCCTGCATCCCACGAGCCTGGGGATGCCTGTCATAATAGAGAGCCAGGGCACGATCCCTCTCCGCCGGCTCATCCAGCAACTGGCAGGTCCCGCTATATTGCAATCCGCGGATTTGGCTGATGTCGGTGAACTGGCCGGCTATCGTGCCGGCCACTCTGGGATTAGCTGCGAGTATGCGACCGTGCAGGGTCTCGGGAGAGCTGAGAATGATCAGCACGTTTCTTTCGCCATCCCAAGCGAAGAAGGCATTGGCGCTCCACGGTGTATCATCCTGGCTGATCGCCAGAGAGAGTGCCTGATGCTGCGCGAAGAACTCGACAATGGATTCTGGCAGAGTGCTCATGGCGGATTATCCTTGTCCCCGTTTTGATAGTGCCCCTAGCCTATGTATGTCGTCCACAAAGCAGAAAGCGGCATGGCGATCACGAGTGCCGGGATCAGGTTTGCGACCGGGAAAGGCTTGATGCCGCAAATCCGGAAGCCGGTTGCCAGCATCAGCAGCCCGCCGACTGCCGAAAAGTCAGCCTGCATTGCCGGTGTCGTCAAAGGCACGATCAGAACCGCGCTGAAGGCCAAAGCCAACTGGATCAGAACCTGTGGAATGCAAATCACGGCAACCGAATAACCAAGCGCAGTGGCGAAGATCATCGAGGTAAAGAAGTCGAGGATCGACTTGGTGACAAGGATCGACGAATCGCCGCTCATGCCTTCGTGCATCGCCCCGAATATGCCTGTACCGCTGGCGCAGAACAGCACCGTGATGGCGACGAACTTTTCGAGGAACTGTTCCTGCGTCAGTTCGCCCTTTGGCGCGGGAAGGAGGCGATCGACAATACCACGGGTACTGCTCGCGAGTTTGCCAATACCCTTCTCAAGATAGATCAACTCGCCAATGATCAGGCCGACGATACCGGAAAGCACCACGACCTGAAGATGCGAGAGCTTCATGATCATGACGACGGCCATCACCATGGACGGTATGCCGAAGAACGGGGTCAGGGATGTGCGCAAACGCTCTGGAAGCTGGTTGGCGAGCATGGCACCAGCGACAGCGCCAATCAGTGTGGCGCCGCCATTAACATATGGTCCGACTAACATGATGTTTAACTTTCTGCATTGATTGCGGACAGGGTTTCTCCCCACCGCGGCAAAGCGCTGGTCTCGAAACCAAGGAGGCCGATAGCCCGCGCGGCGCTGTGAGTAACGATTTGATCGATCGAACCGGGGCCGGCATAGAGTGCCGGCACCGGCGGAAACACGGTTGCGCCATATTCGGTGACGCTGGCCATGTTTCGGATATGGCCCAGATGCAAGGGAGTTTCCCTGGTCATCAGGACCAGCGGCCGGCGCTCCTTCAAGGTAACGTCTGCGGCCCGCGTAAGCAGGTTGTCGGTGACCCCCGTGGCGATGGCCGCCAGGGTATGCATCGAGCAGGGGGCGACAATCATGCCTGCGGTCCTGAACGAGCCGCTGGAAATAGATGCGCCCAGAGCGCCCGTGGGATAGAAAACGTCGGCCAGCGCGATCACGTCGTCCCGTTTAAAATCGGTTTCATGCTCGCGGGTCAGTTCGGCCGCCTTCGACATGACCAGGTGGGTCTCGACACCCAGCTCCTTGAGGAGCTGGAGTGCCTTGACGCCATACTGGAAGCCGGTCGCGCCGCTAATGCCAACGACCACTCTTGGCTTTTGCATGGCTTTATCCCTTGTTACTTGGCGTTAAATCCGGGGACGAAGCGTTCTACGTCGACTTCCATGAAGTTCGAACGCTCGAAGTGCTTCTTCAGCTTGAACGGCACCGTGCAATCGAAAATGGTCTTGCATGAGCTGCCGACTTCCCGAAGGAACGGGCTGTATTCCGGGGTCTGCGAGGGATCCAGAGGGTGGCAACGAACGCCGGGTATCGTCAGTGTGTCGATATCCCCCTGAAAGCGTGTCTGCATCGCCCACAACACATCATCCGTATCGAAGATGTCCACGTCCTCGTCGACAAGGATTGCATGCTTCAGTTCAGGGAAGGCAGAGAATGCCAACAGCGCAGCCTGGCGCTGACGTCCCTCGTCCACCGGAGCGGACTTCTTGAACTGCATCACGGCCAGCAGCTTGCCGCCACCGGACGTATGAGCGAAGACGTTGAGCAGCTTGCCCGGCATGGCGCGATCGACCATGTCGAGAATGCTGGCTTCCGTCGGGATGCCCGCCATGTTGACATGTTCCTGGCCAGGTCCAACGGTCGTCTGCAGGATCGGGTTCGGGCGATAGCGGACAGCCTTCACCTTGATCACCGGAAGTTCCGGCTTTGCATCGCCGGTATAACCGGGGAACTCGGGCATTGCCCTGCCGGTATCCGTGTTCTGATCTTCGCGAACGCGATAGTTCGGCAGTAACTCGCCTTCGATGACAACCTCGGCATTGGCGATAGCCCGACCGTCGATGGTCAAGCAAGGAGCCAATTCGACGGCACGGCCGCGCAATGCACCGGCAATCGCCAGCTCGTCATAACCAAGCGGCGTGGTCGGCGGCTCAAAGCATGCGGCAACGTAGATGGCGGGATCGACACCGATACTGATCGAGATCGGCAGCGGCTTGCCTGCGGCCTCGGCCTTCTGGCGGAAGGCATCGATGTGCCGGCCAGGCGTCAGCCACATGGAAAGCTCATCCTTGCTCTGCACGCAAAGGCGGTGGATCGTCACGTCGTGTTCGCCGGTTTCCGGATCGGCAGCGTAGCAAAGCCCCATCGTGATATACGGGCCAGCATCCTCGGGCGTGTTGGTCGGCGCAGGCAGGAGCGTGCGAAGATCGAAACCGGGTTCGTCGGCCTTATGGACAATTTCCTGCAGAGCCTTATCGGCGCTGACAACGACCGGCGGGATTGCGTTCTTGACGGAATCCTTGAGCAGGTAACCAAGCGTTTCCGGCTCATGACCGAGCAAGAGACCGGTGCGCTCACGCGAGCCAAGCATACCGATCACAACCTTGAACTCGGGGTATCCTTTGACATGGTTGAACATGGCAACCGGGCCACCGGTACGGGTCGGACGACGGCACGTGCCGCCGGCGCCGATGTAACGATAAACACCGGACAGCTCCGCAGTCGGATCGACAGGCTCATCGATCTCGATGAAGTGACCCTCGTGCTGCTGAAGTAGCGCGATCGCCGAACGCAAGTCGGTAACCGGTGCTACCGGGACTTTCTTAGAACTCATTTCATGTACTCCGCGATAGGAATTTCGCTAGGCAATGTGCCCGTGAGAGAAACTCTGCTTGTGAAGCGCCTGTCGCATTGATTAGAATCAAATTATCAAAAGCTTTATCGTGATAAGTTTTAACTTATGGATCATTCACTTTCAGCCGTCTCCCTTCGCCGCCTTCAGGTCTTTCTCACAGTGTGCGAAACCCTGCATATGGCGCGTGCCGCCGAACGATTGGGCGTGGCGCAGCCTGCGCTAAGCCAACAGATTGCAGCTCTTGAGGATGCGCTCGGGGCCAAGCTCTTCCACCGCTACGGGCGGGGGATAGAACTCACCGCGGCTGGCCACGCCTGCCGCGCCGAAGCCGAGAAACTTCTCGCCTTTCATCAAAGCGCCATCGATTCGGTGAGAAGAACGGCGCGAGGCGACACAGGACGAATCGCTCTCGGCTACGTGGGTTCATCGATGTTCACTCATGAATTTCCGGCCCAATTGAAAGCGATGCGCGAAAGCGCCCCTGGCGTTGAGTTCGTTTTGCGCGAGGGGGGCATCGCGATACAGCTCGTCGGCCTTCAGGCGGGGGATCTCGATGCGGCCCTGGTCCGAGGACCGGTGGTGGTCCAGCCGCCGCTGCGTTATCGGCTCCATTCTCGCCAGGAGCTTGTCGTCATCCTGCCGGGGGATCACCCCTTGGCCGAATGGCCTGAAATTCCGATCGAAAAGCTTGCATCGGAATCAATGATAGGATTTCGAGACACCGACAATGTCGGCATTGGCAGTGTCGTCTCAAAGCTCGCCGAGGCCAAGGGCTGCAAGCTGGAGGTGAAATGGCGGGTGACCGAGATCGGCAGTATTCTCGGACTTGTAGCAGCCGGCCTCGGTTACGGCATAGTACCCAAGGAAGTCGCATCATATACGAGCCATCGGATCGTCATGCGCCCACTCGCAGAACCTGGCGCCAACACGGAACTGTGGCTGGTATGGAACGAACAGAAGGAGACCCCCGCCTTGAGCCGCTTTCTCGATATCGCCGTCCCTCCCGCAGGCTCGGACGAGTGAGGTCCAAATGAACCGCAGCTTCAGGCGGGCTTGAAAGGGATTGGCCAGAATGTTTCCCGACCGCAGACATTTTCAGATCCCGGTTTCCATAATTTGCGGAGAGGCTATGAATTGCCTACATAAACATTTGCTACGTTCGGTCGCATCGGCAGCTCTCCAATCGACTGTTAGCGTTGCTGCATGAATACGTCCCCAGCGAACACACAGTCCACATGGCTGATCAGTGTCACTCCGAATGACAAAGCGATCGCTCCGATAGAAAAGCTCTCTGCCCATGAGGGAAACGGAGTGCTTCACCGGGCTTTTTCGATATTCCTGTTCGATCCGGCCGGACGACTGCTGCTGCAGCAACGCAGCGCGCAAAAGCCGCTCTGGCCAGGCTGGTGGGCCAATAGCTGCTGCTCACATCCCCGTTGGGGTCAAGAACTGCAGGAGGCGGTCATGCGCCGCGTGCCCGAGGAATTGGGCGCACCGCTGGTGGAAGCGCCGCGCTGGCACTTCCACTTCACCTATCAGGCGCGCTGGAGCGATATCGGCAGCGAAAACGAGCTTTGCCATGTGTTCACCGGTCGTCTCGCATCACCGCCACAGCCAAATCCCGACGAGGTGGCCGACGTGAAATGGGTGACGCCGGTGGAACTCGAAAAAGCGCTGGCAGACCCGACAGCGCCATTCACGCCATGGCTGCGCATCGAATGGCCAAAGCTGGCCCCCATGCTGGCGCAGACCGCATAGGTTTTGGTGCTGAACAAGCGGTAGCAACCCTGTCCACCTCACACTCGCAACTAGAAGCCCCCGGCCAGATAAGCCGGAGACCTCGATTCTTGCAAATGAGTGCCGTCGACAGCCCTCACGAGGCCTGCTTTTGCGAGGCCTTCATGAATGCGATGTCGCCCACCACGCGAACGCGGACACGACGGGCATCACCCGGCAGATAAGCGATCGGAATGTCTTCGGTATCCAGCGTAACGACCGATTTGGGATCGGCGCCGGCATCCACAGCGCGCTGACGCGCCAGACGATCCGCCTCGGCAATCGCATTGTCTCGCGACATGCCCGAGAAGACCTGATCGATTTCGCCGGAGACTTGCGCCATCGCAGCACCGAGCGCGTTGGCAACGCCGGCATGTTCGACGCGCAGCACTTCGCTCGCACCCTTGAGCCTTTCCGGAATAAGGAAGGCACCGCCGCCGACGGCTATCAGGCTGACGCCCTCGGCCGAAGTCTTCATCCGGTCGACGCCGTCTTCCACCATGGCCTCGATGCGCTTCAGGAGGTCGGCGACCATTGCCTTGTCGAGATGTTTTACGCGGTCACGGTCGCCGATTTCGACGAGGCCGGCAGCGACGGCAACGTCGGTCGTAGTCAGCGTATCACCACCGAAGACGAGCGCCTTTTCGGTGATGCGATATCCGACCGAACGCGGCCCGATCTTGCGAGTTTCCGGATCGATGATCGTGCCGCCGCCAAGCGCCATGGGCAGAAGGTCGGGCATGCGGAACAGGGTGCGGACACCACCGACCTCGACCACGTTATTGGCCTCGCGCGGAAAACCGCCGACGAGGCAGCCGACATCCGACGTGGTGCCGCCGACGTCGATGACCATGGCTTCCTTCAGGCCGGTCAGGAAGGCCGCACCGCGCATGGAATTGGTCGGACCGGAGGCGAAGCTGTAGACCGGATTGGCTGCAGCCACGTCTGCCAGAACGACGGTGCCATCATTCTGCGTCAGATAGAAGGGAGCATTGACACCGGCCTGGTTGAGGGCGTCCTTGAAAGCATCGATCGTCTTGCGGCCGAGCCCCTGAAGCGCCGCATTCAGCAGCGTGACATTTTCGCGCTCCAACAGGCCGATGCGCCCGAGCGTATGCGACAGCGTAATGCGTGCATCCGGGATGATCGAACGGACGATCTCGGCGGCTTCCAGTTCGCATTCGGCAGTCAACGGCGAAAAGAGCGCGGTGATACCGACCGAAGTAATGCCGGCATCGCGGATCTTCATTGCTGCGTCGCGGATCTCGTCGCGAGCGAGCGGAACCAGCGGACGGCCGTCATATTCGTGGCCGCCATGGACCATGAAGGACAAGGGATCGACGCTTTCGCGCAGGTCATCCGGCCAGTCGATCATTGGCGGCAGCGAGGCGCCGGCGGGCATGGCGATGCGGATCGCAGCGATGCGCTCGAGGCGGGCCCGTTCGACGACAGCATTGGTGAAATGCGTCGTGCCGATCATCACTGCGTCGATCGGGGAAGCACCCGGCGCCTGCGATGCGACAACGTGGCCGATGGCGTTGACGACGCCCTGCATCACATCCGCGGTGGTGGGAAACTTGATGGCCGAGACGACTTTCTCGCCATCGATGAGTACGGCATCCGTATTGGTGCCGCCGACGTCAATTCCGATCCGCTTCATGCTGCAAACACCGATTTGAAATCCAGGTCATAACCGAAGGCGCGCGGGCCGACATGCTCCAGGCCCTTCGGACTGGTCAGCACCGCCGGCGCCGGCAGAGCAACGACGGTCACGCGCTGACCATAGCGCACGGTCTCCGTACCGATTGCTTCCCCCGACACCGTGTCGAGCAGGCAGATCAGGTCCGGGGTCATGGCAATTGGCTGGCCGTCGCGGAAAGCAACCGCCCATTCGTTCTGGAAAGCGAGTTCGACCTTGGAGCCGCGATCATCGTCTAGGCCCTCAATCTGGGCCGCGCCACGCAGGAAGCCACCGGTCGTGGTGCGATCGACATCGGCAACCTTGCCCTTGAACAGAACCTTGCCACCCTCATGGGCCAACACGGCTTCGATCGGGTCGGTATGGGCAGCGCGTGCATCGAGTACCGCACGACCGAGGCTGACCGCCTTGGTCACGGTGTGGAGCACGCCCCATTCCTTGACTTCCTTGCCGGTGCGCGGCGCCTTGCAGGTAGCCGAGGTTGATCCGACCTCGGTGCAGATCTTGCGCGAGATGCGCTCCATCCACTTCCAGGAAGCCGCCTTGGCGACGATTGCCTCGTTGTCGCGGCAATCGACCAGGGTGAGCGGATACATCGGCAGGTCGCCGATAGCAAAGCTAGTCATCTGCGCTTCCGGATAGGCGCGGCCCATCGCATCGGCGTCGACGACCGGAATATCGAGCATGGCCGCAGCAAGGAATGGCGACAGCGCGTTGCCGCCGCCGATCTCGACACTCATCACCGCACGGAACTTGCGGCCGGTATATTCTTCCATCAACTGCATGGCGCGAGCGAGATGGGCCGGATCGACCAGACGCTCCTGCCCGACGAGCGGAGCCCCCATCTTGGAAACGACGGCAACCGCGTCGCCATCATCAAGTGCCAGCGGGTCGAGCAGTTTTACGCGCTTGCCCTCTTTGTAGAGTTTTCTCAGGTTCAACTGCGCCAGATAAGGGCTTCCGCCGCCGCCGGTCCCGAGAATCCAGGCACCAACGGCAAGCGGATCGATCTCGCTTGCTTCGAAATCACGGATCATGTTTGCCTCCGAATATTGTGCTAGAACCTAGCCATGTGAGACGAAGGATGCCTATAGGGGACTGCCCCTAGAATGAACTTGCCTTTAAAATGAGCATGCCTAGAACGGACATGCCGAGACGATCAGAAGGATTGAATCCCCTGCCCGCGCCGAAGAGCCCCCATCGCCCGTCTTCGCCAGTCGATGAAGCAGCCGAACCACCCCATCGCGTGATGTTCCTGAGCGTCGGCCAGTCGCCCCGCGCTGACATTATCGACGACATGCTGACAAACCTCGACCTGCCGATCGAAGCGTTGGAAATCGGCGCACTCGATGGCCTTTCTGAAGCGCAGATCAACGACCTCAAGGTTCGCCCAGGTGAGACCAGCATCGTCACCCGGCTTGTCGATGGCAGCGACATCGTCGTCTCCAAGCCTCGCATCGCAGAGCGTATGGCAGCCATAGCCGCAGCGTTTCAGCCGAACGAATTCGATCTGGTCGTCATACTGTCGACCGGCCTCTTTCGTGATTTCGAGAGCACCTGCCCCACCGTCAACGCCCAGCGCGCAATGGAATCGACGGTCATCTCACTTGCCTCCCACGGCTCGTCCGTCGGACTCATACAGCCTTTGCAACAGCAGATCGAAGAGCTCGATATTCCGGCGCTGGCGCCCTACAATGTCACTGCCAGCTACGCTTCGGATGGTGACAAGAGGCTGCTTGCAAGCGCCCTCGTGGATCTGGCCGATTCAGAGATCATAGTGCTGAATTCGGTGAGCTTCACCGAGGCAGACCGGCAGACCGTTGCCAAGGCGAGCGGCAAGCCCGTGGTACTGGCACGCCGCATCGTGGCCAGCGCCATTCGTCTGCTGCTGCATGGTACGCACCCGGTCGCTCTGCCAGGGGTTCCGGTCGAATTCTCTGAAAAGCTCCAGCGCCTGACGCCGCGAGAGCGCCAGGTGCTCTCGCTGGTTGCTGAAGGCTTGTCCAATAAGGCCATCGCCCGCCAACTCGGCATCAGTCCTAAAACCGTCGAAATCCATCGCTCCAACGTCATGGCAAAGATGGAAGTTACCTCATCCAATGCCCTGATCAGAATGGTTGTCGCAGCGGGGCATCCATAATCAAAATCGCCGCCACTGCGTAATAAAGTTGCGTGAAAAATCTGATACGCCTAAAATTTGGTCTCTAAAACCTCTCGAAATTATGGCGCCCTAGGGGCATTACCCTATAGTGAAGGCGCGCATCCGAGCGTTAGGCTCCCTGCCGATAACAGCTATGCAGGGGACGAGCGAGCATGCCTTCCAAATCCAAGATCGCCTTCGTAACCATCGGTCAGACGCCCCGCGTCGACTTGGTTCCCGAAATGATGGCCGAGATCATGGTCGGCCAGCCCGAAGGCCGCATCGTATTTCAGGAATTTGGCGTTCTCGACGGTATGGATGATGCCGATCTCGATGCGATGCGTGCCCGGGACGGCGAGCATTCCTTTGCGACCCGGCTTAAAAACGGCAACGAGATCGTCACCTCCAAGGCTCGCACGGAAGAAAAGCTCAACGTCCTCTTACAGGCGATTGATGGCGAAGGCTTCGACATCGTGGTTCTGCTCTGCACCGGCACCCGGATCGAGCCATTGAAGAACACATTGGTCGTCGAAGCGCAACGGATCGTCGATTCGACCGTCGAGGCGCTGGCCGCATCTGCCCGCCGGCTCGGCGTCATTCTGCCGCTCGAACGGCAGGTCAAGGATTTCGAAGAGCGTCACGTTCTGCCTGGAAAGCCGAGCCTTGTCTCGGCATCACCCTATGCGGGCGACGATATGGGCGCGCGGGCAAAGCAACTGGAAGGCTGCGACCTGATCGTCATGCATTGCATGGGCTATTCGGCGGAGATGCTGGATGCGGTGCGTGCTTCGGTCGATGCGCCTGTGCTTCTGTCGCGCCGAATGGTCGCCGGGGTCGTTCGCCAGATGCTGTGATTTTTTCCGTCTGGTCGACAAGCCGTTTATAAAAGAGAGAGGGAACTTAATGTTCGGCAAAATCATCAGGAATATTGCAATTGCGGGGCTGCTCGCATCGTCGATTCTTGCTTCCCCTGCCAGCGCTTTCGAGCGCACAGACAAGGGCAATGTCATCGTCTTCGGCGGCCGGCAGGCTATCCCGGTTCTCGATCCGCATATCCGCTACGACTGGTCCACACGCATGATGCAGCAGGCCGTCTATGACGGTCTCGTCAAGTACGAGGGCGATCCGGCCGAGATCAAGCCGTGGCTCGCCGAAAAGTGGGAGACCAGCGAGGACGGCAAGACCTGGACCTTCCATCTGGTCAATAATGCCAAGTTCCACAATGGCGACCCGGTGACGGCCGAGGCTGTCCGTTACTCCTTCGAGCGCGGCCTTAAGCTCAACAAGGGCGTCGCCTGGATGCTCAAGGATTTTCTGGCGCCGGAGGGTATCACCGTCGTCGATGATTACACCGTGCAGTTCAACCTGAAGGCTCCCTACACGCCCTTCCTATCTTTCCTGCCGTGGTGGTATATCGTCAACCCGGCCGAGGTGAAGGCACATGAAGCGGACGGAGACTACGGCCAGAAGTGGCTGACCGACCATGAAGCAGGTTCGGGCCCGTTCAAGCTCGGCCGCTGGGAGCCGAATGTTCTTTATGAAGCCGATGCCGTGCCGGACTACTGGAAGGGCTGGCCTCAGGGCGATGCCAACCGTCCCGCAGGCGTCATCTACAAGATCATTCGCGAACCCGCAGCCCAGAAGGCTGCCCTGCAGCGCGGGGAAGCGGATATCGTCGAAGGATTGACGCCGGACGATTATGTCCAGATCAAGCGCGCGCCCGGCATTGCTATCGAAGATCACAAGGGCATGACCACTTTCGGCATCAAGTTCAACACGCAGAAGGGCCCGACCGCCGACATCAACCTGCGCAAGGCGATCGCCTATGCGATGGATTACGATGCGCTGATCCAGGTCTATAACGGCGCCGCCACGCTTGAGACGAGCCCGATCCCGGATGCCATGAAGGGTCATATCGACGTACCTGGCATTCCCCGCAAGGATCTGGCCAAGGCGAAGGAATATCTGGCGAAATCCGCCTATCCCAATGGCGGCATCACCCTGCCGTATGTTCACGTCGCCGGCCTCGAAGAAGCCCGCCGTATCGGTCTCGTGCTGCTGGACAGCCTGAAGCCGCTCAACATCAATGTCGAGATCAAGCCGGAACAGTGGCCGAACATGGTGGCCAACGGCTCCAAAGTCGATACTTCTCCGGCCATGACCTCGGTCTACACCACACCGGTTTCGACCGACCCGGATGCCGTTGCCTACCAGTATCACAAGAACAGCTGGGGTCAGTACTTCGCGATGATGTTCTACGACAACCCGCAGGTCTCGGAGATGATCGACAAGGCACGCTCCTCGTCCAACTGGGATGAACGCGCCAAGCTCTATGCCGATATCCAGACGCAGATCGTCGCGGACCAACCGGAAGTGTTCGGCATGCTGCAGAAGCGCCGCTGGGCCCGTCGTGACTATTTGCAGGGTTTCCAGTTCAGCCCCGTGCGCTTCACCGGCGAAGTCGATCTCTATCCGCTGTGGGTAAAGACTGAATAACGTCTGGCTGACCTCCCCTCTGTAAGCCAGAATGGTGCGCATGGCCCGCCCCCAGTTCCGGGCCATGCGCCTTTTTTTATAACAAACGGAGAAGACGATGCTGACATTCGCCTTCCGCAAATTGGTGACGCTGATCGGCACGATGATCGGTATCGCAGCGCTGACGTTCCTCATTACCAACGTCGCACCGGGCGATCCGGCACGGCTTGTTGCCGGCCCCAATGCCACCGAGGATATGGTCGCCACGATCCGGACAGAATACGGCCTCGACAAGTCTCTGCCAGAACAATTCGTCTACTACATGGGCGATCTCTTTCGCGGGGATCTCGGCACGTCGATCGTCTCGACGCAGCCAGTCCTGGAGGAGGTGATGCGTTATGCGCCGGCGACGCTGGAACTCGTCTTCGTCGCCATGGCGCTTGGCATCATCGTCGGCGTGCCTCTCGGAATGTTGTCAGCCGTCTACAAAGACGGCCCGCTCGACCAGATGACACGTATCTTTTCGATCTCTGGTGTGGCGCTGCCGGCCTTCTGGTTCGGCATCGTCCTGCAATTGCTGTTTTCCGTCGATCTCGGCTGGCTGCCGGTGTCGGGCCGTCTTCCGCTCGTGACCCGGCCGCCGGATACCGTCACTGGCATGCTGCTGATCGACAGCCTGATTTCCGGCCGGTTCTCTACCTTCTGGGTCTCGCTGCAGCATATCATTCTACCGGCAATCGTCCTATCCTTCCCGTGCCTCGCCTCGATCTTGCGCGTCAACCGTGCGGAAATGATCGAGGTCCTGCAGTCGGACTATATCGTCGCCGCACGCGCCCATGGCATTTCCTCTTTCCGCATCGTCGCGCTTTATGCACTGAAGAACGCCATGTTGCCGACACTGGCAATGATCGGCCTGCGCTTCGGCTGGATGCTCGGTTCGACCGTGCTGGTCGAGACCGTGTTCGACTGGCCGGGCGTCGGGCTCTACGCCGTCTCCTCAGCGCTATCGTCCGATTTCAAGCCCGTTGTTGGCGTGACACTGATGATCGGTTTCTTCTTCATCGTCGCCAACACCCTCGTCGATCTTGCCTATGCCTGGATCGACCCGCGTCTCAGGAAAGCGTGATGACGGCTTCGCCCATGACCCCACAGATCGATACCCCGGCGGAAGTTTCGCGGCCGCTCACGTTCCGCGAACGGCATGAAAGCCAGATCCGGCAGTGGCGACTTTACGCCCACATGTTCCGCAAGAGCTTCTCCTCCATGCTCGGCCTGACACTGGTCGTGCTGTTCCTGCTGCTTGCCGCCTTCGGACCGCTAATCGCGCCGTATCCCGATGCGGCAAGCGGTGCGATCAACATGTCGGCCAAGCTTCTGCCTCCCGACGCTACCTATTGGTTCGGAACCGACGAGATGGGGGCCGACATCTTTTCGCGGGTGATTATCGGGGCACGCACTTCACTCTGGATCGGCGTCGTCATCACCGGGCTTGCAGCACTGATCGGTGTACCGCTCGGCATCATTGCCGGCTATCGTGGTGGCTGGGTACGTGCCGCAATCATGCGCTTCACCGAACTTTTCCTTGCCGTGCCGGGCCTTGCGCTGGCGCTGGCGATCGTCGCCGCACTCGGTCCCGGCATTACCAACTGCGTTCTGGCGCTCGCCATCGTCTGGTGGCCGGGCTATGTTCGTCTGGTGGAAGCCAAGACGCTATCGATCAAGGAAGAGCTGTTCATCGAATCGGCGCGCTCGATCGGAGCCAGGACACCGTGGATCCTGTGGCATCACATCCTGCCCAACTGCCTGTCCCCGATCATCGTCAAGATGAGCATGGACATGGGCATGGCGATCCTGTCGGCCGCCAGCCTGGGCTTCATCGGCCTCGGCGCGCAGCCGCCGGCACCGGAATGGGGCGCGATGATCTCGGTCGCCCGAACCTATATGCCGGACTGGTGGTGGTATTCGCTTTTCCCCGGCGCCGCGATCTTTCTTACCGTGCTCGGCTTCAACCTTTTGGGTGATGGCCTGCGCGACATTCTCGATCCAAGGAGCCGTGACCGATGACCCTGCTTGAGATCAAGGACTATCGGCTCGACATCGGTACGTTCGACGGGCCGGTGCATGTGCTCAAGGGCATAAACCTCACCGTCAATCGCGGCGATACGCTCGGCATCGTCGGCGAAAGCGGTTCAGGCAAGACCGTGCTGGTACGGTCTATACTAGGCATCGGACCAAGAAATTCCAAAGTCATCGACGGCTCGATCATTTTCGACGGACAGGATATCACCGCCCTGTCAGAGAAGGACTGGAGGAAGATCCGCGGCATCCGCATTTCGATGATCTTCCAGGATCCGATGACCTATCTGAATCCGTTGTTTTCGATCGGGCGACAGATTTCGGACGTCATCGCGGCACATGAGAGGGCTGCAGGTCAGGGCGTTTCCTCCAAGGCCGCGCGGCGTGCCCACACCGAGGAATTGCTGGATCAGGTGGGCTTGCCGAACCCGATCATGCTGTTTTCACAATATCCGCACCAGCTTTCCGGCGGCATGCGCCAGCGCGTGCTGATCGCCATGGCGCTTGCGGGCAAGCCGGATATCCTGATCGCCGACGAACCGACAACCGCTCTTGACGTCACAGTGCAGGCCCAGGTTCTCGACCTGATCAATTCGCTGGTCGACAGGCTCAACCTCACCGTCATCATGATCAGTCACGACATCGGCGCAATCGCCACTGTCGCGAAGCGTTGTGCCGTCATGTACAAGGGGGAAATTGTCGAGCAAGGCCTGACGCAGGACATTTTGAGCCAACCGCAGCACGACTATACGCAGCGCCTGCTCTCGGCAGTGCCAGATATCGATGCCGTGCCGGCGAAAGTTGCCGCAGAAGCAGCAACGACACAACCAGCCAAGCCCGCCCATCTGCTGGAAGCAATCGACCTCAAGAAAGTCTATCGCAGCCAATCCGGCGGCGCCTTCACGGCTGTGAACGGCGTCAGCCTGTCGGTCAAGACCGGCGAGATCTTTGGCGTTGTCGGCGAGAGTGGATCGGGCAAGTCGACCCTTGCGCGCATGCTGCTGCGCCTGATCGAGCCTACGTCCGGCGACGTGATCTTCGATGGCCAGAATATTTCGGGCCTGAGCGGTGAACCACTGCGACAGATGCGTCGTCACATGCAGTTCGTTTTCCAGAACCCGCATTCGGCATTGAACGGCCGCCATACGATTGGCGATGCCATCGGTGAACCGATGCGCATCCAGACGAATATGAGCGGAAGAGATATCGCGGCGCGTACGGAAGCCCTGCTCGACATCGTAAAATTGCCCAAGGCATTCAAATACCGCTACCCGCACGAACTCTCCGGCGGGCAAAAGCAGCGCGTCTGCATTGCCCGTGCGATCGCACTCAATCCGCGGCTACTTGTACTCGACGAGCCGACTTCTGCGCTGGATATATCCGTACAGGCACAGGTACTCGAATTCCTGCAGCAACTGCGATCCGAGCTCAATCTCACCTATGTCTTCATCTCGCACAACCTGGCCGTCATACGCCAAATTTGCGACCGCACGATCGTCATGAAGCGCGGCGAGATCGTCGAACAGGGAGAGACCGAACAGATCTTCCTCAATCCCGGTGAGGATTACACGAGGGCGTTGATCGAAAGCGGGCGCAAGACCTCCCAAGCGGCAAACATCTTGAGTTGAAACGGGGATGCTCCCGTCGCGCGGACGCCGGGAGTTCTTCCGCTTTATCTCGTCCGGAATACAAAAAGCAGGCCGCGGAGCCGTTCCAGGTGATCTTGTAGCCGAATGAGCGGGAGTTGGCCGCCAGCTTTAGCTGCTCGATTGCGATAGCCCATATGGGCGAACGGAAGACCTGCGCGAACGAAATCGCTGCAGATATGCCGAAAGCAACCTCGACAGGTTGCCCAGTGTAGAGACGTCGGGAACACGAAGCGAGCCGCGGCGCTTATCCGGCAGACATAAGAAGCACCCTTGCGGCAAACTCGTCATTCGCATCACGACAAACAGCCTCGACAGCCGCTTTATCGAACTCGCACTGCCCTATCTCTCATCCAGTCAGCGGGAGGGGCTGAACGACAGATCACGCCCTCATCAGATCATCCTGTCCCACGAGCTGCACCAGGAAATCCAGCACGGTTCGAACACGCAACGAGAGATTACGCCGCGAGGCATAAACCAGGGTGATCGGCAGGCGCGTCGGAGGGCGGGATTGCATGACCTGAACAAGTCGCCCCCCCGCGATATCGTCATTGACTAGAATATGAGACAGGATCGCCAGCCCGCCGCCTGCAAGGACGGCACGGTGTACAGCGACGGCATTGTCGAACGTCATGCGTGGCGTGATCTTTATCTTTTGCTCGCGGTCGTCATCGACAAAACTCCAGACGCGCTCTTCGCCTCCGCGATTGTAGCAAATGCACTCGTGATCGACGATTTCTACGGGAGTTATAGGAGCCGTTCTGCCGTTCAGATAGTCCGGCGCCGCAACAAGAGATGCCGTGGTCCAGCCGATACGCCGACAGATGAGATTACTGTCTGCGACGTCGCCGAGACGCACCTCCAGGTCTATGCCTTCAGCTACGAGATCCGATGGCTCTTCCCGGAACATCACATCGACCGTCAGCCGCGGATGCATGTTGACCAATTGTGGTAGCCGATCACTCACATGAAGGCCTAGGGGCGCCGGTAGGCTCACCCTGACCTTGCCCGCGACGAGAAGCCCGTCGGCAGAGCCCACCTCTTCGATTGCCTCCACCGCTTCGACGGCTTTCTGCGCCATTGGGATCATCCGCTCACCTTCGGCGGTCAGTGAGAGCGCATTGGTGGAGCGATGAAACAGGCGGGTATGGTAGTGCTCTTCCAGCGCGGCCACCTGTCGTGAAACCGCGGGCTGGGTCAGACCAAGATCATTCGCTGCAGCCGAAAACGAGCCTGCTTCCACGACCCGCAAGAAAGTCCGCAAGGCTGAGACAATATCCATCCTACTCCCCCATACTCTGCCGCATAAGCGTTATACGGGAAAGTTAGGCGGGTTTCTCTTGTCTGTCCAGGAATTACGGATATTTTATATCCATAAGGATGATAAATGTCCGCAATAAAGGAGATGCAAATGACACAGCGCCTGAACTACGCCGCCCAGTCCCCGGAATTCCTCAGGAAAATGTCCGAACTGAGCATGTCCCTGAAAGATAGCGTGATCGAGCAATCGATCCGCGATCTCGTCAATATTCGCGCCTCGCAGATCAACGGGTGCGCCTTCTGCCTCGACATGCATGTGAAGGAAGCCAAGATCCATGGCGCAACCGAACTGCGCCTCTACCATGTAGCGATATGGCGGGAATCCAATCTCTTCAACTCCCGTGAACGCGCCGCACTGGCTTGGACGGAAGCACTGACCACGCTGCCCCAAGGCGGCGTTCCGGACGAACTCTACGAACGTGTCCGCGGACAACTCTCGGAGAAGGAAATCTCCGACCTCACCTTCTCCATCATGACGATCAACGCCTGGAACCGCGCCAGCATCGCGTTCAAGGTCGTGCCCGGTTCGGCAGACAAGCTCTACGGGTTGGACAAAGCCGGCCTTGCGGCCTGACCCCGACAGGAAGTTCAGGCAGAATTTTGGCGGCGGTTTTGTCCGCCGGGGCCATCTTAACGGCTGCTCTCGCGCACAATCAACTCGGGCAGAATATTCACCTGACGGGAGTGTTCCTTGCCGTCCAGAAGATCGAGGATCAGCGCTCCGGTACGGGCGCCGATCTGGCGGGAATGAGCATTGATGGTGGTCAGCGAGGGAACCGAGATCGCACCGATCTCGTAATCGCCGAAGCCGCCGATCGCCATGTCGGCGGGAACATTCACGCCGCGCCGCTGACATTCGGTCAAGGCACCGAATGCGGAAAGGTCGGAAACACAGATCACCGCCTCGGTGTCAGGGAATTCGACGAGCAGGCGGGCCATGGCATTAGCGCCTTCCCGCATCGAAATCGGCGGAGTGCCGGCATCGATCAGGCGCGACGCCTCAAGCCCGTGATCATGCAGGGCCGCGATGAAGCCGAGCCGGCGATCGCTGCCGCGCGTATCGCGGCTCGCATCGCCACCGATGAAGGCGATACGGCGGTAGCCGACCGCGACGAAATGGTCGACCATGCTGCGCACGGCCTCCGCATTGGAAAAGCCGACGGAATGATCAATCGGTTCAGATGGCATGTCCCAGGTTTCGATCACCGGCACATTGGCGTTTTCCAGGAGCTTGCGGGCGCGCCGGGTATGCTTGCCACCAGTCACGGCGATTGCCTGTGGCTTACGCCGCAGAAACTGCTCGATCAACCGCTCCTCCTCCTGCACATCGTAATTCGTGTAACCGAGCAGGATCTGGAAACCGCGGGCATTCAGCACCTCCGATAACCCACCGACAGTGTCGGCAAAATTGGCATTGTTGATCGAGGGTATGGTGACGGCAATGAAATCAGTCTTCTTGGAGCGCAGGTTCGACGCTGTGGAATCGAAGACGTAACCGAGTTCTTCCGCCGCCTGGAGAATGGCGTCGCGGGTATCCTTGTTGATCAGGCTGCCCGACTTGAATGCGCGAGACACGGTCATCGGCGAGACGCCTGTCTTTCGCGCGATATCCGCCATAGTCGGCATTCTGTCGTTACCCATCCTGAAGTGTCTTCCCTTCAATTCCAACCGATATGGCCGCGAATGGCGAGCGATACCGAATAGATCGAAGTGCTGGCCGTAATGAACAACCTATGCCCTTTTCGTCCACCGAAGCAGATATTCGATACGGTTTCCGGAACAAGTATCTTTCCGAGGCGATGGCCATCGGGCGCGATACAATGAACGCCGTCTCCGGCAGAGGACCAAAGGTTCCCGGTCGCATCGACACGCATGCCATCGGCACAGCCTGGTGCGATAGAGTGAAAAATGTCGCCGCCACTGAGCTTCCACTCTGCGCCAACATCAAAGACGCGGATATGCTGTGGATCGCTGGAAAACATGCGTCCTGTGTCGGCGACATAAAGCCGCGTTTCGTCCGGGCTGAAAGCAAGACCGTTCGGACATTGAAAATCGGTGAGTACGGCACGGATTTCGCCTGAAACCGCATCGACGCGGTAGACGTTGCAGGGCAGCTCCTGTTCGGCGCGCGTGCCTTCATAATCGGTCGAGATGCCGTAATGCGGATCGGTAAACCAGATTGCCCCATCCGAGGCGACGATCACGTCATTAGGCGAGTTCAGCCGCTTGCCTTCATAGGCAGCGGCAATGACCGTGATCGAGCCGTCATGCTCAGTACGCGAGACGCGCCGAGCACCATGTTCGCAACTGACCAGCCGGCCCTCTCGGTCGCGGGTGTGGCCGTTTGAGAAGTTCGACGGCTCTCGGAAAGTGCTGATACCCGAAACGGGGCTCCAGCGCAGGATGCGATTGTTGGGAATGTCGGAAAACAGCAGACAGTCGTGATCGCCGAACCAGACAGGCCCTTCGACCCAATCAAACCCTCCGGCGAGTTTCTTCAGCGGCGCATTGCCGAGAACGAAGGTGGCAAACACCGGATCTTCAGCTTCGAAAAACGACATTCGGTCCACCTCATTCTCGGGACAATGGCTGCGGAACATACCGATCGCGCGGCGTGCGGCAAGACCACACGCCGTCGCTGGCTTAAATCTTATTTGCCCCAGATCTTCCTGTATTCGCTGCGATAGCCGTTATCGGGGTCGAACGTGTTTTTAGGCCCGCCATCGAACTCGACATTGTCTGCCGTCACGACATGCAGCGGGGAAACGTAACCGGACCACTTCTCACCTGCAAAGGCCCGGTTGAGTTCGTCCACAAGCTGCCAGCCCTGTAGATTGAGCGGCTCGGCAACCGTCACAGACTGATATTGCTTGGCGCGGATGCGCTGGTAAGCGCTTTCAGACCCGTCGCCTGCGGCAACACTCTTCGGCGCACCGTCTCCGGCAATGCCTGCAGCCGAAAGCGACGGCCCCATGAAGTCGAAGTATATGTCATTGATCGCCAGCGAATGCGTCCATTTGGCTCCGTATTTCTGCAGCAGCGTGGTAGTCAGTTGCGGCATGCGCTGGGAGGTCTCGGCAATCGGCGTATCGACATATTCGAGCACGGTACCGCCCAGCGCCTCGATCTCGGCCTTCATCTTGTCGGCCTTGGCAATCGCAATCGCGTAGGTGGAGTCGGTGAAGATGATGACGCCCGGCTTGCCGCCGGCATCGACAAAGGCGTAGTCGGCAGCGGCCTTCGACACCTGCATCGCGTCAGTCGTGACATTGGCGAAAACGCCCACCTCATCGACAGGACCGACGGCGGGCGCCGCATGCCAGGCAACCATCGGAATGCCCGCCTTCTTGGCTTCCGCCATTGCCGGTTTCTGCTCGATGGCATCGAAACCGGTAATGATGATGCCGTTCGGCTTCAATGTCAGCGCCTGACCGAAGGCGGCAGTGCGTCCTTCAACCGATCCGGCGCTATCAAGTACGTTCACCTTCCAGCCGATTGCCTTGGCAGCCTCCTCGATACCGTTGACGACGCCGAGAATGCCGCCGTTCTTCATATCGGCGGCAACGATCACCACCGACTTGCCCGCGGCGGCCTTGGGACCGCTTGTCGGACCGTCCCACTTGTCGACCTTGCTTGCATACTTGGCCACCACGGCCTTGGCATCGGCAATGGCGTCGGCAAATGCGGGTCCTGCTATCATCACGGCGATTGCGGCCGGTGCGACGGTTGCCAGAAATTGTCTGCGTTTCACGATATATCCTCCCTATGGACGTGAGACTTTGACGATGAAAAACTCAGGATGACTTCTCGGCAGTCTTTTCCGCCAGCTCCTTCGGTTTGACGACACTCGCGCCGCCGCGCCGGCGCTGGGCATAGCCGGCAATACCGATCGCAACGAGAAGAGTGACGCCGTTGAAGAGCGGTTCGACGAAGAATGAGCCGCCGATCTGCTGGATGCCCGCGATGCCGACCGCGAGAATGATGACGCCGATCATGGTGCCCCAGACGTTGACCCTGCCGGGCTTGATCGTCGTCGAGCCCAGGAATGCGCCGACGAGCGCCGGCAGCAGGTATTCGAGGCCGACGCTCGCCTGGCCGATGCGAAGGCGCGACGCCAGCAATACCCCGGCAACGGCCGAGAGCGTACCGGATACGATGAAGGCGCCGACCACGAACCGGCGAACCGGAATCCCGTTCAGCGCGGCCGCCTTCGGGCTGGCGCCGATCGCGTAGACATAACGGCCGATCGGCGAGTATTCGAATACGATCCACATGACGAGCGCCAGCGCCAGAACGTAGTAGCCAGTGATCGGCAGGCCGAACAGGAACGTTCCGTTGAGCGCCAGAAACCCGTCAGGCAGGACGCCGACAACCTGACGGCCGCCGGTGTGCCAGAGCGCGATGGCGTAAATAACCGTACCGGTGCCGAGCGTCGCAATGAAACTGTCGATCTTGGCGACTTCGACCAGCACACCATTGAGCAGGCCGGTCAGGGCGCCAAGCAGCAGCACGATGACGACGGCCACCGGCCATGGAAGGCCGAACATGGTCTGCAGACTGATCGCAAGGATATGCCACAGCACGATGCCATAGCCGATCGTAAGGTCGATACGGCCACAGGCCATGGGGATCATCGCAGCCAATGACAGAATGGCGATGATCGTCTTGTTGGCAATGATCGAGCGCAGGTTCAGGGCAGTCGGGAACGTATCCGGGAGCATGATCGAAAAGAGGACGATCAACAGCACGGTCAGGATGACCAGTCCGTAGACGGGCAATAGGCGTTTCAGCTTGTCGGCCAGAGATAGGCCTCTCAGTTCCGATTTGGTCGGCTCGAGCGCATTGGATTGGATGGATTGCATCGTCGTTACTCCAGATGATCAGGCCGCTTCGGAGGCGGACGCGGCGGCGATGACTGCGGATGTCGTCAGATCCTCGCCGACGAGTTCACGCACGATAACCCCGCGCGAAAACACCAGCGCCCGATGGCAGATATGGGCGATCTCTTCGAAGTCGGTGGAAATGACCAGAACGGCGAGCCCCTCCTCGACCGCAGCAGCAATCAGGCGATAGATCTCAGCCTTGGCGCCCACATCGACGCCGGCCGTCGGATCTTCGGCGATCAGGAGCTTTCGGCCTGTCGCCAGCCAGCGGCCAACCACAACCTTCTGCTGGTTGCCACCGGACAGGGCTTCGATCGCCAAGGATTGGTCGTTCGGCCTCAAGCCGACCTTTTCGCCGATCGAACGCGCCATCTCGGCTTCTTTCGCCGGAGACAGGAAGGAGGAAAGCCCTCGGCCGGAAGCACCGGGATTGAGGTAGGTGTTCTCGCGCAGGGAAAGCGACATGGCGACCGATTCTTCGGTACGGTCGCGGGCAATCAGCCCGATCCCCGATCCGATGGCCGTTTCCGGTGACCGCAGATCCGGCTTGGCGCCGCGGATCTTGACTTCTCCGGAAGCCGGCTCCGCGCCAAAGAGCGCGCGGCCGATCAATTCCTGCCCTGCACCGCGCAGCCCAACGAGGCCGAGAAGCTCGCCTTTCTTCAGATCGAAGGAAACGGGACCAGCGCCACGGCAGGCAAGATCCTTCACCGACACCAATGTTTCGCCCAGTGCCGAATGAGCCTTTGAAAACAGCTGATTTGCCTTGCGGCCAACGATCATGCGGATCAATTCATCGGGGTTGGTGTCCGCGACGGGCGTTTCACCGACAAGCCTGCCATCGCGCAATACCGCGACACGATCCGCGATACGGAAGATTTCGTCCAGGCGATGGGAGACATAGATCATGCCCACACCGCGGTCCCTCAAGGGCCTTATGGCCGTGAAGAGCCGCTCTACTTCGTCGGCGGGAAGGCTCGCCGTCGGCTCATCAAGCACCAGAACATCTGCCTCGACCGCCAGCGCACGAGCAATAGCCACCAATGATTTTTCCGTCCGCGTCAGGCTCTGCACGCGTGTGGATGGATCGAAATCACAGCCGACGAGCTTTAGCGCTTCGGCGGTACGGCGCGCCGTGGCATTCCAGTCGATCAGTTTGCGGCGCATGGAGAACCCCTGCGCCAGACCAACATTCTCCGCGACCGTCATCCATTCGATGAGACCGAGATCCTGATGGATGAAGGCGACAGGTTGCCGTTCATTGGGCTTGGGCGGCCGATGGTGATAGGGCTCACCGCGAAACAGGATTTCGCCGCCATCTGGCTTGTAAATACCAGCAAGGGTTTTGATGAGCGTCGACTTGCCGGCACCGTTTTCCCCCAGCAATGCCAGGATTTCCCCGCGCCGAAGTTCCAGCGAGACATCCGTTAGCGCTTTCGTGCCCCCAAACTCCTTGGAGACGGCACGAAATTCCAGAAATCTATCCTCTCCCACATGCTCCTCCCAAAGCTGCTTCCGCGAGTATGATATCGATAACATGCAAGTCAAGCGGCAAATTTGACGCGGGCGATAATCGCTATGGCGAAAGGGGAACGCACGGCGCCGGGCGGCCGTTGGGCGACACCTTCGAGTTCTAGCGATCGCCTACAGCACCCGCTGATAAACAACGTGATGAAGTTGTCCGTCGAACAATGTCATCAGCTTTGCCACGACGGGAGCACCTTCGGCACGGACCGGAGAACGTTCGGCCTCAGCAACTGCCTCTGCCGAAGCGTAATCGATTTCCTGCACGAGTACGAGATCCGGCAACCCTTCTTCGATGCGCTGCGGCTTGAACAGTCGCACCGTCAAGGCACCCGGCATCTTGCGCCAGACCGGAAGCAATTCCGCTTCAACGATGGACCAGAATTCGTTCTCGCGGCCTTCATGGATATGACCAACGAACATCGCACTACGTGTAAACATCATGGACCTCATTATCCGGAAAATCGTGTTTTCTTGCATTGCCAGGACTGCCGGAAACGTAAATTTCCGATTTTCCGACAGTCCCGCTGGAATTGCCGACCGGCTCAACCGGATAGGCTGATCCGGCTGAGCCTTTGTCGTTATCTCAAAAAGTTGAGAATGCTGATCAGGCCTTGGCGCGCGATGTCGGCAGCGTCAGGGTTATGATCGAGGACAGGACCAGAAGCGCAACGAGAGTCAGAACGCCGTAATCGGTACTTCCGAAGACATCGGTAAGCCAGCCGAGCAGGAAGGGCCCGATGAAACCGCCGAGATTGCCGAGTGCATTGATGACGCCTCTGGCTCCACCTGCAACCGACGCGGTAAACAGAGCCGGTGGGATCGTCCAGAATACCGATGCGGCTGCCTGCAGGAAAGTTCCTGCAAAAATGAGGCATATGAACGATATCCAGGGCTGTTCCTTGAAGACCACCGACAGCAGCAGGCTGACAGCCAGCAGCATCAGCGGCAGAATGACGTACTTCTTGCGTTTGCCCGACGTGTCGGAAAGCCTTCCGATCACATACATGCCGATCATGGTGCCGACATAGGGAAGCATGGAGAGCATGCCGACGAAGGCTATGTCACCGTGCGTCAAGTTCTTGATGACCGTGGGCAACCAGATGACGAAGGCATAGATTGCAGTCTGATAGAAGAAGTTGATTGCAATGAGTTGCCACATGGCCTTGTCAGCCATGATCTGTGACAGCGTCGCTTTTTCGACCGCCGGCGTGCGTGCCAGGGTTTCCTGCTCTTCCTTGAGGCGACCAACGATATAGTCGCGCTCGGCCGACGATAGCCACTTGGCCTTGGCCGGATCCTCCTCGACCATCAGCACCCACGGAATGATCAGGATGAAGGAAACCAGGCCTTCGATCATAAACAAATCACGCCATCCGAAATTCTGAACGACAAAACCTGCGATCGGTCCGGATATAATGTTGGCAATCGGCACGAACATGATCGTGATTGCGGTTGCGCGACCACGTTCCTCATCGGGAAACCACTTGCTGATCATCGTCAGTACGACGGGAAGCATGCCGCCTTCCGCCACGCCAAGAGCGAAGCGAAGGCCTAGGAGTTGCATCTCGTTCGTGACGTAGGATGTCAGGATGCAGATGACGCCCCAGGATACCATGGACCAGGTGAGGAACTTCTTGGCATTGCCACGCGCAGCAAGCTGCCCGCCCGGCACCTGGAGGAAAAGATAACCGATAAAAAATATGCCCGCAGCCAGGCCTGCAAAGGAGGCGGACATTGCCAGCTCCTTCGACATGCCTCCCGGGATCGCAAACCCGATATTGGTGCGGTCCATATAGGAAACGATGCAGAGGATCATGATCGGGACGATGACATTGAACCAACGCCGCTTTGGAATTGCCTCCACTCCTCCCGCGGCATAGGTAGGCGCTATTCTTGTATTGGACATGCTTGAACTCCCATCTTCCAAAAAGCATCCAGCGGATGCGTTTCGGCACACACGGCCGCGCTTCGCGCGGTCCTCCCGTGCGGCCTTGTTGAACTCTGTTTCCGGGCCTCACATGCTGCTGCGTTACGCGACAGCCGGCGGCCGACAATAGGTGGGGACTAAGGAGGGAGCGGCTTGGTTGGCTAAGTGCCTGCGGTCAAACTAAAACTGCTCAGCGAGCAGCTAGTGCTCCATCGAGGAGCCGGTTTCTGATCAACCGCCGGCGAATGTTCCAACCACCGCGCTGAAACGGCGCAGCAGCCAGCCCGCACCTCTATCAGCTTCTGCAAATGTGCAAATAAATGGATTGCATGTTTCACTCTCTCCCAACGTCAATGAACCAGATGTTATCGATATCACAAACGAGGGTCAACGTTGTTGGTTGTGCTAAATCGCCACGGAGGGGCATAGGCAGAAATCCGCCTGCATGTGCGAGAAAGGTGTGGCCCACTTCAAGTTAGACGGCGAAGCGTAGCGTTTTCTGCTAGCTCTTGCGCTGACAGCCATGGTTTCCCAGATCCTTGAAGCGCCCAGATATCCGGGCCCAATCATGCTTCTGGGCTTAGGGAGGACGCACCTTACGATCACGGCACTTGGATCAAGAACCTCTTGGGGCTCTCCGAGCGGGGCCATCGACGTTTCATCGAATGTCACCTGATGTCTCACGCTAACGTGTTCCTACGACCGTCCAGACCTAACTCCACAATTTGCCGATGCGGCGCATTGCGACCTGCGCATTTTTTTCACTGTGTCTGCGGGATTCATCCATTCGTCTCCCGGTCGGGATTGTCGTGCGGCTACCCTGCAGCCTCACCATCCGCCTCATCACTGCGTCAAACAGGGCACTGGACAAAACGACTGGAGCCATTATTGTTATCGATAACAATAGAAGAGGAGGAGACACCTTTGAGTAAGATAGAAATCCTTCAGGTCGGCCCTTATCCTGTCTGGGATGAGGAGCGGCTGAACGCAAATTTCACCATGCACCGCTATTTCGAAGCGACCGAGAAAGCTGACTTTCTGAGAAAGAAAGGCAGCGAAATCAGAGGGATTGCCACACGCGGAGAGCTTGGTGCAAACCGCGCCATGATCGAGGCGCTTCCCAAGCTCGAAGTCATCAGCGTCTATGGCGTCGGTTACGACGCGGTCGATCTGGCAGCGGCGCGGGAGCGCGGTATCCGGGTTACCAACACGCCAGACGTTCTGACCAAGGACGTGGCGGATCTGGGCGTTGCAATGATGCTGGCGCAGGCGCGCGGCATGATCGGTGGCGAAAGCTGGGTGCGGAGCGGCGACTGGGCCAAGAAGGGCCTTTATCCGCTGAAGTCGCGCGTGCATGGAAAGCGTGCCGGCGTACTCGGTCTCGGTCGTATCGGCTTCGAGGTCGCCAAACGCCTCGCCGGTTTCGATATGGACATCGCCTATAGCGACGTGAGCGCGAAAGATTATGCCCCCGATTGGGCATTCGTCGCTGATCCGGTCGATCTGGCTGCACGCTCCGATTTCCTGTTCGTCACTCTCGCCGCATCCGCCGAAACCCGCCATATCGTTGGCCAGAAGGTGATCGAGGCGCTTGGGCCGGAAGGTATGCTGATCAACATTTCAAGGGCCTCCAACATCGATGAAGCGGCTCTTCTCGATGCACTGGAAAGCAAGGCGCTCGGAGCCGCGGCACTCGACGTGTTCGATGGCGAACCAAATCTCAATGCGCGTTTCCTGGCGCTCGATAATGTGCTCCTGCAGCCCCATATGGCATCGGGAACATTTGAGACCCGCAAGGCAATGGGCGCGCTGGTGTTCGACAATCTTTCGGCCCATTTTGAAGGCCGGCCGCTGTTGACCCCGGTTCTGTGAGGGAAATCCGATGAAAGCAATCGTCATCCACGCACCAAAAGACCTCAGAATTGAGGAAAGCTCCGTCGAGGCGCCAGGCCCCGGCGAAGTCGAAGTCCGCCTTGCCGCCGGCGGCATCTGCGGCTCCGATCTTCACTATTATCTGCATGGCGGCTTCGGCACCGTGCGCATCAAGGAACCGATGATCCTCGGCCATGAGGTGTCCGGTCATATCGCGGCACTTGGCGAAGGCGTTTCCGGCCTCGCGATCGGCGATCTCGTCGCCGTCTCCCCGTCACGTCCCTGTGGCCATTGCGAATACTGCCTCAAAGGCCTCCCGAACCACTGCTTCAATATGCGGTTCTACGGCTCGGCCATGCCTTTCCCGCATATTCAGGGCGCCTTCCGGGAACGGCTGGTCGCCAACGCCAGCCAATGCGTCAAGGCGGACGGGCTGAGTGCCGGTGAGGCGGCAATGGCGGAGCCGCTGTCGGTAACACTGCATGCGACACGCCGCGCTGGTGAAATACTGGGCAAGCGGGTATTGGTCACCGGTTGCGGGCCGATCGGTACATTGTCCATCCTCGCTGCACGACGCGCCGGTGCCGGAGAAATCGTCGCGGCCGACCTGTCCGAACGGGCGCTGGGCTTTGCCCGCACTGTCGGCGCCGACCGCACCATCAACCTCTCGGAAAACCCCGACGGCCTGGCGCCCTTCAGCCAGAACAAGGGCTATTTCGATGTGCTCTACGAGTGCTCGGGCGCTGCACCGGCACTCGTCAGCGGCATACAGGCGATGCGTCCGCGTGGCGTTATCGTCCAGCTCGGCCTTGGCGGCGAAATGAGCCTGCCGATGATGCTGATCACGTCGAAGGAACTGGACCTGCGCGGTTCGTTCCGTTTCCACGAGGAGTTCGAGACTGCCGTTCGCCTCATGCAGGGCGGCCTGATCGACGTGAAGCCGCTGATCACCCACACCCTGCCGTTGTCGGAGGCACTCAAGGCCTTCGAGATTGCCACCGACAAGGGGCAATCGATGAAGACGCAGATCCAATTCAGCTGACAGACGAAGCGGGAAGCGCTTCGGGAGGACTTATGAGCATTCAGATTTTCGACCTGACGGGCAAGCGCGCCCTCGTCACCGGCTCCTCGCAGGGCATAGGCTATGCCCTCGCGGAAGGGCTGGCGGCCGCTGGCGCCGACGTCATCCTCAACGGTCGCGACGAGGCGAAACTGCAAGCCGCGGCTGCAAAGCTCGGCGTCAAGCATACGCTTGCCTTCGACGCCACCGACCATGACGCGGTGCGTGCCACCGTCGATGCTTTCGAGGCAGAGCACGGCGCCATCGACATTCTCGTCAACAATGCCGGCATGCAGCACCGTACGCCGCTGGAAGATTTTCCGGCAGATGCCTTCGAACGGCTGCTGAAAACCAATATTTCCAGCGTCTTCAATGTCGGGCAAGCGGTCGCCCGCCACATGATCAAACGCGGCGCCGGCAAGATCATCAATATCGCCAGCGTCCAGACATCGCTGGCCCGGCCGGGCATTGCGCCTTATACGGCCACCAAGGGCGCCGTCGGCAACCTGACCAAGGGCATGGCCACCGACTGGGCGAAATACGGATTGCAATGCAATGCTATCGCGCCTGGCTATTTCGAGACACCGTTGAACGCTGCTCTGGTCGCTGATCCGACCTTTACCGCGTGGCTGGAAAAGCGCACACCGGCAGGACGCTGGGGCAAGGTCGAGGAACTCGTCGGCGCCTGCATCTTCCTGTCTTCGAACGCCTCGTCCTTCGTCAATGGCCATGTGCTTTATGTCGACGGCGGCATCACGGCGTCGCTCTGAGATGAGTGGCGCATCCCGCAAAGGGCGAATGGTGCTGATGGGCGTTGCGGGCTGCGGCAAGTCTTCGGTGGGGGCTGCCCTCGCCGACCGGCTTGGCGTCGCCTACCGCGATGGTGATGACCTCCACCCGGCCGCCAATATCGAAAAGATGAGCCGTGGCGAAGCGCTGACGGATGACGACCGCTGGCCCTGGCTGACAATGGTCGGGCAAGAACTGGCATCGCCGGATGGTCCGGGAATCATTGGCTGCTCGTCGCTGAAGCGGCGCTATCGTGATCTCATCCGCAAGGAGGCCGGAGGCCCGGTTGCCTTCGTTCACCTGTCGGGCAGCAAGGCATTGATTGGTGCCCGTATGGGCGCCCGCGCCGGCCACTTCATGCCGACGAGCCTGCTGGATAGCCAATTTTCCGCCCTTGAGCCGCCCGGTCCGGATGAAGGTGCAATTACCGTCGATATCGATCAGCCGCTGGAGGCGTTGGCTGATCTTATCGTCAAGAAACTGGAGGAGAATTCATCATGGACAACAGGATCGCACTGATCGGTGCCGGCGCCATGGGTGGTGCCATCGGGGCACGCCTGGCCGAGACCGGCAACCGCCTGACGGTTTTCGATCTCGACACCGAAAGAGTGCAGGCGCTTGTCGACAAGGGAGCCTTCGCCGCAACGACGGCCGCCGAGGCGGCAGCGGCGAGCGACACCGTCATTCTCAGCCTCAACTCGCCTTCTATCGTCCGCCGCGCAGTCTTCGGAGAAGCCGGCGTCGCGGCCGGCGCAAAGCCTGGAACGCTGATCATCGACATGTCTTCGATCGATCCGGACGCGACGAAACAGCTTGCAGCCGACGCGGCGGAAAAGGGCCTGCGGTGGGTCGACAGCCCGCTTTCCGGCGGCGCACCGAAGGCGTTGATCGGACAATTGACCCTGATGGCCGGCGGCTCGGAAAAGGACGTGGCCGACGCTCATGCGGTACTCAAGGACGTCGCCACCAACTATACCCATATGGGACCGGTCGGCGCAGGCCAGACGACCAAGCTCATCAATCAGGTGCTCTGCGGCCTAGGCTTCCTCGCTGTCGCGGAAGCAACGCAACTGGCACTCGATGCCGGCGTTGACGCCGCGAAAATCCCGCTCGCACTGAAGGGCGGGCGCGCCGACAGCGCCATCCTGCAGGAATATATGCCGCGCTACGTAGCGAAGGATTACCGCCGCACCGGCCGCATAGACAACATGGTCAAGGATCTGAACGGTGCGCAGGACCTTGCCCGACGAACCCACACGACCATGCCGCTGACGGCGGTGTGTGCCGAGGTACATCGCATGCTGACCGCCGCCGGCCTTGGCGGAGAAGATCAGGCAGCGCTGATGGAATTTTTCAGAGGACCAAATAGGGAGAATTTGGAATGATTACCCGCTATGCATTGTTCGAAGGCAAAGTGAAGGAAGGCCAGACCGAGGCTTTCCGCAAGGCCGTTCTCGAACAGATCCTGCCGCAATGGAAGCGGTTTCCACATGCGACCGATGTGCGTGTGTCGTTTGCCGAGGCGAGAGATGAGGGCGCGCCGGAATTCCCCATGATCCTGGCGGTCAATTATCCGAGCCTTAAGGCCGTCGAGGAAGCGCTGGCAAGCCCGGTGCGCACCGAGGCCCGCGCCGCAACAGAGGCCGTGCTGAGCCAGTTCTTCGAAGGCCGCATCCATCATCACGTGACACTCGCCAATGAGTACAAGCTCTGAAAGCCGATGGCAGGCCGTACAGGCCTGCCATCAATTTCGTCGGAGCGATCAGTTTTGAGAATGTGCGCTGTGGCACGGCGGCGGCTTCGGTAGTGCTGGCGACCGTGAATTATCCGCGCCCGACAAATGGCATCTTGGTTGCCATGACCGTCATCGACAGAACATTGGCGCTGAGCGGCAAGCTTGCCATGTAGACGACAGCATCGGCAACGTCGGCAGCGTCCATTGTATCTTCCGTCGCGATCGTACCGTTTGCCTGCATCACGCCGGCCGACATCTTTTTCGTCATGTCTGTTGCCGCATTACCGATATCGATTTGCCCGCAGGCAATGTCGAAAGGCCGCCCGTCGAGTGCGGATGACTTGGTAAGACCGGTAATCGCGTGTTTCGTTGCGGTATAGGGCGCTGTATTCGGCCGGGGGGCCATGGCCGAGATGGAGCCGTTATTGATGATGCGCCCGCCTCGCGGGATTTGACCCTTCATAAGCCGGAAGGCTTGTTGGGTGCACAGAAAGGCACCGGTCAGATTGGCGGCCACGATGGCATTCCAGTGGTCGATGGAAAGCTCGTCGATCGGCACATTCGGCACGTTCATGCCGGCATTGTTGACCAAAAGGTCCAGCTGGCCATAGCGGCTCTCGATGGTGTCGAAAAGCGCACGGACGGATTGAGGATCGCCGACATCAGCGGCAACCGCGAGATAGGTCGCGCCGGTCTCAGTGCCAAGTTCCGCGACGGCCTTTTCCAACACATCCATGCGCCGGCCGGAAATCACCACCGTATAGCCGGCGGCGCCGAGCGCTTTCGACATCGCGCGGCCGAGGCCCGTGCCGCCGCCAGTCACCAGTGCGATCTTATCCCGCGTTGCCGCGTCCGAACTTGCCATGCATTCCTCCTGCAAATTGTCTGTGACGAGACGCCATCATGACCGGATGGGAAGGCAGCGGCCAGTGCTTGGCGATTGCAAATGGGGCAAACGGCGCATTTGATCACCGGCTTACCATAGGCGTAAAATCGCTACCCCAACGACAGTCCTACTTCACATCAGCCTTGACGAACTGGCGCAATTCAGGGGTTTTCGGGTCGGCGAAAAGTTCCCTGGAAGGTCCAGCCTCCCAGATCTTGCCCTGATGCATGAACACCGTGTTGGTTGCAACACGGCGGGCAAAGCCCATTTCGTGGGTGACAAGGATCATCGTCATCCCGTCCTTCGCCAGACGCTCCATGACCAGAAGCACCTCCTCCGTCAGTTCCGGATCGAGCGCCGAGGTAACTTCGTCGAAAAGCATCACCTTGGGCCGCATGGCAAGCGACCGGGCAATCGCAACGCGCTGCTGCTGGCCACCGGACAGCTGATCAGGATAAGAATCGAATTTTTCCGACAGCCCCACGAGCTGCAAAACTTCCTCAGCGATCTTCAGAGCTTCCGGACGCGCCACATTCTTGACGATGCGGGGCGCCAGCATGATGTTCTCTCCGACGCTCAGGTGCGGGAAGAGATTGTAGCTCTGGAAAACGATACCGACATCGGTCCTGAGGCTGCGGAGCGACTTTGCGTCGCCACCGAGCGTATGGCCGGCGATTTCGATGCGGCCGGAATTGATCTTCTCGAGCCCGTTCATGCAGCGCAACAGCGTGCTCTTACCCGATCCCGATCGACCGATCAGCGCGAAGACTTCACCGCGTCCGACGGTGAGCGAGACCCCCTTGAGAACCTCGAGCGCGCCGAAGCTTTTGTGGACATTTTCAACGACTAGTTCCGACATGGAGCCTCTTCTCCAGCCAACGAGAGAGCTGGGACAATGGATAGCAGATTGCGAAGTAGAGGATGGCGACCGCCACGAAGACCCGGAAGGGCTGGAACGTCGCGTTGTTGATGAGCGTGCCTGCACGGGCGAGCTCGACAAAACCGATGATCGAGGTGACCGAGGTGTTCTTCACCACCTGCACCGCGAAACCGACAGTCGGCGGCAAGGAAATGCGAATGGCCTGGGGCAGGATAACGTAGCGATATTGCTGGAACGGTGACATTGCCAGCGATTCCGACGCTTCCCACTGCTGCTTCGGTACGGCCTGGATGCATCCTCGCCAGATTTCCGCCAGATATCCCGAAGCGTAGATCGCCATCGAGGCACCGGCAGCGATGAGAGGCGGCAGTTCGAAGCCTGCAAGGCTCAGTCCGTAGTAAGAGAGGAATAGGATCATCAGTACGGGAATGCCCTGGATGATCTGGATATATGTCGCCGCCGCCATACGGACCGGCTGGGCCCCGGAAGTCCTTGCCAACGCAATGGCAAAGCCCAATATACCACCACCAACCAGCGCAATAACCGTCAGCAGAGCAGTCCATTGAAGGGCCTGCAGCAGGAAGCCGAATTCGCTGAAGCCGAATGTGCGAAGGGTCATGCGCTTACCTCCGGTATCGGCCTTAAGCTGCGACGAGCAACACGGCGACCGAACAGCCACATGCCGACCAGCGCCAGCAAGCCGCGCAGCATCAGCGCCAGCGCCAGATAGATGACGGTCACGACGATATAGACCTCGAAAGAACGATAGGTCTGCGATTCGACGAAGGCTGCGGCTGCGGCAAGTTCATGTGTCGAAATCGCGGAGCAGATGCTGGATGCCAGCATCATCAGCACGAACTGGCTGCACAGCGCCGGATAGACCTTGGCAACCGCCGGAATGATGATGACATGCCGGAAGATCTGGTACCGCGTGAAACCCAGCGCCTCGCCTGCTTCGATCTGCGACTTGTGGATCGCCTCGATACCGGCGCGGATGATTTCTGTCGAATAGGCCGCAAGGTTGATGGTCATGCCGATCAATGCGGCCGTATCGGCACCGACCCGTAAGCCGAGACCCGGCAGGCCGAAATAGACGATGAAGAGCTGGATCAGGAAGGGCGTGTTGCGGATTATCTCGACATAGGCATCGACCAGGAAACGCACAGGGCGCCCGAGTGTTGATCGCAGCGATGCCAGGATGGCGCCGGCAAAGGCTCCGAGGATGATGGACAGAACGGAAAGCTTGATGGTGAGCAAGATACCGCCCAGGATCTCGCCCTGGTACGGCGCGAGCGCACCGAACTGAAAGGTGTAAGACATTGTCGCGGGCTCCGCCGAGAGGGGCGCCTGCCGGAATACTTCACCCGGCAGGCCTGCTGTCGGCTCGATCAGAAGGTCGGCAGTACCGGCATCGGACGGCCAGTCCACTTGACGGCGATACGATCGAGGTCGCCGGAGATCTTCATCAGGTAGATCGAGGTATTGAGCCATTGGCGCAGCTCGAAATCGTCGATCTTCGTCGCCATGGAATTGCCCTGCTGGAAGAAGGTAAAGCCGACCTGCAGCTTGGCGTCTGGCCGCTGTTTGATGATCGCTTCTCCGACGGTCGATGGCAGTGCGACCGCATCCGTCTGGCCAGCGATGACCGCCTGGGCGCTGGTGGAATCGTCTTCGAAGACGACGACTTCAAGCCCCGGAACATTGGCCTTGCGCAGCGCCGTTTCCTGAGAAGACCCCCGGTTGACAGCGACACGCTTGCCCTGGAGATCGGAAAGCTTGGTGAACTTCTGGTCCGGACCTGAAATGATGTCCATGTTGAAGGCGCTATAAGGCTGCGTGAACATCACCGTCTTCGCCCGCTCACCGGTCGGAGCAAGCGTCGCGACCAGGAAATCGACCTTGCCTGTCTGCAGCGCGGGAATACGGGCCGGCGGCGTCAAGGGCACAAGTTCCACGGGCAGCGCGAGATAACCGGCGAGCAGATTGGCAACATCGACATCGTAGCCGCTTGGATTACCCTTTTCATCGACCATGCCCATCGGCGGCGCGCCAGTCAGCACACCGATCCTGACTTTGCCGCGGGAAATGATGTCGTTGAGTGATGTGGCTTTCGCTTCGCCGATGGCACCGAGGCCAGCGAAGCCGATCGCGACGACGGCGACTGCCGCGCGCATGAAATTCCCGATTTTCATCAATGTTCCTCCACTTGATGTCTTCCCTCGGCGCGTCAAGCGCCCTCCCACGGACCGGTTATCGTTCCCTGGCAGCTCCATGCAAAAAACTTGAGCGAAACCACTTTCCGCCGCCCGCTTCGGGCACGGCAAGAACGTGCATCCCCCTCTCCTCCTCTTCGGCACCACCACCCTTGCAGTCTCCCAACGCAAGGGTTATCGTTAACCTAAAGTGATGGTATCGATAACACACAACCGCGTCAAGATCGTTTAATTCGGAAAGTCGAAAATGCCATCGCCACCAAGAAAGGCCGTTACTTTGCTGGACGTGGCAGCCCGCGCCTCGGTCAGCAGGATGACCGTGTCGAAGGTCATGCGCAATGTCGGCAGCATCTCCGAGAAGACCAGCCTTAAGGTCCGAGAGGCGGCCCGCGATCTTGGATATCTTCCCAACACCCTTGCCGGATCACTCAGCTCCAGAAAGAGCAAGCTGGTTGCAATCGTCATCCCGTCGATGAGCGATGTCGTGTTCTCCGAGGTTCTGAGCGGCGTCAACGCCATTTTGCGCCTGCACGGGTTCCACACCTTCCTGGGTGAGTCCAATTTCGATCCTGCCATCGAAGCAGAGTTGATCAAGGCTATGCTGTCGTTTCGGCCTGCGGGCCTGCTTCTCAACGGAGGTATGGCGCGAAGCGATGAGGCCCTCAGATTGTTGGATAACCGGACCTGCCCAGCAATCCAGCTTTGGGATTTCAAAGGGGATATTTTCGACTACAGCGCCGGCCCGTCACATGAGGCTGCGGGCCGGTTGGTCGCCGAACATTTCATCTCCAGAGGGCTTTCCCGTATTGCCTATATCGGCGCCGAGCTAGACAGGGACCTCTGCGCGCGACGACGCTATCAGTCGTTCGTCGCCACCTTGCGCGAGCATGGGATAGAGACGACCGCGATTATCGATGAGAACCTGCCGAGACAAGCAGCCTCCGGTCGCCAGTTGACGGAGCGTCTAATGATCGACCACCCGCAAGTCCAGGCCATCCATTTTCTCAATGACGCCATGGCGCTCGGCGGACTTTCCCACCTCCACGAGGCGTCCGTCATGGTTCCGGAGAGGGTTTCCGTCGTCGGGTTCAACGGGACCTCGCTGACCAATACCGTCCGCACCCGGCTGACAACCGTCGAGGTGCCGAGGCGAGCGCTTGGCGAGGCTGCTGCGAAAGCATTGCTGGACATCATGCAGGGAGAGAAAGCACCCCAATCCTGGCAAACACCGATCAGCATCATCCAGGGAAATACAACGGCCTCGACCTGAGGCGATTGAGTGACTGAGTACGCGCCGTGCCACCCGCTTACGATGACGCTTTGCCAAGAGGCTTGCCGCCGAACAGACTACCACTGTGACACGAACCCCTCAGCTTCTCCCAATTTCTTGTGGAGTGCTCTTATTGAGGAGACGGACAGGCGTGCACGTGCTATATAACCTGATTATCGCGCACCAGTTTATAGCAATACGGCCTCGATATCATTACTTCGCCGGCCGCCCCGCTTAACGACCATGAGATGTGGCTAGGAAAGATGGAGATGGCTGATACCGTTTGCACCACCGCACAAAGTCGTGTGATTTCATCGCGGCTCTGCCTTAAAAACGTCAGGTGAGCGACAGGCGCGTTATGAGTTGGGACCTCAATAGTCTTTTCCGGCATCATGCGAAGGGAATAGCAACGTCTCTGAGGCGGAACGGCATCAGGGATGACGTCGCTGCGGATATTACACAGGATGCATTCCTGCGCGTGCTGGCGAAGCCTCCGACTGAGACCGGTACAAGCCACAATCCGAAGGCCTATCTCTACCAGGCGGCGCGCAATCTGGGCATCAACCACCGGCGCCGCGAGGCCTTGATTGAGACTGTCGATATTGCCGGCATCGATATCGTCGATCCCACTCCCTCTCCAGAGCGGGTGGTTTATTCGAGACAATGCCTGTCGCAGACCTATCAGGCTCTCGGCGAGCTACCCGAACGAACGCGGCAAGCCTTCGAGATGCACCGGCTGGGGGAGCGGACAACTGCCGAAATCGCCGAGGAACTGGGAATTTCCACCACGCGCGCCTGGTCCATCATTCGCGATGCCTACCGGCATCTGGTGTCGAGTGTCGAAATCGACTGAAATTCCCCCTGCCAGAACGGAAAATTTGCGCTGCCCGTTTGTATCAGTAGATAGAGCAATCGAGACGCCGATCCGCTGGAAGAATGGCAATGAGCGACACAAAAACGGATCAGGGCCGGCTGCTGGACGAGGCGATCGATCTGATCATTCGGTACCAGAACGACCCCGACAATCCCGTGACCAGTGAAATGATCCACGCCTGGCGCGCCCGCAGCCCTCAAAACGAGCAGGCTTGGTCACGCGTGGCGCAGATACATGGCATTTCCGGCAAAATCCTCATCGAGAAGCGAAAAATCGAACGGGGTGAAAGTCTGGGGCTGACGCGTCGGCAATTGGCGCTTGGCGGGCTCGGCCTGATTGGAGCCGGCGCCGCCGCCTATAGTCTTGGCCCGAGCCTGCTGCTCAAGGCTCGTGCTGACTACATCACCGCAGAAGGCGAAATTCGCCAGATCCGGTTGCCAGATGGCAGCGCGGTCACGCTCGGCCCGGAAAGCGCAATCGCACTGGACTTTTCAGGGCAGCACCGCACCGTCGACCTCCTATCGGGCATGTCCTTTTTCGACGTGGCGCACGACCCAGCCCGGCCTTTTTCCGCCACGTCTGGCCCTTTTCGTGCAGTTGCGGCGGGAGCGACGTTCGATATCTCCAATGATGCCGGCGTCTTGTCGGTCAGTGTCGAACATGGGAATGTCGAGCTAAGAGGGAAGCGCGAGGCCTCGGATCCCATCGCGTCACTGAGCGCCAGAGAATGGATCACAATCGACCCGTCATCAGGTGATATCGACCGCGGGCTGCGCGAAGCTGGCCAGGTTGCCTCATGGCGCGACAAGCTGCTCATTGCCGAAAGAGAGACGGTGTCTGCACTTTCGGCCCGTATCGGCCGCTGGATGCCCAGCCACATCATCATCGCCGATGCATCCATCGGCCGGCAACGGGTCAGTGGCGTCTTCGATCTGAATAACCCGCTTCGCGCTCTTCAGGCAGTCGTTCATCCGGTCGGCGCGCATGTACGCCAGATTACGCCATTCGTGACGCTCGTTTCATCCGTCTGAAAAAAGTTGACTCAAAGGGTGAAAATTTCGCCACCCCGATTGTAATAGCTACAGGGACAACGATCACCATGAGCATGGCATGACCGCTCCCTTGAAGAATGCGCTAAATAGGGGTGGCAAGCAGGATGACACGCAAGATCGGCCAAACGACGGTAAGATCCACGAGCACGGCGCTCATGACGGTGCTCATGATGACGACAGCCGTTGGGGTCGGCCTGACACTGGCAAGCAGCGAGGCATTCGCACAGGCACGGGCCGAAGCGACATTCTCCGTTCCGGCCGGGCCACTAAGCAGCGCACTGACTGCATTCGGACGGCAAGCAGGGCTTCAGGTTACCTATCTTGCCTCGGTTGCTTCCGGCAAAACATCTCAGGGTTTCTCCGGGCGATCGACACCCGATCAAGCCCTGTCTAGGATATTGGCAGGATCGGGGCTGCGCTTCTCCTTTGCCAACGCAACGACGGTGGCAATCTCGGGCACAGACAGCGATACGACTGGCGCAACCGGCAGCGGCCAGAACGAATTGCAACCGATCGTCCTCAGCACGACGCCTTCGGGAGCGCAGGACAACGAAACCATGGCTGCCCAAGTGAGTAATGCCGCCACCAAGCTCGACACCCCGCTGGTGAAGACGGCACGTTCCGTTTCGGTCATCACGAGGAAGGAACTGGAGCAGCGGCAGGCCCAGACCATTCTGGAAGCCGTTGGTTACACGGCAGGGGTGACGACAGGCCAGAGCGGCTTCGACCCGCGCTTCGACGAACTGCATATCCGCGGTTACGAAGGCACCTATACGACTGACTACAAGGACGGGCTGCAGCAGCCCTATCTGAACTTCTCCATGTTCAGAACCGAACCCTATTCGCTCGAGCGTGTCGAAGTGGTCAAGGGCCCGGTCTCGGTGCTTTACGGTGCCGGTTCGCCGGCAGGTATCGTCAACAAGGTGTCGAAGCTTGCCGACGGCAACGAAGTCCACGAAGTCGAGACCATGTACGGCACGGAGGACCGCAAGCAGGTTGCCTTCGATTTCGGCGGCAAGCTGGCCGATGACAGCGATTTCTCCTACCGGCTCGTCGGCCTCGCCCGCAAGGGCGAAACCAATTTCGACATCGAGGACGACAGCTATTTTCTACAGCCGTCATTGACCTGGCAGCCCACCGACCAGACGAAGGTGACGATCTACGCCCTGGCGCAAAAGACCGAAACGGACGGTTCCGTCAGCGCCTTGGTCGACGAGAGCGGCAAGGTTCTCGATATGCGAGCCGGCGACCCCAAATACGACTATCAGAAGACCGACCAGCAGCAGGTTGGATATCAGGTCGAGCACGAATTCAACGATCTCCTGACATTCCGCCAGAATGTTCGTTTCTCTCACCTCAGCCTGCGCACACGCTATCTGGAAGTGGGTGAATGGGACGGCACCATCCTGCACCGTTATCCGTACGCATTCAGAGAAAACATGGATGTGTTCCAGACCGACAACCAGTTGCAGTGGACGTTCGATACCGGGCCGCTATCCCACAAGCTCCTGACCGGGCTCGACTATATGAAGGCGGGCTCGACCTTCATCTATGGCTATGACTTCTATGACCCATACGATCCGGCTTTCGACCTCGACATCTCCGATCCGCATTACGGCGTGACCGGACCGACACCAGGTTACAGCAACTACCGGCAGCGGTCCCGCCTGCAGCAGACCGGCCTCTATGGCATGGACCAGATCGAAGTCGACAACTGGAACTTTACGGTCGGCGGGCGCCAGACCTGGGTCCAGCAGACAAACGGCGGTCAGAATGAAGGGGATCCTATCAACGACCATCTGAGCGACGGAGCGTTCAGCTATCAGGTCAGCGCGCTTTACGCCTTCGACAACGGCATATCGCCCTATGTCAGCTATGCGACATCTTTCGAGCCAGTCACGAACCGGTCGCTCTCGGACACAATCCTCGACCCCGCCAAGGGTGAGCAGGTCGAAGCCGGTGTGAAATACCAGCCGCCGGGCTCGGATATCTTCCTGTCGGCAGCCGCATACCATCTCGTCGAAAAGAACAAGCCAGTCCTCGATCCCGCCGACCCCGCTGGATTGGCCTATCGGTCGCTTGGAGAGGTCACGAATAATGGCTTCGAACTCGAGGCGCGTGCGACAGTGCTCGACGGCCTGGATATGATTGCCGCCTATACTTACACCCATTCCGAAATCACGGGCGGCGATGATGTCGGCAACATGAGCGCGGTGACACCGGCCCATGTGGCAAGCCTCTGGGCAAACTATACATTCGCCGAAGGGAGCGCGCTTCCGGGGCTCTCGGCCGGCGCAGGTGTCCGCTATTCCAGCTCCAGCTACACGAGCACGGAAAACACCGACAAGAATGACGCAAGGGTCTATTTCGACGCCGCACTCGGCTATAATTTCGGGGCAATCGACAAGAAGTACAACAACCTTGTCGCCTCTCTGAACGTCCGCAACATTGCCGACGAACGGGATACGATCTGCAACGAAGGCTTCTGCTATCTCGGCCAGGGCCGCAACATTACCGCATCGCTCAAATATCGCTGGTGACACCCGGCATCTGCCGCGCCGACCAGACCCGTTGACCTTACGTTCGCGAACGGGTCGCGACGGAAGTGAGCCCAGAATGAGAAGATCCGGGAAAAGGAGCAGCCTTTTCCCGGATCTTTTGCATCATTGCGCCGCCTTGATCTTGGCAACGTCCTCGGCGCTCATCTCGCCGACCGTGGTGACCTCTCCATTGGTGATCTTCCACAGCCGGAACGGGCCGGTAATATCGCCATACTGGTCGAAGCTCACCGGACCGATAACGCCCTCATACTTGACCGGCTTGCCTTCCTTGATCAAGGCGAGGGCCTTTTCGAACTCGGCCTTGCCGGCATGGATCGGCGTTCCGCCTTCGGCAACGACCTGCGGCATGGCGGCCTTGATGGCTGCAGCATCCGACTTGCCCGCCTTGGCAATCGCAAGAGCGACGATCGCCCCCGCATCGTAGGAACGGTCGGCGGCCGGAGCGGACGGCGAAATGCCGCCGGAGAAGGCCGAATAGTTGGCGTTGAAATATTCGGTCGAAGCCGTCGGGCTGGTACCGGATGACGTGCCATAGGCATTTTCGAGATACTGGGCGCCGACGCTTTCAATGAAATCCTTGGAGTTCATGCCGTCGTTGAGCAGGAAGGTCTGGGCGCCACCGCCGGAAATCCATGCACGGGCAATGGTTGCGCCATCGACCGGCGTGCTGACGAGGTAAAGCGCCTGCGGATCGCCGGCCATGGCTGCACTGGCTTCGGATGCGTAGCTCGACTGCTTTTCATTATAGGGCGTGGTCGAGGTGATCGTGCCGCCGAGCTTCTTGTAGGCGGTGGTGAACTCCTTGACCATGTTGACGCCGAAGTCATTGTTGACGTTGATGATGGCGATCTTCTTCAGGCCCTGATCGATGGCGAATTTCGCCGCCGCCGTACCCTGAAGCGCGTCCGAGGTAATGGTGCGGAAGAAGACGCCATTGGTCTTGCCGTCGCGACCGAGCGCCGTCAGCGTCGGCGAGGAGGATGCGGGCGAGACCTGCACGACGCCGGCCGGCGCCGCGACAGAGGTCAGGATCGGGATCGATACCGATGAGATGATCCCGCCGATGATGACCGGCACCTTCTTGATATTGACGAGCTGCGTTGCCTGATCGACGGCAACATTGCCCTGGCTCTGGCTATCGCGCGTATCGGCGACGATCTTGCAGCCACCGACACCACCGGCATCGTTGAAATCCTTGAACGCCATGGCAACCGATTTCGCACCAGCCTGACCGTATTCGCCGGCAGGACCGGTCAGTTCCATGACGAGGCCGACAGTGATGTCGCAATCGGCAGCGAGAACGGGCGCGGTGGAAGCCGCAAGCACCGCGGCCACGGCAGAAAGCAGAAGTGATTTTCTCATGTCATTCCCCTTTGTTGAGATTGTATTTCATGATGCTGCCGTGCCGCCCCTCGCGGTCACGTTCCAGCGTATAGACATCTCCTTCAAGCGGGCTTGCCTCAGCAAGAACCGCATCGATTTCGGCGCAATCGACCTCGCTCAGGCGGATGTCGGCGATCGCCAGATTGGAGGCGAGATGGTCACGGTTACGTGCTCCGACAATCACCGCGGCAACACCTGGCCGCGTCAGCATTGCTGCACTTGCAACCGTGGCAATGTCGACGCCATGGCGGTCGGCAACCTTGCGCAGAACCGACAGCAGTGCCTGGAACAGATCCCAGCCGCCGAAATCGTCGATGATCAGCTTGTATTTGGTGAGCGACCGGTTTTCGAGCGGATGGTCCGGTTCAGGCTTGCCGAGCCAACGATCACCAAGGAAACCGCCAGCAACCGTCCCGTAACAGAAGAGCGCGAAATTGTTCTCTGCAGCAAGCTGCACCATACGTCCTTCCGGACGCCGGTCGAGCAATGAATATTGCAGTTGCAGCGATGTGAAGGGCACACCGGCGGCAATGATGGCCTCGATGTGATCGCTGTCGAAGTTGGTACCGCTCACCTTGTCGATCTTGCCGGCCTGCTGCAACTCTTTCAGCCAGACAGCCGTCTCCAGCCATCCGGGAATGTCATAGGCCCACCAGTGGAATTGCACGAGGTCGAGCCGCTCGAGGTTGAGCCGCTTCCGGGAAGTGTCGATGACACTCTCCACATACGCCTTGCTGATTGTCGGCAGGACCGTCAGATCGGGCACGAATTTCGTATGAACCCTGATTTTCGACAGAGCCTCCTGCCCGCGCAGATCGGCATAACGCAGCCGGAATTTTCCGATCAGCTCCTCGACGCCGGTGTAGATATCGGCGCAGTCGAACGTGGTGATGCCGGCGTCGGCGAAGGCAACCATGTCCTCAACTGCAGTGTCGGCATCGATCGGTCCGTGGCCGCCGGCCATCTGCCAGCCACCTCGGATGACCCGCGAGATCTCATAGTTCGGCGCGATGGTGATGCGTTGCATGTCGTTTCCCTATTCGTCACGGTATGAAGCGGGCAATGGAACAGCCGTGGTCTCGCCATGGCTGAAACGGCGCAGGCCGGTGCGGGTGATCCTCAGCCGCGTCGAGCAATTGGGATCGGGACAAGCGATGTCCGCATCGCTCGTCATCCAGTCGTTCCGATGCGTCGGACGTTGCTTGGCGGCGAGAAGCGGAAGTGCCGAGGCGAGCGAATAGATGGAAATGCCCTGCCCCGCGGGCAAATGCAGCATCTCGCCCTGAAGCGTGAAATGGTCGCCCGGCTTTGCGCCACAATAGACTGCACCGCCTTCCGGGATGATCACGTCAACCCGTAGGTCGAACAATTCGAAACCGTCGTCATGTTCAGTCATTGAATGCCTCTTTCGCCGCAGCCTCTTCCTGGTCCAGCCGGCCACGGATGAGATCGAAGGATCGGCTGATATCATTCGACAGTGATCGCAACGCAATCTCCGCATCGCGCCGTTCCAGCGCTTCGATCAGCGCCCAGTGGTGATCGGTCGCAGCCAATCCACCATGCTCGTCATGGATATGGGCGGCCTTGCGGATGATCGCGCCGGATTGCAGCCAGAGGCTTTCGACGATCGGGATCATGACTGCAGAGCGAGCTGCCTCATAGATATGAAAATGGAAGCGATGGTTGAGCTCCGAGGTGACCTGACCGATATCCTTCCCATGCCGCTCGAAGGCTGCATCGCAATCGAGATTGATCTGTTTGAGAATTGCGAAATCATCCTTCGTGAGGTTGGGCAAAGCGAGCACCACCATCTGCCCCTCGATCAGGATCCGTGCCCGCGCCAGGTCATCGAGCCGTTCGCGGGTGATCAGCGGCACGCGCACGGACCGGCTCGGCAGTGCTTCCAGCGCCTGTTCCGAGACGAGCCGCCCCAGGGCTTCGCGCACCGGCATGGTACTGGTCTGCAGCCGCTCGGCCAGATCGACGATGCGCAGCACGTCTCCAGCATCGAACATGCCATTGATCAATGAGCGCCGCAGCTGTGCGTAAACGCGTTCATGCAGCGTCTCGCGCCCGACAGGTGCCAGCACGTCCCGCGCGGCGACCCCGTCACCTCCCCGTCGCGCCTGCACCGCCATCCGCCTCTCCCGCTTTTGCCCCTGCCGGATTGTTTTTCCGGTTGCTTTTCCGCCATGGGTGAAGTTTGATCAAACATCAACCATCAAATCAAGAACCTTTCTTCTGCCATGCCCCGAACCTCCTCCAACATCGCCGAAAATGTTGCCGGCCGCTCTGCGGCGGTTGTCGAGGCACGCAATCTGGTCAAGAAATTTCAAGGCATGACCGCCGTTTCCGGCATGTCATTGTCGCTCGGTTCGGGTGAAATGGTCGGCCTGATCGGCCCCAACGGCGCCGGCAAGACAACTCTCTTCAACCTGATCGCCGGATCGCTCAAGCCGACATCCGGTGAGATCTGGATCGGCGGCCGTGACGTTTCGCAGGATAGCCCGGAAAAGCGCATTGCCAGCGGTGTCGGCAGAACCTTCCAGATACCGCGACCATTTCTCGAAATGAGCGTGCTCGACAATCTGCTGACAGGCGCACAGGCCCAGGGAGGCGAGCGGCTTTTTGCCAATTTCCTGCGCCCCGGCCTCGTCCGCCGACAGGAGAAGGCCGCGACTGAAAAGGCGCGGGCACTTCTGGATTTTGTCACGCTATCCGATCTTGAACATGAACCGGCAAGAGTTCTGTCCGGCGGGCAGAGAAAGCTTCTCGAACTGGCGCGAATTCTGATGGCAGATCCACAGGCGATCCTGCTCGACGAACCGGCAGCCGGTGTCAATCCGGCGCTTCTGGAGACGATCATGGAGCGGGTGATTGCGCTGAATGCACAGGGCAAATCCATCCTTCTGATCGAACACAACATGGATATGGTCTCGCGCCTATGCTCGCGCGTCGTCGCCATGGCGCTCGGCCGGCCGCTTGCCGAGGGCACACCGGCCGATGTCGCGGCCAATCCGGCGGTGATCGAGGCCTATCTCGGAGGCGCTGCATGAGCGGTTCCTCGAACAGCATTGCTGCGCTTGAAACACGCGGTCTCGTTGCCGGCTACGAGCCGGACCTGCCGATCGTTCGCGGGATCGATCTTTCCGTTGCACCGGGCGAACTTCTGGTGCTTCTCGGTCCGAACGGCGCCGGCAAGTCGACCTTCGTCAAGGCCATCGCGGGCGTCGTTCCAATCCATGCCGGCCACGTCATCCTGTCCGGGCGCGACATTACCAATGTGCCTGCCCATCGCAAGATCACGGAAGGCCTCGCGTTCGTACCACAGACGGAAAATATCTTCGCGACGCTCAGCATCCATGAAAATCTTCAGCTTGCCGCCGCAGTTCTGCCGAAGCCCATGAGGGCGGACAGGATCAAGGCGCTTTACGAGCGTTTTCCCGACCTCGCCTCTGCCCCGTCGCGGCTCGCCGGCACGCTTTCGGGCGGTCAGCGGCAGATGCTGGCGGTCGCCCGGGCGCTGATTGTGGACCCTCCAGTCATCATCCTTGATGAACCATCGGCCGGGCTGTCTCCCAAGATCGTTTCAGAGGTCTTCGACATGCTGCAGCGGATCAATGCGGCAGGCGTCACCATCATTCTCGTCGAACAGAACGTCAAGGCGGCCTTGAAGATCGCCAGCCGCGCCGTCGTTCTCGTCGAAGGACAGATCCGCCATGAAGGTGCGGCGGCATCCCTTCTCGACAATCCGGTCATCGCCAAACTTTACCTCGGCACGGGACATGCAAAAAACCATGTCCGGGAGGCTGGGCAGCCATGAATCCACAATTTCTGATGGACGGCCTGGTCGCAGGTGCGATGATCGGGCTCGGAGCGATCGGTGTCACCCTCACCTATTCGATCTTGCGGTTCGCCAATTTTGCCCACGGCGAACTTCTCTCTTGGGGCGCCTATCTCGCCATGGCGATCAGCGGCGCGCTCGGCATGCTTTCGACGACGCTCGTACAGCCAATTGCACCATTTTCCTTCGGCTGGTCACTGCCGATCGCTGCCATTCTCGCGATAGCACTCACAGGCCTTCTGGCGCTCGCGGTCGACGCCTTGCTGTTCGGCAGGCTGCGGCGGCGCGGCAGTGCGATTATCATTCTCGTCATGGCCAGCTTTGGCGCATCGCTGGCACTGCGCAGCCTGCTTGAATTTATCTTCACCTCGAAGCCCGCCTATTACACCAAAGCGCTGCAGATTGCGGTGAAGCTTGGCGGCGGATTACGCGCCACACCAGATCAGCTTCTATCACTCGGTGTGAGCCTCGTGGCGGTAATCGTCATCCACCTTCTGATGACCCGCACCGACATCGGGCGATCAATGCGCGCGGTGAGCGAAAACCCCGCTCTTGCCGGCATTGCCGGCGTCGACGTTCGCCGGGTGATCCGCGTCGTCTGGTTCCTTGGCGCAGCACTCGCCTGCATTGCGGGCATCATGACTGGGCTCCTCGTGCAGATCCGGCCTTATCTCGGCAATGATCTGCTGCTACCTCTGTTTGCCGCTGCGATCCTCGGAGGCATAGGCAGTGTGCCCGGCGCGATGCTTGCCGGGCTGATCGTCGGTCTGTCTGAAGCACTCGCTGTCCAGCTCGTCGGTGCTGAATGGCGCGCTGCAGTCTCCTTCGTCATTCTCGTGATCGTGCTTCTGGTGCGGCCGCGCGGCTTGTTCGGGAGGGCCGCATGAGCCTCGATATCCTTGCCTATGGCGCTTTCTTCCTCACCATGGCCCTGACCTACGCGATCATCTGCCTCGGTCTCAACGTGCAATGGGGCCAGACCGGCCTGTTCAATGTCGGCATCGCGGCCTTCGTCGCCATCGGGGCCTATACGTCCGCACTGCTGACGACGCCTGAGACGCCCGATCGCTTCGGCGGGTTCGGCCTGCCTATCTTGATCGGCTGGATGGCTGCGGCACTGACCGCCGGGATTGCTGCATGGCTGGTGGGAGCTCTGACGATCAGACTACGATCGGACTATCTGGCGATTGCCACTTTCGGAGTTGCCGTCTCGGTGCAACTCTGCGTATTGAACATTCAGCCACTTACAGGCGGCGCCTTCGGCGTGGGTTTCATACCGCGCCCCTTCGGCAGCCTCGCCTCCGATCCGCTCGCCTTCAGTCTTGCCAATCTGGCGCTGACAGCCTGCGTCGTCCTTGCGCTCTATCTCGGACTTGAACATCTGGCGAAAAGCCCATGGGGCCGCGTCTTGCGGGCAATTCGCGAGGACGAGACTGCCGCGCAGGCACTTGGCAAGCGCCCGATCCGTTTCCGTCTGCAGGCATTTACGATCGGTGGCGCGATCATGGGGCTGGCCGGCGCAGTTCAGGGGCACTTCATCGGCTTCATCGCACCCGACAACTACCTGCCCATCCTGACTTTCCAGGTATGGGCCATGCTGATCGTTGGCGGATCCGGCAACAATCGCGGCGCCATTCTCGGATCAATCCTGGTCTGGGGTCTCTGGGCCCTGACCGCCGCCGCAGTTTCCGTCTTCGTTCCGCCCGAACAGCAGGCCCGGGCATCCTCCCTGCAGATCGTCGCGATCGGTGTGGGACTTTGCCTCATCCTGCTCCTGCGCCCGCGCGGCATACTCGGCCAAGGCCGATCGCCGATTGCCGGACGTTTCAACTCAAAATCCAGAGCCCAGCAGGCATCGAAGGAATGACCACAATGAGCCAATCCCCCGAACGCATCTCGATCGCAGCTGGCCTTTCAATCAGCCGCCTTGTCTGCGGTCTCTGGCAGGTCGCCGATATCGAGAAGAACGGCGCGGTGATCGACCCGGAAGTCGGTGCAACCGCCCTGCAGGCCTATGCCCAAGCCGGCTTCGATACGTTCGACATGGCCGATCACTATGGCTCCGCAGAACTTATCACCGGCCGGCTGCTCTCCCGCTATTCCGACGCATCGAAACGTCCAGTCGCCTTCACCAAGTGGTGCCCGGAGCCGGGTCCGATGACCCGGGGCGTGGTGCGCCGCGGCGTTGAGGAGCGGCTGCGCCGGCTAGATACCGACCGGATTGATCTCCTGCAGTTCCATTGGTGGACATTCGAACATCCGGCCTGGCTCGATGCGCTGCATGAGATGCAGAAGATGAAGGAAGAGGGCCTCATTACCGCACTCGGCCTCACCAATTTCGACGCCGCCCATCTCGCAGTGGCGCTCGCCGACGGCATAGAGATCGCGACCAACCAGATCTCCTTCTCGCTCGTGGATCGCCGGGCGGGTGGCGCCCTTTCCCACCTTTGTGCGAAGAGTGGCGTCAAACTGCTTGCGTATGGCACGCTCTGCGGTGGGTTCCTCTCGGAAAAGTGGCTTGGCAGATCCGAACCGAGCGAAATCGCCGATTGGAGCCGTTCGAAATACAAGCGCTTCATCGACGCTGCAGGCGGCTGGGAAGGATTTCAGGGCATCCTCAAGGCAGCCGGCGATATCGCCCGCAAGCACGGGGTTTCGATCTCCAACGTCGCCAGCCGGTGGGTGCTTGAGCATAAGGCAGTGGCGGCAACAATCATCGGTGCGCGGCTCGGCGAGAGCGAACACCGCGACGACAACCTCAAGGTCTTTTCCTTCAAGCTCGACGACGAGGACAAGGCAGCGCTCGATACTGCCTTTGCCGCCACGAAGCCAATCCCCGGCGATTGCGGCGACGAATATCGCAAGCCGCCCTTCCTGACCGCCTCCGGAGACCTGAGCCACCATCTCGACGCCATTCCTTCCATCTACACCGCAGAACCGGTCCCTGGCAGGCCGAACCGCATGCGCGTCTCCTCCGGCAGCGTCTGGGAACCCATCGCCGGCTATAGCAGAGCAGTCAGGATCGGCGACCGGATATTGGTTTCCGGCACGACGGCGACCCATGCAGCCGATCGCTGCGTCGCACCGGGCAATCCGGGCGCCCAGGCAACCTATATTCTCGACAAGATTGCCGCGTCGATCTCTGCACTCGGCGGCAGTATGGAGGATGTCGTGCGTACCCGGGTCTACCTGCGCGACGCGAACCAGTGGGAGCCGGTGTCGCGCGCCCATGGCCGGATGTTTTCGACCGTCCTGCCCGCCAACACGCTCATTGAGGCCGGCAATCTCGTCGGCGATTATGAGGTCGAGATCGAGGCGGAAGCTATCTGCGCCTAAGGCAAGTTCACTGCGTGGCGTCAACTGGCCCTGGTGTGTCGTGCCGCTTGAGGTCGGCCCGACTACGAAATGGCCTCAAAGCCATGGGCAAGGTCGTGCGGAGCGAGATGATGTCGCTCGCGATCCCTTGCTTCCAGCGGCTGTCCGCGCGTGGCTCAATCGTCATGCATGATATGTGACACATTGCCGGAACTCTCTGCGTCCAACGGCGTTTGGGTCTCGTTCATTTCACGCTATGGCGGCGATCTCATGTTGCGAGACTTCTTTCATCCGAACGACCTGATCCGTGTAAGCTACATACTGGCTACAGATTTCGGGCCGTCGATATCAGTTCTGATCGCTGTTCTTGCTGTCGGCGCCTGGTTTCTCGGTGTTGATTTCCAGGCGACGACAACGGCGGGTTCGGGATTGGCCGGTTGGCTTTGAAATATGTTGCCAAGCCGGTCGGGTGACCATTTCACAGCTTCGGCGTAAACATCTCGAACCGATCGCGGATCGTGGCGCAGGTATCCCCGCCAAGCCTTGCGATGGCATCGATACCGGCCGGGTCGACATGCAGATTTTCATCGACAACACCATCCTGGTAATGGGCGAAGACGATCTCGCCCATGATGATCTGGCGCGATCTTCCAAGCTCCAGCGTCACATGACGCCTGCATTCGAAGGCAGCAGGCGCTTCCTTGATATAGGGCGCGGCGATCTTCGTGCCCGGCATAGCCGTCAGGCCTGCCTGCTTCAGTTCATCGATACCACGCGGATACTTGGCGGCACAGACATGCATCGCCTCGCCAATCGCGAATGACACGATATTTACGGTGAAGACCTCGGTCATGCGGATATTGTGGCCCGTGTCCTTGAACGACATGTCGGGATTGTTCTCGACACCGAGCGCAAGGATCGGCGGATCCGCCGAAAGGCAGTTGAAGAAGCTGAACGGCGCAGCATTGACACGGCCCTCCTCGTCAACGGTCGTCACCAGGGCAATCGGTCGTGGAATGATGGTGCCGATCATCAGCTTGTACCTCTCGCGCGCGGTCAACGAGGTAAAATCGAACCCCATGCGCTCGCCTGTTTCCGACCGGGAAAAATTCATTGTCATTGTTCATTCCTTTGATGCACACGGCGTAGAGGGCCCGCGACTAATCGATATCACAGCCAGCCAATCTCTTATGGATACGGCAGCGGCGAAAGAGCAGCCGGCAAGGAATTTGGCATCCAGTACGCCATTCGACGCAGAATTCCGATCAGTGCAGCTTTTGGGTTCCATTCCCTAGACGGGTTGAGTTTTGGCAACTGAGACACGTGACTGCGACAAGTTGCCACTCATCCAATGGCCGGCCAATGGAGCACTGGCGGCTCCGAAGTTCGGCGATTGGCCACCGAATGCCCTGTATGACATGCCTTTGCGATACCACAGCGAACGCTTCTGACGAAAGACGTCGCCGGAACGCAATCTCCGAGGCCTTACTTAAACGTGCGAGGCGCGCCCTGACGATGCAAGTTAATCGCCACGATTGGTGGACTATGGGAAGTTCCGAAGATATTCCGAATGTCATACCCTCATTTATCCAAGTCCTACCTTCTCCCGACCGTGCGCATTTCTCCCAATTCCGTTGCCTTTACGGCGCTCTGCGGCGCCCTGATGGCGTTTCCCTCCATGTCCATCGATGTCGGCTTGCCCGCTTTCGACATGATGGCTGACGCTTTGAAAACCGAGCCATCGACCGTGGCTCTGACGCTTACGACGTTTCTCCTCGGCTTCTCGGTGGCACCGCTTCTCTACGGTCCATTGTCTGATCGCGTCGGGCGACGACCGGTACTTATTGTTGGCTGCGGCATTTATGCGATTGCCAGTATCTTCTGCATGTTGACCGGCTCCATCGAACACCTCCTTGCCTGGCGCCTTTTGCAGGGAATGAGTGCCGGCGCGGGACCCGTTCTGGCGCTTAGCCTGATCCGTGACTGCCATGAGGGAGTGAAAGCGCGGACACTCCTGTCCACCGCGGCAGTCTTTCGAACCCTCGGCCCCATGCTGGCGCCTTCCGTCGGCGCCTTTTTGATGACAGTCGGCGATTGGCGCTGGATCTATGGCTTCATGACCGCGGGGAGTTCCGCGCTGTTCATCGCCGTCACGCTTTTCCTACCCGAGACGGCGCCAAAGCGAACGCAGACAAGTCCGCGTATTGGCATGATCCAAAGCTTTGGCCAGATCCTGCGCAATCGCACGGCCATTGGCAACGTGATGGTGCTGGCGCTCAATTTCGGCAGCCACTTTTCCTATGTCGCCGGCTCATCGCTTGTGGTGATCAGCGTGTTTGACGTATCGCCTCAGGTTTATGCCCTGATGTTCGGCATGTGCGGCGCGGGAATCATGGCGGCTTCGGCAGTCTCGGCCGCGCTTAACAAGCGGGCGGTTGATCCGTTCAAGCTTGTGGTCACAGCGGCGACGGCCTCTGTCATCTCGATGCTCATCGGTGCCGTACTGAGTATCACGCACCTGCTGACAGTGGAAATTCTCGGCGTGCTGCTTGTGGTGAATGCATTTTCCTTCGGCCTACTGCAGCCCAACGTACAGCAAGCGGCGCTACAGCCGGTTGCCCATGTCGCCGGGGCGGCCTCGGCGCTGATGAATGCAATGATCATGGGCATGGGCGCAATCGGCAGCATCATCGTGAAATCACTGGTCGATTTGGGCGCTCTATCGATGACCGGTACGATGCTGTTTTTCTGCGTGCTGACGCTGGCTTGCGTCTTCTGGACCAACAAGAAAGCGCCCGCCGCGACAGCCATGGAAGTTTGATCGGGCCGATTGCGAATGGCTGGATCTTTTAGCCAGCCCGTCTGAGAACCCATTGGAAAGTCCCCGCCCAGATCGACGGATCGATCTCCGCCTCCAGCGTCTTGCCGAGATCGGCAAAGGTCACCTTGCGAAGAGCAGCCCGCCAAGCCTCGTCGGCTTCCCACATCACCCGGGCAACCGCGCACGGTCCATCGTCGCAATAGCCTTTGGGTCTGCAGGGATTGTTCTCCCTGATATTCTGGCAGACGAATGTTCTGCCGGCGCCCTCGACAGCCTCGACGACGTCCAGGAATGTCAGTTCCGATGGCGCCTTCGCCAAACGGTACCCACCAGAGGGACCAAGCGTCGTATCGACGAGGCCCGCCTGCGACAGGCTTTGAAGCGCTTTGGAAAGATATTCCTTCGGCAGCCCGTGGAATTCGGCAAGGGCTTTCGTGGACAGGTACCGGCCTTCCGGCAGGCCCGACAGAACGGCACAGCAATGCAGCGCCCACTCCACTTGACTCTTCAGGATCATTCAAAGGCATCCGGGCATGAAATTCGCATTAAGGACAATAAATATCCCTATCTAGAAAATATGTAAATGTACGCTTCCAAGGCAAGCATTGCCGGCTGAACGGGCTCAGGCGGGAGTAATCCGAGGGTTCATCAGTCCGCGGTCGGCCCGCGCCCTTCATCACATCGCCGGCATTCTGTCATATGCCAACCGGAAGCCAACGTTGCTGGCAGCGCTATCGGGCGACAGACCAATCCGCGCAGCGATCCTATAGCGATAGCAATAGCTCTCATGACACAGGAAGGAGCCGCCCTTGAGGATTTTTTCGATGTTCTTCGCGGCCTGCAGGTTACGGATCTTGGCCGCCTTCGACACCGAGCGGACGCGAAATGGCTCGGCAGTCCACTCCCAGACATTGCCAGCCAGATTATAGAAGCCGTCATCCGTAGGGTCATAGCTGCGGGCGGGCGCGGTGCCTAAGAAGCCATCCGCCAACGTGTTCTCATGCGGAAAACGGCCCTGCCAGATATTGCAGAAGATCGTATCGTCACGCGGCTCGGCATCTCCCCAGGGGTAACGACGGCTACGGTTTCCTCCGCGGGCGGCATGTTCCCACTCCGCCTCGGTCGGCAGGCGACCTCCCGCCCAAGCTGCAAAAGCCATCGCATCATTCCATGAGACCTGCGTCACCGGATGCTCCAGGCGGTCCCCGGTCGAGCTTCCGGGTCCCTCCGGCCTGTTCCACGACGCAGCGTCGATCTGCATCCACCGGGGTGTCCCCGCAATATTATGTGTCGCGCGGGCAGCATCTGGCAAAAGGCCAGAGAACACGGCCGAGCATCCGAATGTTTCGGCCTCGGTGACATAACCGGTGCTCTCCACGAATTCAGCAAACCGTGCCACAGTCACCGCTTCGGCTTCCAGATAGAAATCATCGAGAGTGATGGCACGCCTGGGGCCCTCGCCATCCATCGGCAAAACCGGCTCGCTGGTGCCCACGAAGGTTGCACCACCCTTTACGGCAATGACATCGCACGCGCTGCGGCCTGTTCGGAGAGGCGTCAGCCGATTTATAGGCTGCCATTCCTGCCGGGTTGGCAAAGCCCCGGCCTCATTCTGACGCCCGCCACTCGAGCAACATGAGCCCATTGCGTTCTCCATCGGTCCATAAAGCCAAGGTAGGTGTGCTATTCGGCGTTCATCGCGCTCCCGGAAGGCGAAAGCATACCCGCGAATTGATACCGGTCACCGGGGTGCACCATTTCGACATAGGTGACGGTCCTATCATTCTGCCATGTCTGACGCACGAGCAGGAGGCATGGTTCGCTGCGTTCGATCTCAAGCAGTTTTGCCGCTGCCTTGTCGGCGAGAACGGCGCGGATGACGTGCCTCGCCTGAGACCATGGCAGTTGGTCCAGCAACCAGCTGGCGGGAGGGGTACTTTCGAATGTTTCGAAGCGCGCGCGCGGGACCAGATCCAACATGATGATGCGCTGCTCCAACGCGTTCGGCTTCCCGTCGACGAAATGCAGGCATTCCAAGCGGAGGACCTCGATACCCTTCTTTTCTCCGGTCTTCTCCGCTTCCGCCTCGCTGAGCCTGTCGACCTTTCGCATCAGTATCCGATAGCTGTGCGTATGACCGGCCTTGCGGGCCTCGACGCCGATATCCTGGATATCGAGCACAGTTCGATCGATCTGAGGCCGGGATACAAACGATCCGATGCGCCGGCGTCGCACGATCATGCCACGGCTGGCGAGCGCCGAAAGCGCCTTGTTCACCGTCATCCGCGAGCAATTATATGTGCCCTCCAATTCGTGTTCGGGGGGCACGCGAGCGCCTGGAGGCCAGCTGCCGGTGACGATCTTCTGCTCGATATCGTCGAAGATCCTCTGGTGCATCGAAGTCACGACATCTCCCCCAATGTCAAATCATCATCTACAGCAACGTCCTGCGTCCTTGCATCGCCCGGTCAAGCCAATCTGGATCCATCTCCGGCGTCGACGTCAACAGCAGCTCCGTATACGCGTTGTACGGAGGCGAGAACACTGCGGTCTTTGGTCCCTGATCCAGAACCTTTCCATGGCGCATGACGACGACATCGTCGGCGATCGCCTTGACGGTGTTCATGTCGTGGGTAATGAACATGTAGCTCACCCCGAATTCGCTCTTCAGGCGAGCCATCGTCTTCAGCACTTCCGCCGCGACCAACTGGTCAAGCGCAGATGTGATCTCGTCGCAAATGATCAGGTCCGGCTCGGCGGCAAGTGCGCGGGCGATGGAAACACGTTGCTTTTCACCACCCGAGAGCTGGCTCTGATAGCGGTCGAAATATTCCGGCTTCAGCTCCAGCGTCTCCAGCAATTCGATCACGCGAGCCTTGTTCTTGGCTCCGCTGAGGCCATGATAGAATTCGAGCGGCCGCCCGATGACTTCTCCAATCTTGAGGCGCGGGTTCAATGCGAGGTCGGGCATTTGATAGACAAGCTGGATCCGCCGTAGCGTGTCGCGGCTGCGTTTCCTGAAGTCGGGCTCAAGTTCGCGATTGTTGAACAGCATGTGTCCGGAGGCCGCCGGCAACAATCCGCAGATCACACGGGCCAGCGTCGATTTTCCGGAGCCGGACTCGCCGACAACGGCTACCGTGCTGCCGCGATCGATCTTCAGATCTATGTCCTGCAGAACATTGACGACATTGCCGTAGCCGGCGGAAATTTTCTCCACGTGCAGGACCGGATAGCGCCCCTTCTCGACTGTTGAGGCCGCAATAGCCGGGACTTTCTCACGGATGAGTTCGGCGGTGTAGTTTTCCTTGGGCGCGGCAAGTAATTCGCGCGTCGGCGCATATTCCACAAGATCGCCATGGCGCATGACTGCAATGTGAGTGGCCACCTGCGCCACGAGTGCAAGGTCGTGACTGATGTAAATGGCAGCCGCCGAGCTCTTCGCCAGCGTATCGCGGATCGACGCAATCACATCCAACTGCGTCGTGACATCAAGCGCCGTCGTTGGCTCGTCGAAAATGATCAGGTCAGGATCTGTCGCCATGGCCATGGCAATCATCGCGCGCTGCAACTGGCCACCGGACAACTGATGCGGATATCGATCGCCGATATTGTCCGGATCGGGTAGCCCCAGTTCCCGATAGATGCGCTGCCCCTTGGCTCGCGCATCCGCCTTGGACATCATATTGCGCCGCAACAGAACCTCGCAGAACTGATCGAGCAACGTATGAGCGGGATTGAAGAAGCTTGCAGCCGACTGGGCGACATAGGCTATGCGAACGCCGCGGATCTTCTCCAGCGCCTTTTCACCAAGCTCAGTGACCTCGACACCATCAAAAATGACCGAGCCGGACGCAATACGGCCACCCTCTCTCGCATAACCCATGGCCGCAAGGCCAATGGTCGATTTGCCAGCGCCCGATTCTCCGATGACGCCCAGAATATCGCCTCGGCGAACATCCAGCGATACGCCATGCACAACCTCGCGCCACCCGTCGCCACTGCGCACTTCAATGCGCAGGTCCCGGATGGACAGAAGCGGGGCCTTGATATCGGCCTGATCGGATTGAGACATCTCGGGCTTTGCCTTTCTTGGTAATGTTCCGTCCAGCTCAGGCCGCACAACGCTTAGGATATCAGGCCCAACACAAACCGGTATTTCCCGCCACGACAGCCACCCTTCTCGGCACATATCAGCCTCCGACAGGCCATAGCGAAATCATGCGTGTCGATGACTGATAGGTGCCATCGGGCCCTTGCAGCTTTCACTATTTTGCAGCTTATTCGTATATACATTTGAAAGTCAATTCCATGCCGACGAGCTACTTCGCTCCGTTAGGCGACATGCTGATCATTGCGGCGCCGAGAGCCTAGCCTGCTTCTTTCCGGCAGTAATGATCCAGCGCTTGAATTCCTGGGCAAACGGCTTTTCGAGCGATGCCCTGTTCCAAGCCAGCAGATATGGATCAGACAGTTTCAGGCGATGATCAAACGGAACGACAAGGCGACCTGTTTCCAACTCGTCGGCAATGAGGGCCAACTGGGCGAGCACAAATCCCCTGCCTGCGACCGCCGCATCAATTGCACTGCTCGATAGCTGGTACGACAATCCACCCTCTCCGACACGACGATGGCTGCCTATGCTTTTGGCCCAGTCTGCCCAGCTCGGAGCGGGCGTATAAATGTTGGCCCAAACGATGTGGAGCAGCGGATGATTAAGAATATCTGCCGGCTCGTTCGGCGGATCGGCCTTGATCAATCCCGGGGCACACGCCGGCACAACCCAATCGGTGAAAAGCTCGACATAGTGTTCGTGGTGCACTTGAGAACCGTAATAGATCCGGAAATCGACCTCCTCCTCTCCGAGCTTTGGCTCTCGCTCCGTGCCGACGAGCTGGATGGCCACACCAGGATTGAGCGCCTGCCAGTCGAAAATCTTGCGACCCATCCATTTATTGATGACCGAGGTCAGTGAACTCAGCGTAATCCCGCTATCGTTCCGCGCGCGTTTCAAGACGTTCTGCGCGTTTGCGAGCTGGTCAAAGCCCAACTTGATTTCGGCGTGATAGACGCGCCCCCAGGACGTCAGCTCCATCCTTCGCCCGCCACGTTCCAGGAGGGTTATGCCGAGATGATCTTCGAGTTTGTGAATCTGCTGGCTCACCGCGCCCGGCGATACTCCAAGTATGCGGGCCGCGGCCGTGACGCTGCCGTGGGTTCCAACAGCCTCGAACACCTGAAGAGCTTTTAAATACGGGATCACTCGATCTTCGTTCCAATGGCGACCGGTATTTTAGAAAAACTAAAACGAAAAGCAAGCCAACGCGACTTGTCGTTTGTCAAAAACTTGCCCACCACTTAACGGCAGAGCAAAGGCACCGGAGAACCTGCAAACCTGAGCCGCAGCGCGGTATCGAAAGTCGAATTATTGTATAGACAATAATTCGACTCCGAACTAGCATTTCACTGACAAATGTCAAACAGGAGACCATTCAGGGACGCCGCAAAGACATCGCCGCGCCCAATCCGGCAGCAAATCCACCGGCAAGTTCAATTGCTTCAATAAACCAATAAGGGGAACGCAATGGTTCACGACTTCTCGATCGATCGACGCACATTCATGATGGGGGCTGCAGCAACCGCGGCTTCGCTGGCGCTTAAAGGCACTGCATTCGGCGCAACGCCCAAGAAGGGAGGCCACTTCCGTCTCGGCATGGGCGACTTTGCCACGACCGACACGCTTAACCCTCCCTACTCCGCGACCCAGTACCAGCAGAACGCATATCTGGCGATCTACAACTGCCTCGTAGAAGTCGGCCAGAACGGTGACCTCGTCCCCGAGCTCGCCACCTCATGGGAAGGCTCGTCCGACGCCAAGACCTGGGTCTTCAAGATCCGCTCGGGCGTGGAGTTTCATAACGGCAAGTCGCTGACAGCAGACGACGTCGTTTATTCCATAAATCTGCATTTTGGCCCGAACACACCATCCGGTGCAAAGCCGCTTCTCGCCGACGTCGATACCATCACAGCCACCGGCCCATTGGAAGTAACCTTCAAGCTGAAACGGGGGAACGTCAACCTTCCGGCCATCCTGTCCATGCCGGCGCTTTCCATCGTTCCCAACGGCTTCACAGACTTCACCAAGGCAGTGGGTACCGGCGCCTACGTGCTGGACAAGTTCGAACCCGGCGTTCGGATGACCGCCACGCGCAACCAGAAATACTGGAAGCCGAACCGCGGCAATTTCGATTCCATCGAGCTCATCTGCATCAAGGATGCCTCTGCCCGCGCGGCCGCACTTCAGGCCGGCCAGATCGATGCGTTCAACTCGGCAGATGTGAAGACCGCCAAGCTTCTGGCGCGCAGCCCGATGGTCAACCTCGTCAGCGTCCCGAGCAAGGCCCATTACGTTTTCCCGATGCTGATGGACGCCGATCCCTTCAAGGATCCTAACGTTCGGCTCGCCATGAAATACGCGATCGACCGCGAGGGCATGGTCAACCGCATCCTGAACGGCTTCGGCACCGTGGGCAACGACCAGCCGATCAACTCGTCCTATCGCTACTTCAATCCCGACATCGAGCAACGCACCTATGACCCGGACAGGGCCAAGTCGCTCTTGAAGAAGGCCGGCATGGACTCCCTGGCAACCCAACTCTTCGTCTCCGAAACGCCGTTTGCCGGCGCGACGGACAGCGCAGTCCTCTACAAGGAACAGGCTGCGAAGGCCGGCATCAACATCGATGTGAACAAGGTTCCGGAAGACGGTTACTGGGATAACGTCTGGTTCCACAAGCCGTTCTGCGCGGCGCGATGGAGTGGACGCATCACAGAAGACGTCGCGATCGGCGGAGTGTACACCACGGATGCCATCAAGGCGAAGTGGAACGAAACCCACATGTCCGACCCGAAGGTCGACCAGCTGGTTGTCGCCGCCCGCCAGGAACTGGACGAAACCAAGCGTCGGCAGATGTATTACGATCTGCAGCAGATCATTCACGACGACGGTGGCGCCATCGTGTTCGCATTCGCCAATTTCGTCTATGCGACCAGCAAGAAGATCGCATTCGATCCGGTCGGCACCGACTGGGCGATGGATGGCTCCCGCGCGGCCGAGCGGTGGTGGTTCGCCTGACAACGCCTAACGTGACGGCTCTCCTGAGCCGTCACGTTTCCGTCTTGCAATGATACCGCCGAGCACCGACTGTGTCCCAATGTCGGCGTAAGGCAACTGGATAGAGCGCGTGAACTCAATCATACGACTCCTGCTGCAACGGGTGGCCCTCGGCATTCTTACCCTGTGCCTCATCGCGGCGATCATTTTCTTTGCCGTGCAGGCACTGCCGGGCGACATCGCCCGTGGCATCCTTGGTCCGGAAGCAACCCCCGAGACACTGGCTGCTCTGCGGGAGCAACTTGGCTTGAATGTGCCCGCCTATATAAGGTTCGGGCAGTGGACCATGGCGCTTCTGCACGGAGATCTCGGCAAGTCGCTCGCGACCAAGCTGCCGGTTAGCGACCTGATCGGGTTCAGGATACTCAACACGATGATACTGGCGGCCTATGCGGCATTGATTGCGGTTCCGCTCGCCCTTGTCCTTGGCGTGACATCCGCGCTCTATCGCGACAGCTTTTATGACAAGCTTGTCTCCATCGTGACGCTCAGCGCAATCTCGATGCCGGAATTCTTCGTGGCCTATACGCTTGTGGCGATATTTGCCGTCTACTATCCGATCTTCCCGCCGATCGCTGCCCTATCTGGCGACGAGCCTCTGGCAACCTGGATCGAAACCCTGGCGCTGCCGGCAATCACGCTCTCCTTTGCCGTGACTGCCCACATGATGCGAATGATCCGGGCCGCCATCCTCGACGTCATGTCCAGCCCTTACATGGAAATGGCCGCCTTGAAGGGTATAAGCAGATCGCGTCGCATATGGCGCCATGCGATGCCCAACGCTATGTCTCCGATCATCAACGTCATCATCGTAAACCTTGCCTATCTTATCGTCGGCGTGGTCGTGATCGAAGTGATCTTTGTCTATCCGGGGCTTGGCCAGTTCCTTGTCGATTCCGTATCGAAGCGAGACCTTCCCGTGGTGCAGGCAAGCTGTTTGATATTCGCCGCCATCTATATCGTTCTCAATCTCTCCGCCGACGTTCTGGCGATCGTCTTCAACCCACGCCTGCGTTATCCGAGATAAGACCATGCTGAAATCTCTTTCGATCAAGCGCTGCCTGGAAATCCTGTTCAGTGCCTTCGTGGTCATTTTCCTGCTAGCATCCATTTTCGCCAATTGGGTCGCACCGTTTCCTGAAACCGAAATCGTCGGATCGAACTGGAGCGGCGCGTTCTGGCAGGATACGTCCGAGAATGCGGCCTTCCTTCTGGGCACCGATCAGCTGGGCCGCGACGTGTTCTCCCGGATCCTTTTCGGGGCGCGCAATACGATCGTCATCTCATTGGTGACGACCGTTATCGGCTTCGTCATCGGCGCCGGCCTCGGCTTTGCCGCGGCTATCGAGCGCGGATGGTTCGACCAGATCATCAGCCGCATCGTCGACCTGCTGATGGCAATTCCCACCCTGATCCTGGCGCTGATGGTACTCGCCATCATGGGAACGTCGCTGCCTGTGCTGATCCTTGTCGTCGCTGTGATAGAGGCAACCAGGGTATTCCGCCTGAGCCGTCTGGTGGCGATGAATGTCGCCTCGCTTGAATATTTCGAATCCGCACGCCTGCGCGGAGAGGGCATCGCCTGGCTGATCCGCAAGGAGATAATGCCCAACGTGCGGGTTCCGCTGATCACCGAGTTTGGCGTCCGCTTCTGCTTTACCTTCCTATTCATCGCGTCGCTAAGCTTCCTCGGGTTGGGAATCCAGCCGCCGGCAGCCGATCTCGGTGGCATGGTGCGCGACAATGCCAGCGCGATTTCCTACGGGGTGCTTGCTCCCCTTTTTCCAGCCTTGGCGATTGCCATTCTGATCGTGGCAATCAACATCTGGCTCGATCGCTTCATCAAAATCCTTGGAAAGTAAGCACATGGCAGAGATCGGCAACTTCGTACCACCGGCTGACGTCGGGTCGGCCCTTTATGATGACGACGTCAACGGCATCATACGCCGGGCCTTGAGGTTGGGCCGGCCGGAGGAGCCCATCGCCTTTTACGGATCGTCGTCCTTCTTCTTCTGGACGAGGCTCTGCGAAGATCTTGGCTGCCTCGATGCTGTCAATCTGGGTTTTGGCGGTGGGACCTATGCAACCGCGCTACATTATTTCGACCGACTTCTCATGCCTCTCAAGCCTTCCCGTATCGTGCTGTATTTCGGCGAGAACGACATCTCCAACGACGGATTGACGGCACATTCGACCTTCGCGCGGTTTGAAAAGCTCATCGAGAAGATCGAAGCGAGTTTCGGTAAAATTCCGGTATTCTGCCTGTCGACGAAACAAAGCCCGGCGAAGTGGATTTACGCCGACGAAGTTCGCCAATTCAATGCGCTGGTGGCCGAAAGATGCGCCTCGGCGGGCCACCTGCATTTCGTTGATGTCGGGTCCAGCCTGATCGGTGAAAACGGCAAGCCAATGAGCAAATATTACGTCGCCGACCGCATCCATATCACCGAGGGTGCCTACGGCCTCTGGGCTCGTATTCTCAAGGCGACGCCGGGCCTGCTCACCAGCGGCAGTTAGTGCCGGAATGGCGCCGTACCCACGGCAATACCGTCTTAATCCATTGACGACAGACGCATAAAAGGCGGGCCGGGGCCCGCCTTTTATGCGTCTGTGAAACCATGCGCACTAGCTGTTTGGAAACAGCTTTCCCGGATTGAACAGGTTCTGCGGGTCAAGCATCTTCTTGATCCCTGCCATCAGCATCAGCTTGGTCTGGTCGGCCGTCGCGACCAGAGCGCCGATCCGCTTGGAGCCGACACCGTGCTCGGCAGAAAAGGAACCACCCTTTTCACGAATGTCTTCGTAGAGAATTCCCTCGACAGCCAGCCTGCGGCCCTCGGTCAACCAACTGCCCGGCTTGTTCAAAACGATATGAAGATTGCCGTCGGCGAGATGGCCGAAAACGAAGGGATCGAGATCCTCGCCAAGGCCGGCAAGCTGAGCAAGGGCGCGGTCGAGAAAAGCCTCGATGCCACCGATCGGAATGGAAATGTCGTAAGACGGCGCTCCTGGGAACTGTCGGTACATCAGCGAGGTTTCCTCGCGAAGTCTCCAAAGCTCTTGTTCCTGCACCTGGGTGCTTGCCAGAACCGCCGTCGCTTCCGGGTGCAGATCGACGATCGCCTCATATATATCGCCGATGGCGGCCTGAAGCGAGGCTTCGTCCGCACCGCCGAGGCTGATCACCAGATGGGCCGCGCTGTCCATGTCATAGTCTGTCGCCTGCCAGCCGAAGTGCCCCGAGGTGAAGCGGAAATACCGGCTCCACAGCACTTCGGCAGCTTGCAAGACGCCATTATTGGGTGACTTGGCAAGTCGCATGGCGGTAATGGCAGCGGCCGTCGACGGCAAGCCGATGAGCGCGGTCGCCGTTGCAGCCGGCACAGGATCCAGCTTGATGGCTACCCGAGTAACGATACCGAGCGTACCTTCTGCGCCGATGAACAGATGCTTGAGGTCGTAGCCGGCTGAGTTTTTTACCACCCGCGTCATATCGCTATAGACCGATCCATCCGGCAGGACCGCTTCCAGTCCGAGAATTCGGTGCCGCATGACGCCATTTCGGAACGCCATGACACCACCAGCATTGGTCGACACCATGCCACCGGTCGTCGCGGAACCGCGTGCCGCGAGGTCTATGCCCGGTTCGAGGCGCTGTGCCAGCGCCGCCTCCTGCAAAGACTGCAACGTTGTGCCCGCCTGTACCACGGCAACGGCTTCGATCGGATCGAGCGTTTCGATGACGTTCATCCGCCGCAAGGACAAGACAATGCCCCCGGCTTTCGAAATGCTGCCACCGACAAGACCCGTTCGTCCGCCCTGTGGGACGATGGGAACACTGTGACGGATGCAAGCCTTGACGACCGCAGCCACTTCCTCGGTGCTTCCAGGAGAGACGACCGCGGAGGCGCCGAGATTGTCGGGATGCTCGCCAGGATCGAGGTCGAGAATGGCACTGCCGACGCGAATGTTGCTCGCCCCAATCGCCGCCTCGATCTCGGACAGAAAGACGGGATCGAGGATCGTTGCAGATTCAGCCTCTGACATCACTTTTCACCCGTCATGCCGAGGATACGGCGAAGCGACGCCAGGAAACGATCGTTCTCCTCAGCGGTGCCGATCGTGACACGCACCCACGTCTCATATCCCGCCTCGCGCCAACCCTTGACGATAATGCCGTCGGAAAGCAGTTCCTCTGCCGTCCGGCTGCTTTGCAGGTCTATCTTGAAAAACAGAAAGTTGGTGTGGGAAGGGGCGACAAATACGCCGAGCCCAGTCAGTTCTTTCGCGACGCGCGCGCGTTCCGACTTAGTTCGCTCGACAGCATTTTTCATCCATGCCTGATCGGCCAACGCGGCGACAGCTGCAATCTGGGCTGCTGCATTGACGTTGAACGGTGTCTTAGCTGCAGCGATGATGCGGGCAATTTCCGGATTGGAGCAGGCCGCATATCCAACCCTCAACCCCGCAAGGCCATAGGCCTTGGAAAAGGTCCGCAGAACGACGGTGGAAAGATCGCCGTTGCGGAGCAGCGACATGCCGTCGGCAAGCCCTTCGTCCATAAACTCGAAATAGGCTTCATCCAGCACGAACAGCGTCTGCGGCCGGGTCGCGGCGACCAGCCTCGCGAGCTCATCGCCTGTTAAGGCTGCCCCGACCGGGTTCGACGGCGCGGGCAGGAAAAACAGGGCCGGCGCCTCCGCCAGCGCAGCCTCCAATGCCTCGATGTCGAAACGCATATCCGGCGTCATCGGCACCTTCTTCACGCGGGCACCAGCTGCGAGCGGTTCGATCTCATGCAATCCGAAGCTTGGCGTCACTGTAAGCGCACATGCGCCCGGCACAAGGAAAGCTCGCGAGATGGCCGCAACCATTTCCTCTGATCCATTGCCGATGACGATGGCGTCGGCGGGATGGTCCAGGAAGCGGGAGAGCTCATTGCGAAGCTCGGTGCAGGCAGCATCCGAATAGCGCGATGGATTGAAGCTGGACGAACCCAGAGCTTCCATGACACGAGGCGAGCAGCCGTAAGGGTTCTCATTGCTGGCGAGCGCCGCAATCGTGTCATGCCCGCTCAGCCGACGGGCAAGATCGATATTCATGCCTGCATGATAGACAGGCAGGGCGGATACGTTTGGATTAGGCAGAATACCGGGCTGGGAGGAACTGGCGGACATCAATCATCACTTTCGGATTATGTCTGGACATATGTGCGGCAATGGTCAGGAAGACGCGGCGAGATGGTGAAATCCGCCCTTCCAGTAGAGAAGAGGTTCGGCATCCTGTCGCAGCGTTATCGCCTTTACCCTGCTGATAACGATGGCGTGGGAATACATCTCGATTGCTTCGACGAGTTCGCAATCAAGGGCCGTCAGCGCGTCCTCCAGCACGAACGAACCCGTCTCGATCGTCGACCATTGTGCGTCTTCATATCGGCTGACACCATTGCGCCCACCGTGGCCGGCAAAAGACTGGGCGACATGCTGCTGGTCATGTGCCAGGACATTGACGCAGAAACGGCCATGGCGTTGCAGAACCGGCCATGACGACGAACCTCGGTTCAGGCTGACGATCACGGATGGTTCATCGGCCGACAAAGACGAGACCGAGGTTGCGGTGAAACCGGTACGGTCGTCCCCCTGGCCGACCGTGATGACACTGACCGCGCCGGCGAGATGCCGCATCGAGACCTTGAACGTGTCCTGACTGACAGCGAACGAAGTGGCATCGCTGTCAGATACTATTGTTGTGTTGCTGGGCATCGAAGTTACCTCGACCGACATTTCTACCAGATCCTTCAGGCCAACCGCTTGGCGGGATTGAAGCGATTGAGGGGCATGGACAGCCCAAGGTTCTCGCGCAGGGTCGACCCTTCGTATTCGTCACGAAACAACCCGCGGCGGCGCAATTCGGGAAGAACGAGCTTGACGAAATCATTCAGGCTGGCTGGCAAGGTGGGGAACATCAGGATGAAGCCGTCGGCCGCACGCGTCTCGAACCATTCTTCCATGAAATCGGCGATCTGCGTCGGTGTCCCGGTAATACCATTGCCGGTATGCTTTTCCGCATAGTGACGGATAAGTTCGCCAACCGTCTTCCCGCTCTTCACGAAATCAACAAGCTCGTCGAACAGCGCCCGCGAGCCGCGCGGAGCCTCCGGAAGCCTATCCATCGGGAACGGCTCGTCGAGAGCAACACCCGAGAGATCAGCCTCAAGGAACTCCGACAACATCAGTCGGCCAACATCCGGGTGAAGCTTGTCGATAAGGAAATTCACCTTGGCCTGTGCCTCGGCCTCGGTCTCACCGACGTTGATGACCACGCCGGGCATGATCTTCAGGTCGTTCGGATCGCGGCCATAGGCGGGCATGCGGTCCTTGACGTTCTTGTAGAAGGCGCGATTGCGGTCGATGTTCGAGGCTAGGCTGAACACGACTTCTGCCGTGCGCGCCGCCAGATCCATACCGGCTTCGGAGCCGCCGGCCTGCGCAATAACCGGCCGTCCCTGCGGTGAGCGGGCAATGTTCAGTGGTCCGCGGACCTGAAAATGCTTGCCCTTGTGATTGAGGGTATGGAGCTTGCTCTTGTCGTAATAGACGCCGCTCTCTCGATCGAGAACAAGCGCGTCCGCTTCGAAACTGTCCCAGAGGCCGAAAACGACATCAACGAACTCGGCACCGCGCTCGTAACGCACGGCATGCGGATCAAGCCCTTCCCGATTGAAGTTGTAACCCGTCTCGTTGTGGTCCGATGTCACGACATTCCAGCAAACACGGCCACCGCTCAGATGGTCGATCGACGCGAAAATACGGGCAACATTAAAGGGCTCATAGTAGCTGGTGGAAACTGTCGCCACCAAGCCGAGATTTTCGGTCGTCACGGAAAGTGCGGAAAGCAGCGAAAGAGGCTCGAAACGGTTCATCTTCGTGGGCTGGCGAGCCAGCGCCTCCGGATCACCGATACCGGCCGCCGGCGAATCCGCCATGAACATGAAGTCGAACTTTGCAGCTTCGGAAATCTTGGCGACATTGAGCAGGTGACTGAAGTCGTTTGCACCATTTACATCGCTATCCGGATGTCGCCATGCGGCCGGATGAAACCCAAATGTATAGACGAAAGTTCCAAGCTTTAGTTTATCTTCACGAACCATTTTTTAGTTCCCCGACATACCGATGAATTGGATGCAAGAAGCTTTGCGAAGATGGCCGAAGTAATACGGCCACTTGCAGATCGCGGGCTTCAATATGGAAAACTTAGACAAGGAGATTTAGCCCAACAAGAACGCGTTGCATGCGTTCACTTTTAGTTTTTCTAAAATGTCGCACCCTATTTTCCAACGGGATTTGATAGGGCACGCCTAGCCTGCGGCGTACCTGTTTGCAGGCCGGTCAAGGCCGAGATTTTCACGCAGGGTGGCTCCCGAATATTCCGTCTTGTAGGAACCTCTCTCCTGGAGGATCGGAATAACCTTGTCGACATAATCGTCGAGATTGCCGGGGTAATCGCTCATTGGCAGCATGAAGCCATCGCCGCAGCCGGCCTCGACCCATTGCTCCATGAAGTCGGCCACCTGTTTCGCCGTTCCGCGCATCACACGATTGCCGCGCCGATAGGTGGTGGCGATCTCGCGAAGTGTCTTGCCTTCCTGGATGAGGCTCGAAATCTGGTTGAAATATACGGTATGATGATTTGAGGAGGACGGTATGCGGTCCAGCGGCACCGGTTCATCCAGTGGCAGATCAAGCAGCTTGGCCTCGAGATCCATGCAGAGATACATCACAGAGAGCTCGATCGGCACAAGCGACTGCATATAGTGATACTTGTCCTCGGCATCTTTCTGGGTGTCGCCAATCACCGCGTCAAAGCCGGACAGGATTTTCAACTGGTCGGATGAACGTCCGAAACGGCTCATCCTTCCCTTCAGATCGTCATAGAACTTCTTGGCGGCATCCATGCCCGAACCGGTACCGAAGACGATTTCCGCGGTTCTCGCTGCGAGATCCTTTCCGGCATCTGAGGCACCGGCCTGGATCACGACGGGGTGTCCCTGCGGAGAACGGGCAACGTTCAGCCCGCCAAACACCTTGAAGAATTTCCCTTGATGATCGACCGGATGAAATTTTGTCGGGTCGAACTGGATGGCATTTTCCTTGTCGAAGACGAAAGCATCATCCTCCCACGTATCCCAATAGGACTTCACGACATCGACGCATTCAGCCGCCTTGTCGTAACGCTCCGCATGCGGCGGCAGGCGATCGAGGCCGAAATTGCGCGCAGCGTAGTCGTTGGCCGAGGTCACGACGTTCCACGCCGCCCGCCCCTTGGAGATATGATCCAGTGCGGCGAACTGGCGGGCGATATTGAAGGGCTCGAAGAAACTCGTCGACATCGTGCCCCCAAGGCCGATGTGCTTGGTATGTGTGGCGATCGCCGTCAGTGCGGTAATCGGTTCCAGGCCGTTCTGATAGATCGGTGATTTCGTCCAGATGTCGAGAAATTCGGTGCGCGTGGCCGGGGTATCGGCAATGAAGAAGAGATCGAACAGGCCCTCTTCCAGCCGTTTGGCAGTCCTGATGTAATAGTCGATATCGGTGTCTGCGCCGGCCTGTGCCTGCGGCATGCGCCAGGCGCCCTTGTGGTAGCCATTGGCCTGGAAAAGGCAGCTCAGAACGATCTTCTTCTTGCTCATCTGTCGAAACCTCTGACTGGAAAGGGAATAATGCCTTGGTAGAAGGCAATTCGAACGGCCTGCACGCGCCCGTATGACAACATCTTGCGGGCAGGTTCATGCCTTTGGAGGAGGAGTGGCGCTTGATCCTCCCGGCTTTGGCACGCCAATCTTCAAGACCGCATCACGGCCACCAAAACGCTCGATCATCCGGTGCTGGTCGTCGAAGGCGAGCGCGTTGGTCGCATCCGGATCGCAGATCTTTGCGAGTTCCTGCTGCATCAGGTGAATGACGCCGGAATGAGCCGGATCGCCGGCCAGATCCGTCAGTTCTTCCGGGTCGTCTTCAAGGTCGAACAATTCCGGATCGAAACCGACATAATGGTGATATTTGCAGCGCCCCTTCCGGATCATGAAGGCGCCGGACACTGAACCTGCGGCATGAAATTCGCTGAAGGCCACACGATCCGGATCGTCTTCGCTCTGGGCAAGACCGATCAACGATGCCGTGGGCGAGCCTTCAAGTCCGCCGCCGAAATAGGATGCGATCGTCGAAGAAAGATCAATCAGATTGACTGGTGTTTGGCAAACGCCGGCAGGTATACCCGGCCCCGCAATGATCATCGGTATCGACACGCTCTCTTCATAGAGAGCCGACTTGCCCCAAAGCCCGCGCGCACCGAGATTCTCGCCATGGTCAGATGTATAGGCGACCGTCGTAGTCTCTATCAGTCCGGTACGTTCCAGCGTGTCGAGGATCTTCCCGACATTATGATCGAGCCAGCTGCAAAGACCGTAATAGCTGGCCATGGCCGTCAGCCGGTCATCCGGTGTCTGGAAATCGGCCTCGCTGTCAAACTGTGCCGTGCGCTTCTTGACCCATGGGTGCTGCACATAACTGTCCTTGGGATTGAGCTTCGTCGGCGGCAAGGCAGTGTGCGGATAAAGGTCGTAGAATTCCTGCGGAGTAACCAATGGAAAGTGGGGGGCAACAAGGCCAACATACAGGCACCACGGCCGGTCATCCCCCGCGGCTGCCTGTTGCTCTAGCCACGCCACCGCCCGCTCCGAGATAGCAGCATCATAATCGGTGTAGCTGCTCGTGCCCGGGCCGATATAATCACCGAGCATGTTCTTGAATCCGGTGAGCCGATGTTCTTCGTCACGGACCAAAGCCCAGACCATGCCCACGCCGTTCGCAACCATCATCGGGATATGTTCGGCATCGAAGCCGTTCGAATCCTCCGTAGACCGATAATGAAGCTTGCCGATCGACTCGACTGCGACACCCTCGTTTTGCAGCGCATGGCCCCAGGTCGGGATCGAGCCATCATAGGGCATGGCATTGTCCCACATCCGGTTCTGATGCGTGTATTTTCCGGTCGCGAAGCTTGCTCGCGCAGGAACACAGATCGGCGACGGCGTGTATGCCTTCGAAAACCGCGTTCCTCTCGCCGCCAGACGGTCGAGATTGGGCGTTTGTACGAAGGGATGCCCGGCGCAGCCCATCGCCCTGGATTGATGCTCGTCTGACATGATGACGAGAAAATTCCTGGCTTTGTTCATGGCGAGATCCTGAGCGTAAGACGACCTAGGCAGGAAGTTGAGATACAGGCGATGTCAGCCGCCCAGCGGCCGCCTTGAGGCACCCCAAGAGCGCGGCCGTTGGCCTCCCGCCTTCCTCGGACAAATAACCTTTCGCGACATCGCGATGATCTGCGCAAACAATCGACGAGCGCTGCACCAACTTGCCGGAAAACATCGTCGACCTGATTGCCGTTCATCAACAAGACGCCTTCTCCAAGCGCGAGAAAATGATAATGCAGGTCGATAAAGTATATACAATTCAGCCAGGCGCAAGCGCCAAATTGCCTGCGATGGGTCCGGAATGTCACGAAGCGCGTACGGAAGGAAAACTCTTGCGCGCGCGAGCAAATACCTTCCCGTCAAAAGATATACGCGCTTGTACCCTATCGGCCTCAGGTTGCCGAAGAGCTTCTCGATCTTGCAAAACAGATCGCGAACAAGGGTGATGAAGCGATCTCTGGCACTCGCAGGCTCATAATCCTGCTCAATACCAAAGGCTGAGCAGGAGATGCGCGAGACTTTTCGCCATGCTGGGGGTTCGAAATCTCAGGGCCGCCTAAAACTCATCAATGCAGCGCTGATCAAGCCGCACTTGCGTCGGGGATGACACCAATTCGGCATGGCCTAAGGGCAGACAGAAGGCCCAGGTCTCAATGATTTCCTGTGCAAGGTTGCCTATACAGCGAGAAACCCACCATCGACATTGATCACCGCACCGTTGACCATCGCCGTATCAGGTGACAACAACATCGCGATGGTTCGTGCCACATCATCAACCTCAGCGAAACGACCGATCGGGTGACGCACCATCATCGGTTCGGACTTGGCCGGATCGCTCCAGGCGGCAAGCGCAAGTTCGGTCAGAGTGATCGTCGGCGCAACGGCGTTGACGCGGATACCGTGCGGCCCGAATTCCTTGGCCAGCACCCGCGTAGCACCTTCCAGCCCGGCCTTCGAAGCCGCATAGCAGAGGTGCTCGGCAAAGCCGCGATGGCCGGCGATGGACGTAATGTTGACGATCGCGCCGCCCCCCCCTGCAGCGACGCGCGCACGCCCGAATTCCTGGCAGGTGATCAGCGCGGCACGCAGATTGATGCCCATCACCGCCTCGTAGCCGGCTTCGGTCATGTCGAAGCTCGACTCCAGCACATTGATACCGGCACTATTGATCAGATAGTCGGCAGTCCCTGCCTCCGCCATCGCCTTGCGCGTCGCGGCGGGGTCGGAAAGATCGACCTGGATCGAGCGGCCACCGATCTCCTCATGAAGGCTCTCCAAGTCGGCCTTCGTGCGCGTCAGCGCTATAACTTCGGCGCCGCGCGCTGCCATGACCTGTGCACAGGCCCGGCCGATCCCCTTGCCCGCTCCCGTGATGATGACGGATTGCCCCGAAAACTGCATTCTCTTTCCTCCCGAGGACGAACCTCTGATGTTGCTGTTCAAGAAACTGCTGCCGCAAGCAGCGGTTCGATATCGTTACGAATGTCGCGGGCAAGCGCCTGCGTCTTGAGAAAAGCCTGATAACGGCTGTCGTGAAGGGCACGGATCGCACCGGTGGCGGGCTCGGCACGTCCTGCCACGGCAGACATCGAAGGCATCGCCGATTGCAGATCCGGATAGGCACCCGAGGCAACAGCCGCCAGCATTGCAGATCCCAGCAGCACCGGCTCTGGGCAATCGGTCACTTCCACCGGAGTTCCCGTTGTATCCGCCAGCAACTGGCGGGTCAGCGGATGCGTGCCGGCACCGCCCGATACCGAGATCGTCGAAATGGTGACGCCGTTATCCGCCTGTGTATCAATGATCTGTCTCAGACCGTATCCGAGACCGCACAAGCCGGCGATATAAAGTGCAACGAGACTGTCAATCCCGGCTTCCATTCCGAGCCCCATCACCACCGCGCGTGCCGCGGGGTCGGCGAAGGGCGCGCGATTGCCGAGGAATTCCGGCACGACCATCATCTGGCCTGCCAGAAGAACGGCTGCAGATGCATTTTCGGCAGAAGACAGAGCCCGCTGCGCCAGCCATTGCGGCAAGCCCAATTTTTCGCGCGCGGCCTCTTCGCGCGCCTCCTGCACGGCGGGATGGAGGCCAAGCAGCCGGTCGATTGCAGCCCCGGCCGCGGATTGGCCACCTTCGTTGAGCCACATGCCGGGCACCATCGCCGAATAATAGGGTCCCCAGACGCCCGGCACGAATTTCGGTTCGGCCGTCGTCGTCATCGTGCAGGACGATGTACCGAATACATAACCAAGGCAGGCGGCCGCATCCTCGGTTCCGCCACGCGCGGCAACGGTCCCGACCCCGCCAGCATGGGCGTCGATCAACCCGGCGCCGACCGCAATCCCGGTCTTCAGGTTCATCTCGGCCGCAGCCTCAGGACGGAGCCCCTGTCCAACCGGCGTCGCCGGATGCACGACATTCGCTCCGATGCGGCGGAAACCTTCATCCGCGAGATCGCCCAGGCCGATCTGTCGGAAATAGCCCTCGTCCCATCGATCTTCATGCGCGAGATAGGTCCATTTGCATGTCACCGTGCAGGAGGATCGGTCGAGCGAACCGGTCGCCTTCCAGGTGAGGAAATCGGTCAGGTCGAAGAAATTCTCTGCACTATCATAGACCGCCGGCATGTTCTCGCGCAGCCAGAGCAGTTTCGGAGTTTCCATTTCCGGCGAAATGATACCGCCGACATAGGAGAGCACGGGATGGTGGGTGGCGTTGATCCGTTGCGCCTGTCCGATCGCCCTATGGTCCATCCAGACGATGACGTCACGCTCGGGATGTCGGGGATCCCCCACGCCGGCCACGGCACCCTGAACCACCAGTGAGCAGGTCGCGTCGAAGCCGAGACCCACAATCGCGGAAGGATCTATAGCGCTCGCAGAAACAGCATCGCGCACTGCTGCGCATACCGAAGCCCAAATCTGCGCGCTCGACTGCTCCACATGTCCATGGTCGTCGCGGAAGATGAGAAGATCGTGCTTGGCCGAGGCCAGCATGGCGCCGCTCCGATCGAATACGCCCGCCCGCGCCGACCCCGTACCCACATCCACGCCGATAAAATAGGTTTCCATGTCACCCTTCCGGTATGCTTCGGACCGCCGCATCGCACCCGGCGGGCGCGAACGCGGCGATCGCTCATCTTAACCTGTCAGACGCGATCGAAATTCGTCGGCAGGACCAGCATGTCGCGGATCGTGACGTTACGATTGCGCGTCAGGATATATTCGACAGCATCGGCGACTTCGCTCGGGTCGATCAGGCTGCCGGATTCCTTGGCCTTGCGCAGGTTTTCCTCCGGCCAGTCGGCGAGGAGTGCCGAAACCACCGGGCCGGGCGAGACCTGGGCGACGCGCACGCCATGCGGGATCATCTGCCGGCGCATGGTCTGAACGAAGCAGGTGACGGCCCATTTCGAACCGGCATAGACGGGCTCCCAATAGGTGGGGAAATGCCCGGCGATCGAGCATGTCACGATGATATCGCCCGTCTTTCGCTCGCTCATGTGAGGCACGACCGCATGGACGTTCTTCATCACTGCGTTGACGTTGAGATTGAGCATCTTGTCGATCGCCTCAGCCGTCGTGTCCGCCAGATCGCCGCCGATATAGGTTCCGGCATTGCAATAGAGGATGTCTATATGGCCGACTTTTGCCAGGATTTCCGGCACCATCGCGGCACAGCTTTCGGCGTCGAGGAGGTTGGTCACCTGAGCGACGGCATTTTTTCCAAACTTGGCGACAAGCTCGTTCAATGCCTTCTCGTTCCAGTCGACCATGACCACCGTGCAGCCGTTGGCGAGCAGTTTTTCGGTGGTCGCAAGACCGATCCCCGAAGCTGCGCCCGTGATGACGGCAATCTTGCCTTCCAGCGATTGAGACATGCATTTTCTCCTGATTTTTGTGAGACGAGAATAGGGTTCGTTCAGCGCCACTCGCGGGCGATGTAGATGGCAAGAAGAATGATGAAGCCGCGGATGATGTCCTGCAGGTACGGGTTGATACCCATGAGGTTGAGGCCGTTATTCAGGATGCCGAGCAGGATGGCACCGATCAGCGTACCGATGATCAGCCCCCGGCCGCCGGCGATCGCCGTGCCGCCGAGAACCACGGCAGCAATGGCATCGAGCTCGAAGCCCACGCCGGCATTGGGCTGGCCGGACATCAGGCGCCCCGTCAGGATGATTGCGGCCAATCCCGAGGTGAGGCCGGAAATCGCATAGACAGCAAGCTTGATCCGCCCGGTCTTCACGCCCGAAAGTCTTGCTGCCATCTCGTTGCCGCCGATCGCATAAACATGACGGCCGAAGGGGGTTCGCTCCAGAAGCAACCATGCCAGCGCGTAGATGATGACCATTGCGATGACCGGCACGGGGATGATGCCGATCCGGCCAATGCCGAACCAGGAGATCCACGACGGCAGGCCGGAAATCGGGTAACCGCCGGAATAGATCAGGCCGGCGCCGCGAGCGATGCCCATCGTGGCAAGTGTCACGATGATCGCCGGCATGCGCCCCCATGCGACGAGAAGGCCGTTGAAGAGCCCGAGCCCGATCGCAATGATCACGCTGGCCAGAAGCGCAGCAGCGCCCGGCATGCCGAAATTCACCGTCAGACCTGCAGCCATCGTGCCCGCCAGGGCCATAACCGCGCCGACGGAGAGATCGATGCCACCCGTCAGGATCACAAAAGTCATGCCGACTGCCAGAATGGCGACGATCGAGACCTGCCTCAGCACATTGAGGATGTTGGACACCGAGAAGAAGTTGTCAGAGGCAAAGCCCATCAGGATCGAGACAACGATCAGGCCCGCCAGAGGCAGTGCCAGAGGCGAGTGAATGATCGACTTCCAGATTGGTGTGGCGGACGTTTCCGCGCCTGCACCGGTTATAGCTTCCGCATCATGCGACATGTCTTGTCCTCCCGGTTGTTGCATGGGTCATGATTTCTTCCGAAGTGACCGCGGCACCTTCTACGGTCGCCACGATGCCGCCGGAGCGGAAGACGCAGACCCGATCGGACATGCCGACGACTTCCGGCAGTTCCGATGAAATCATGATGATGGAGTAGCCCTGCCCCGTGAATTCGCGCATGAGCTGATAAATTTCGGTCTTTGCCCCGACGTCGATACCGCGCGTGGGCTCGTCGAAGATCAGCACCTTCATGTTGTGATTGAGCCAGCGGGCGATCACGACCTTCTGCTGGTTGCCGCCGGATAGCGTATCAACCCGCGTATGAGGACTTTGCGCCTTGACGCGAACCTTCTGCATGGCAATCCGCGTATCTTCCAGCTCCCTGCTGCGATTGATGAACAGATGGCCGAAGAGATATTTGTCGTAATTGTTGAGCGAGACGTTCTGGAGGATCGGGAAGCTGGTGATCAGGCCCTGTTCCTTGCGGCTCTCGGGCAGCAAACCTATTCCCGCAGCGAGGGCGTCGGATGGATCGCGGAAACGTATCGACACCCCGTTCATCGAGACTTTGCAGCTTGCGGCCGGGTAGGCCCCGAGCATGGCAAGGACCGTTTCCGTCCGCCCGGAGCCGACGAGGCCCGCAAATCCAAGGATCTCCCCGGCACGAAGCTTGAAATTCGATACCGGGCCACCCTTGGCAAGCTGGACCTCCGAGACGTCCAGAACGGTCGCGGCCTCGGCCGGGATCACGGGCTTCGGAGGAAAGCTGTTCTCGATCCGACGCCCGACCATCATCTCGACGAGCTGCGCCTGATCGACCTCGACGACATCACAGGAGCCGACAAATTCGCCGTCCCGCAGCACAGTGATGCGGTCGCAGATCTCGAAGATCTCCTCTAGGTGATGCGAAATGAAGATGATCGCCACGCCCTGGCTGCGCAGGCTCCGCATCACGGCGAACAGATGCTCTACCTCGGCAGGCGTCAGCGTCGCCGTCGGCTCGTCGAGAACCAGGATACGGGCGTTGAGTGCCAGCGCCTTGGCGATCTCGACGAACTGCTGTTCGGCGACCGAAAGGTTGCGGACCGGCACATCGAGAGGGATGTGGATGCCCAATTGGGCGATTATCTCGGCGGCGCGCTTTCGCATGGCCGCGCGCTTCATGAAACCCAAGCCATTGCGCAATTCGCGGGCCAGAAACATGTTCTCGACCGCATTCAGATACGGGATCAGCGAGAATTCCTGAAAGACAACACCGATACCATTGTCGATTGCCTCGTTATAATCGCTGAAATGCATCAGCTCGCCGTTGATCCGGATCTCGCCTTCACTCGGCGCCAGGATCCCGCACAGGATCTTCATCAGCGTCGACTTCCCGGCACCGTTCTCGCCCAGAAGCGCATGCACCTCGCCGGCGCGGACGTTGAGATCGACGCCGTGCAGAACTTTGATCTTGCCAAAGCTCTTCTTTATGCCGCTCAGTTCAAGCATCGGTTCCTCCCGCTTTTCTGTTGGAAATGTCGCCCCCGCCTTTCGGCGAGGGCGCTCGGGAGGCGCTTACCAGCTGAAGCCGGCAGCGTTTTCCTTTGTAACGGGGCGAACGTCGATCGGCACTTCCTTCGGCACCACGCGGGCACCCCACTTCTGGGCGAGCGCCATGGCGAGGCCGACCCGCACCTGATCGCGCGGGAACTGGGCAGTGGTCTCGATGAAGGGCGTGCCGTCGGCGATCGCCTTCACCGCTTCGGGAGCGCCGTCGACCGAGGTCAGCTTGACATCGCGGCCCGAGCCCTGAATTGCAGCCAGAGCGCCCATCGCACCACCGTCGTTGACGGAGAAGATGCCCTTGAGGTTGGGATGCGACTGCAACATGTTTTCGACGACGCCAAGCGCGACCGAGCGATCCTGGCGACCGTTCTGGGTGTCGACCAGCTTGATGCCCTTGAATTCGGTGAGGGCTTGTTTGCAACCTTCGACACGCTGCAGGATCGGAACGACTGGAATACCGTCCAGAATAGCCACTTCGCCCTCACCGTTCAGCGACTTGGCAAGCGCCTGGCACGACTGATACCCGGCGTCCTTGTTCTTTGAACCGACGAAAGTGTCGACCGGACCGCTGGCATTGGCGTCGACGGCGACGACGATCACGCCCTGCGCCTTGGCCGCGTTGACGGCAGCCTCGACACCTGCGGAATCGGTCGGGTTGAGAAGCAGGATATCGATCTTCTGCTGCAGCATATCTTCGACGTCGGAAATCTGCTTGGCGACATCGTGCCCGGCATCCGTAACAACGACGTCCGCGCCGATCGACTTGGCAGCCTGATCGAGCGCTTCCTTCATCGAGACGAAGTAAGGGTTGTTCATTTCCTGGAACGTCATGCCGATCTTCAGCTTGCCGCCGTCCTGCGCAAGCGCGGAACTCGCGGCGAGCGAGGCAACGGCGATTGCCAATGCGGTCAGTGTCTTCTTCATCTCAGTCTTCCTCCCTGTGGACGACGACAGGCAACGCCTGTCCGTTTCCGGCAAGCACCATGCCCGCCGAATGGCTCCTCCCCCGAATGGGGAATTCAGTGATTTCCTCTATTCGGCGGCTTTGAACGCTCCGTTGGCCGCAAAAGTCGCGCGGAATTGCGAGGGCGACATTCCCTTCATCTTCTGGAAATGCCGGTTGAAATTCGAAAGATTAGAGAAGCCGATCTCGTAGCAGATCTCGGCGATCTTCACCTCGGGTCTGGTCAGCAGTGCAAGGCAAGCCAGATCGACACGAAGCTGGTTCTTGTAACGGACGAGCGTCGTGCCCGTATGGCGCTTGAAGGCGCGCGAAAACGAACTCGAACTGTGCCCGACCATGTTTGCCAGATCACGCTCGTCGATATCGTCGGTCAGATGCTCGCGCAGATGAGCGATCGCCCGATTGATGCCGCTATCGTTGATATTGGAGAGGTCGAGCTCGTAGCTGAGGCTTGCCAGCACTTCCGGTTCCGGCGCCGTTGCCAGCACATCGAGGATTTCCCAGAAAAGCGCCAGACGCCGCAGCCCGCGCGTCTCGATCAGTTCCTCGATAAGCGGCTTGACCACCGCGCTTGTCGCATTGTCGAACAGGAGGCCTCGATGGCTGCGATCCAGGAGCGGCGTGATCGCCTCCATCTCGGCCATGGAAGAGGTGCAATCCTCGACGAACTTCGGGGGAAACTGAATGACAAGCGAGCGGGCGGGCACGAACTCGTCCGGCGCAATGTCTGAAATCCAGTTCTGCGGCAGGTTGGGACCCGTCATGATCAATTGGCCCGGCGAGAACTGGCCGATGTGATCGCCGATATAAAAGCGACCCGACGTCGCAACGACCAGATGGATTTCGTATTCGGGATGATAGTGCCAGCGGACGGTACGGAACGGGTAGCCATGCATCCAGGCTGCGAAGGATTCGCCCTTGCGGATATGGACCAATTCCAGATCAGGTTGCACCGCGTCTTCTCCCACCGAGCGCACACTTTAGAAGGTAAAATCTGCAAACCTCCAATTTGCAAATTTGACCGTTGCCAAGATCATAACCACTGAATTTGCGGGCTATCTACCTCAGACCACGAATTAAACTGATACTTTTTTGACGTTGACGCTGTTGTGATTGCTCCTTCTGCATAAGTTCAAAAGGAAGGTCTTCAAGCGCAAAATGACGGGAATAGCTGTGATAAGAGCGGCAGCAGCCGGATATCCGAGGAACCTCAAAACGTGTTCAAACGGAACAAAGATCCCAGCACGAAGGCAAGCCGACGGGACCTTTCCGGTCGCCAAATTATAAAAAAGCCGGCGACAATTTATGCCCGATTCGTTCCCGCCAGCTCCCGCACCATGACCCGCAGAGTAGGGAGTTACAAAACTGCAGCCTTATCCAACCCAGCCAGTTCGAGCATTGTTGTTTGCGCATAGCCCGTGCTCGCGCGGCAGCAGTTCGCGCATCGCTTTCCTTTACGGGCAAAAACCTGCGTGGAGGCCCGAATCAGGCACATAAATTCTGCCAATGGTTGCTTGCTGCAGGTTGCATCCGGGACTAAAAGATGACCGAAACAGGAAGGCTTTCGACGTTGCGCCGATGGGAGGGGCATCGGCCGGGATAGGATTGCAATGCTCGTACCATTCCTCATCATGTTCCGCGAAGGGGTCGAGGCGGCCCTGATCGTTGGTATCATTGCGAGCTACCTGAAGCAGAGCGGCCGTGGCCAGTGGATGCCGATCGTCTGGATCGGCATATTTCTTGCGATCGCTTTGTCCCTTACCGTCGGTGCCGCATTGCAATTCGTGCAGGCTGAATTTCCTCAAAAGATGCAGGAACTGTTCGAGGCGATTATCGGTCTCGTTGCCGTCTGCGTCCTGACCTCGATGGTCTTCTGGATGCGCAAGGCTGCCCGCTCGATCAAGTCCGAGTTGCAGCACTCGGTGGATGCGGCCCTCAGTTCATCGAGCGGGGGCTTGGGTCTTGCCGCCATGGCGTTTCTCGCCGTCGTGCGCGAAGGCCTGGAATCGGTGTTCTTCCTTCTCGCAACATTCCAGCAGTCCGACAGCAGCCTCGCGCCGCTCGGCGCGCTGCTTGGCGTGGCGCTTGCGATCCTTGTCGGTTATGGCATCTATGTCGGCGGATTGAAGCTCGATCTGCGCCGGTTTTTCCGCTGGACGGGGATTTTCATTCTGATCGTCGCCGCGGGCATCCTCGCCAATGCGGTGAAAGCCTTGCATGAAGCCGGGCTGTGGAACGGCCTGCAGACCGTCGTGTTCGATCTCAGCGACAAGCTTCCGCTCGACAGCCCGCTCGGGTCGGCACTCGGCGGTATCTTCGGCTATATCGATGCGCCGACGATCAGCGAGGTCATCGCCTATGTCGCCTATATCGCTCTCGCGCTGTTCTTCTATCTCGCACCGCTCTCCCGTCCGGTAACGGAAAGCTCTCCACAATCGGCCTCCAACCGCTGACGATCTGGTCCCTATGTCGGAAAACACCTCCCCCTCATTGCTCTCGCCGACGGTCATCAGGCTTGGCCTCGGGCTATCGGTCGCTCTCGTGATCGTCGCAGGCGGCGCGTTCTACTATGCCTCGCGCCTGTCTCATCGCTCTGCCGCTCAGAATGTCGCAGGCGCGACAACCGTGACCATAGCCGGCCGTGCCTGCGATCCGCAGGAACTGACAGTTCCCGCCGGCCGGCGGACATTCCTTATCGTCAACAAGTCCGATCGCGCTGTGGAATGGGAAATTCTCGACGGCGTGATGGTGGTCGAAGAACGCGAGAACATCGCACCAGGCTTTACCCAGTCGCTCTCTGCCAGGCTCCAGCCCGGCGATTACGAGATCACCTGCGGCCTGCTGTCCAATCCGCGCGGCAAACTGCATGTCACGCCATCGGCCGAGAACGACGCAGCATCGGCAACCTCGACACTGACGGCCTTTATCGGTGCACTTGCGGAATACAAGGTCTATCTCGCTGGCGAGACACGCGAGTTCGTTAGCGCCGTCGGCGCTCTTACGGACGCGATCAAGGCGGGTAATATCGACGATGCCCGCAAGCTCTATGAGCCGGCACGCATTGCCTATTCTCATCTGGCCCCCGTTGCAGGGCCGCTGTCCGATCTTGACGCAGCGATCAATGCGCGCGCCAATGACTATGAAAAGAAAGAGGCCGACCCGGCCTTCGGCGGCCTGCACAGGATCGAGTACGGGCTTTTTGCCCAAAATAGCCTTAACGGCCTCGCTCCAGTCGCCACCAAGCTTTCAGATGATGCCGGGCAACTTGCGGGGCGCATTCACGACCTCAAGGTCATGCCCGACCATATGGTCTCCGGGGCGGCCAGCGCCCTGCAGCGTTTCGCCAGCACGACGGCCGAGGCCGAGGATGATCGCTACGTCCATAGCGACCTTACGTCTCTTGCCGCCACTCTCGACGGCGTTCGTCGTGTTACCGATCTCATGAGGCCGGGCGCAATAAAGACGAGCGCAGCAATTTATCAATCCATCGACAAGCAGTTTGCCGAACTCGATGCCGCCCTTGCCAAGCTGAAATCCGGAGATGGATTTGTCGGCTATGACAGCGTCTCCGACAGCGACAAGGCAGCACTCAAGACCGCGGCCGCAGCGCTCGCCGACGATCTCGGCAAGCTGCGCGATCAACTGGGAGCAAGCTCGTGACGGGGCCCAAGAAAGATACGCGCGGCGGGGGAAACGACTTTTCACCCGCTCGCCGCAAACTGCTTATGAGCGCCGGGATTGGTACGGCAGGGGTAATGGCCGCGGCAGCCACCTGCCCGGCCCACGCCTTTGCCGACAGCGCGACGGCGGAAGGTGTGGTTACGGCTGCCCCACACAGCAACACCCTGTTCCAGATGCAGCCCTTCTACGGCCAGCACCAGCCAGGAGTGGTGACACCGCGTCCGGCGGCCGGGCTTGTGGTGGCATTCGACGTTCTTGCCCAATCGATCGATGATCTGGAGCGGATGTTCAAGACGCTGACCGAACGCACAGCCTTCCTGATGAAGGGCGGCGAACCACCGGAACGCGACCCGAAATTTCCGCCGTCGGATTCGGGCATACTCGGGCCCGTGGTGCCGCCGGACAATCTGACGGTCACGGCGTCGATCGGGGTATCTCTGTTCGATCAGCGCTTCGGACTTGCCGATTTCAAGCCGGCACGTCTGGGTCAGATGACCGGGTTCCCGAATGACGCATTGGAAAAGGATCTTTGCCACGGCGATCTTCTTCTACAGTTCTGCTCCAATACGCCCGATACCAATATCCATGCGCTGCGTGATATCATCCGCACCATGCCGGACTTGCTGATGGTGCGCTGGAAGCAGGAAGGATCTGTGCCGGTGCGCGCACCCGATCCGGGCACGCCGGAGGAAAGCGCCCGCAACTATCTCGGCTTCCGCGACGGTTCCGCCAATCCCGATTCGACAAACCCGCAGTTGATGGACCGCATCGTCTGGGTCCAGCCCGATAGCGGCGAGCCGCAATGGGCGACGCATGGCAGCTATCAGGTGGTGCGCATCATCCGCAACTTCGTCGAGCGCTGGGACCGTACGCCGCTTCAGGAGCAGGAGACGATCATCGGACGTCGCAAGGCGAGCGGCGCTCCGTTTGACGGCAAGACCGAGGCGGACGTGCCGAATTATGCAGGCGATCCAGCCGGCAAAGCAACGCCGATGGACGCCCATATCCGGCTCGCCAACCCGCGCGATGCGGCCTCTGAGGCCAACCTGCTTCTGCGACGCCCGTTCAATTATTCAAACGGTGTCAGCAAGTCCGGCCAACTGGAAATGGGACTGCTGTTCATTGCCTATCAGGCAGATCTCGACAAGGGTTTCATCCACGTGCAGACCCGGCTGAACGGGGAGCCTCTGGAAGAATATATCAAGCCGATCGGCGGCGGCTATTTCTTCGCGCTTCCCGGAGTCAGAGATGAGAGTGATTATCTCGCCAGTGCCCTCCTTACCTCCGCGAGGTCCGCTCATGCACGCGGCTGATAAATACCACCACTGTTCCATCTGAAACACAACAGAGAGATCGCCATGACGACTATCCGTTCCATGCTCCTTACCGCTGCCTCCGCTGCGGCACTCTTTGCCGGCACCAATATTGCAAGTGCTGCGGTCTCCCCGATCGACCTCGTTCAGCCGATCGCCGACTACAAGATCTTCGTGCAGGACAATCTCGACAAGCTCGCCAAGGATACCAAAGCCTTCACCGATGCAATCAAGGCCGGTGACCTGAAGAAGGCAAAGGCGCTCTACGCGCCGACCCGCGTGACCTATGAGAAGATCGAACCGATCGCGGAACTGTTCTCCGATCTCGACGGCTCTATCGATTCACGCGCCGACGATCATGAACAGGCAGAAAAGTCCGATGACTTCACCGGCTTCCATCGGATCGAATACAGCCTTTTCACGGAAAACACGACCAAGGGCCTCGATAAGCTGGCCGACAAGCTTTACGCCGACGTCGTCGAGCTTCAGGGCCGGGTCAAGGGCCTCACGGTTCCGCCTGAAAAGGTGGTCGGCGGCGCCGCTGCGCTGATGGAAGAGGTGGCTGCGACGAAGATCTCCGGCGAGGAGGATCGCTACAGCCATACCGATCTTTGGGATTTCCAGGCCAATGTCGACGGCGCCAAGAAGATCGTAGACCTGCTTGAGCCGTTGGTGCAGAAGGAAAATCCGGATCTTGTCACAAAGATCAACGCCAACTTCAAGACGGTCGACACGATCCTGGCCAAGTACAAGACCGCCCATGGCTACGAGACATACGACAAGCTGAGCGACGACGATCGCAAGGCGCTCGCTGGCCCGGTCAATACGCTTGCAGAGGATCTCTCCACCCTGCGTGGTACACTCGGCTTGAATTAAGTCGAGCCGGACCTCGGATCTATAGAATATGAGAGGCCGCGAGCGTGTCTCGCGGCCTTTTCCCCCCTTAGAGCGGAGGCCGGGCGAGCCACGTTCAAGTCCCCGAGATTTTCTGCTGCTGTAAGCTAATCCTGATCCGCCAACTGATCGACCTCAGTCGGCGCAGTGTCCATCACCGCACGAGGAAGGACAACTTCCTGCAACAGGCCCCTCGGCACCCTGTTGGCAAGAGTGATCCGGCCGCCGAAACGCTCGATGATCTCCTTTGCGATCGCCAGCCCCAGGCCTGCACCCGCTATGGATTTTCTCCTGCCGCCATCGACGCGGAAAAACGGCTCGAAGACCTGCCCCAGCAGCACCTGAGGAATACCGGGGCCTTCATCGACAATCGTGACCACCACGTCATCCGCACGCGTGACGCACGACATCATTGCCCGCTCGCCATGTGTCGCTGCATTGATCACCAGATTGCGGATCGCACGCGTGAGAGCCAAGGGGGAGCCCGAAACGAAGGCGGTGTCGACCTGTGCCAGGGTGACGGCATAACCGAGAGAGTGCAGTTCCGCCGCCACCTGCCCGATCAGCTGGTCCAGCCGGACAGGCCGCGCGTCGACGACCTTCACTTCCTCCCGGACGAGCATCATGGCACTGTCTGCGATCGCATCAAGCTCGTTGAGATCGGCCAGCCATTTGTCCCGCTCACCATCGTCCACGATGAACTCCGCTCTCAGGCGCATGCGGGTCATCGGCGTCCTGAGATCATGACCCGCCGCGGCAACGAGCCTCATTCGACTTTCGATTGCCGACTTGAGGCGAGCAGACATCCGGTTCAACGCATGGGCGGTGGCACGTATCTCGCCCGGTCCCGTCTCCGGGATCGTCGGCAATGCCCCATCGGGTCCGATGCGGGCCACGGCACTCTCGATCAACTCTAGCGGCCTGACGATCTTCGACGCGGCAAAAATCGACACCGCGGCGCTGCCGATCACGATCAATGCAGCCCAGATCGCCAAGGTTATCCAGCCTCCCGGCGGCGGCCCCTGTTCCATCCAGGCCATGACAAGCCAAAGTCCGTCGCTCAGTTCCACCGAGGCCGTCGTCGCCCGGCTTTCCGGATGTCGTGAAATCAGGACCTTCAGGGGGCTGCCCGATCGCGCCAGGACATCCGAAAGTTCATCAGTCATGTGTCTATCGATGTCCCCGATCGCCGGATGGTCGCTGATGGAGGCGCCTTGCGCCACGGCGGCCGGCCGATCGCGCTCTACCAATGCCGCCACCAGACGCAGTTGCGTTGCCTGAGCCTCCAGCCGCCCATTCATCGGAGGGGGGCCAAGAGCTCTACTCGCCGCAAATGTTGCGAGGCCGACGACGGTGATTATGGCCGCGACGAGAAGCAGGACGATACGGTTGCGCAGTCGTGTCATCAGTCACCCGGCAACAGTTTGACGGGAACCGTCAGTTGGTAACCACCATTGCGCACGGTCTTGAAAATCGGACCGTCATCGGTTTCCCCGAGTTTTCGCCGGATGCGGCTCATCAACACATCGATAGACCGGTCAAGTGGATCACGTCCCCGCCCCTGGGTAAGATCAAGCAGCTGATCGCGGGACAGAAGCCTGCCGGGACGTTCGAGAAACACGTGCAACAGGTCGAATTCCGCCCCGGTCAACTCGATGACTTCTCCGGACACCCGCGCGACGCGGCGCTGTTCCGGATCGACCGAAATATCTGCAAAGTAAAAAGAGAAAGGCCCCTGATCTGCCGCCTGCACACGGGTGGACCGCCGCAGGACCGCCTTGATGCGGGCCGTTAGTTCGCGCGGATTAAAGGGCTTTCCAAGATAGTCATCGGCCCCGAGTTCAAGACCGATGATCCGATCGACATCCTCCTTGAGCGCGGTCAACAGGATAACGGGCACCGGTGAGCCGCTGGTCTGCAGATTGCGGCAGATATCGAGGCCGGAACCATCCGGCAACATCACGTCAAGGACGATAAGATCAGGCTTCTCCTTCAGGATCTGACCTTCATATTCCCGGCGATCGGAAGCCACAGAGCATCGATACCCTTGCTGCGTGAGATAGCGCGCAAGCAGATTTCTGATTTCGTCGTCATCGTCGACGACAAGAATATGCTCTGGACTGTTGTTTATGGACATCTGGTGACCTTCGGCCTGCTCCTGCATTCGAGACGAGACTTTCCGAAAGATCGCTTTTGCGGTCGCGTCTTGCACTAACATCATTGATATTCTTCATCCAGCCAAACGGCCTTTTCAGGCATGCAGAAGCCGTTAAATACGGCAGTTTGGTGCCCACCGATATCACCCGCTCCCCGCGGAAACATTCAGTTACAAAAAACCGGCCATCAGAAACCACCGGGACATATTTGGGCGAACGCCAGATACATTGTCCACCTATCTGTCTGTCATCTTATCAATCTAAAGGAAGAGAAGATGACACGCAGCAGGTTCGGTCTGGCCATATTGACAAGCGTTTCCCTGCTACTGGTTGCAAACCCGTCGATCTCCCAGGATCTCAAGCCCGACAGCGCTGGCGAACAGGTGCAGAAGCCGATGCTGCCACCTCAGGGCGATGTTTTCCTTCTCCCTCCAGACGGCCACCCTTTCCCGGATCACCAGCATGAACCGGGCTTTGAGCCAAGGCCACCCTTCGACCCGGCATTGCACCTGGCCAATCAACTGGCCGGTATCGAGACATATGTCGGCATTACCGCGTCGCAGCTTGATGCATGGCGCGGCTATACGTCGGCACTCATCGATTTCGTCGATGCTCGCAAGCTGCCAAGGCTGGCCGATTTCGGCCAAGGTGATGGCACTGGCGGGGCGCAACCGGGCAAGGCACCGCCGCTACAGGCCGAGTTGCTGGCACAACGTTCCATGGCCGAAGCCGAAAGGGCAAAAACGTTGAAAGATGAGGTCGATACGCTGATCGCCACCTTGTCGCCGGAGCAACTTGAAAGGCTGACCAAGGCGGACCGCAGCCTCGACCTGCTCGGTCCCGGACATGGACACGGCCCTGGCCCCTTCGGGCCAATGCGGCCACCACGACTGCCCGACGGCCGCTGATCCTCGCGCTCATGTCCCTATTACGCCCCCCTCGTGGCATGAGCGTTGCAGCACCGTTGGCATTCAGCCGGAAGGCAAGGCCATCTCGCCTTCCGGCTGATCTTCATGAGTTCAGAGCCTTATACGACCCTGCTCACCGGGCCATTGCCATATCAGACACGGCGACTGCGGCTCATTCCCGACTGCGCGCTACCGAACTTGCGCACAAGCGCAAAACAGCACTGCAGCCCAATCGGGTTAGAACGTCGGTGCAGCCGCAAATCCACACATACACCGCCGCCTGCGCAAATACGTGACTGCGCCCTGTGTCGGAGAATTGGTATAAATCTGCAGCAGCCGACCATGCGGGTGGCTACGAGCCTCAGAACCTTCACGTCGATAGCAACATCCGGGATAGCTCCGGATTCGCCAGGTCATCGCGACCTTGATCGCAACCGGCATGACAATGCCGGGCCTTTCAGAATTCTCTTCGCAAGAGATCGTTTTACTCCGTCCACACGCAGCGTGACGAGAGGTAAAACGCGCCTCTCATACCGGCCCCGAATTCAGCGACCACTCCCCCCGTATTTTAGTAGCCGCATGTTACGCTGCCCGCGCGTCCTCCGTGGCGACGATAAGGAGATCATCACGCCTTGCCTGCAACTTGATTTGGCGCTCCCGCCAGATGGTAAAAAGTCCCGCGAGAATGACGAGCACCGCTCCGGTGATTGTCGTCAGCGCAGGCAACTGGCCCATGAAGAAATAACCGACAAGCAATGCCCAGATCATGGTCGTGTACTCGAACGGCGCAAGCAGCGATGCCTGGGCATGACGCAGGCTGAGCGTCACCAGCAACTGAGCCATCCCGCCCGCCAGTCCGGCACCGACCAGCAGCAAAAGCTGCCACGCATCCGGCATTTTCCAGCCGAAGCCGATGGTCGAAAGTCCGATAACCGTCGTCACCAACGAAAAGTATAAGACGATTGCGCCGGGATTTTCCGTCTTGGCCAGGTGACGTATCTGGATGATGGAGAAGGCGGAGAAGAAGGCGGCGGTGAGGCCCAGAATGCCACCGATCAGTGCGGTGTTGGTCGCAGTCGCCACCGGCGCCCCCCAGGACGCATGCGGCGAGAGCATCACGAGCACGCCGATCAACCCGACGCCGACAGCCGTCCAGCGATAAACCCGCACGATTTCCTTCAGCAATATGGCTGCAAGCACGACAGTGAAAAGCGGCGCGGCATAGCTGAGTGCCGTAGCATCGACCAGCGGCAGGTAAATCAGGGCGAGATAGTTGAAGAACATCCCGCCGGTGCCGGAAACGCTGCGGACGATATGGCCACCGATATGTTTGGTGGCGATCTCCTGCCTCAAGCGGCCCTGGACGATCAGCCATATGAAGAGTGGCAGAAAAGCAGCCGCCGAACGGAAGAAGACAACCTCGCCGATCGGGATCTCTCCCTTCAATCCGCTCACGCATGCACCCATGATAACGGTACAGAGCGCAGCACAGATTTTCAGCGTGATGCCTTTGCGGGGGTTCATCCGGCCATTCCTTTCATTGTCGACGAAATGCGTTTCAACATGCCGGCAGGCAAATGCAAACCGGAAACCCCCGGTCATAGAAACTTGCTCTGACCCCATCGCGGCAATTCACATGCTAGCTAGCAAATGGGCGCCTACCTCCGCTTGTTGTGACACTCGACCGCGCGGACCGGATGACCTGAAAACAAGGGAACGAATATGGATCTGGACAAGATCAGCAGACTTATCGAATTTGTCGGCTCGTCGCGCGTGTCGGAATTGAGCGTGAGCGAGGGTGGCGTCACCGTCCGGATTATCAGGCAGAGTACAGGTGCTTCCGAAGCGTCGCTCGCCAAGGCAGCCACCCCCGTCGAGCATTCCACAGCAGCCGACCCCGGCCCACCGCAAGCTGCCATCAATGTCGAGCGACAGGTAGCCGGGTCTGCGACGATTACCGCACCGTCCTACGGCCTGTTTCACCGCTCCCCTAGCCCAGGCGCCAAGCCTTTCGTTGAGGTCGGAGACGTCATCGTTGAAGGGCAGGATCTGTTCATCATCGAGGCAATGAAGGTTTTCAACACGGTCAAGGCCGATCGCAGCGGCCGCGTAACAAACATCCTTGCCGATGACGGGCAGGATGTCGAACTCGACCAGGTCATCCTGGAGATCGCCTGATGGATGTTACCTCGGCAAAGACGGTAGCAGGCAATCCTGCCGTATTCGATAGTGTGCTGATCGCCAATCGGGGCGAGATTGCATTGCGGATCCAGAGAGCCTGTCGCGAGCTCGGTCTGAAAACGGTGATGGTTCATTCCACCGCGGACAGCAATGCGGATTACCTGAAGTCCGCCGATCTTTCCGTCTGCATAGGTCCGGCCTCGCCCGGGCAGAGCTATATCAACAAATCGGCGATCCTGCTTGCCGCCAAGTTGACAGGCGCCGGCGCGATCCATCCGGGCTACGGTTTCCTGTCGGAAAATGCCGGCTTCGCCCAAGCCGTCGAGGACATGGGACTGGTATTCATCGGCCCGCCAGCCGAAGCCATCCGCACGATGGGCGACAAGATTGCCGCCAAGCGTGCCATGCTGGCGGCCGGCGTACCTTGCGTTCCAGGACCGGATACGGCGCTGCCGGATGACACGGCGGAAATTGCGAGAATTGCGGAGGAGATCGGCTACCCGGTTATCGTCAAGGCCGCTGGCGGCGGCGGCGGCCGAGGCATGCGTGTCGTTCATGATGCCGCCTCGCTGGCGGACGCGGTTCTCGTGACGCGTGAGGAGGCAAGACGTGCCTTTGGAACACCGGAACTCTACGTCGAGAAATTTCTTCAGCACCCGCGTCATGTGGAAATTCAGGTTCTCAGCGATGGCTTCGGCAATGCCGTCTCGGTCGGGCTTCGAGATTGCTCCCTGCAGCGCCGCCACCAGAAGGTCGTCGAGGAAGCACCCGCGATCGCGATCCCGGATGCCATTGCACGCTCCGTGTCAGAGCGCTGCGCAGATGCCTGCCGACAGATCGGATATCGCGGCGTTGGCACGTTCGAGTTCCTTTACGAGAACGGCGAATTCTACTTCATCGAGATGAATACCCGTCTTCAGGTCGAGCACCCCGTCACGGAGATGACCTCCGGCATCGATCTAGTGCGCCAGCAATTGCTTGTCGCTTTGGGTCATCGGCTGGAATTCGACCAGGCGGATATTACCTGCTCAGGCCATTCCTTCGAATGCCGTATCAATGCCGAGGATCCCTATACGTTCCTCCCGTCACCCGGCCTGATCACCGCCATGGCATTGCCAGGTGGTCCGGGCGTGCGTGTCGATACACATGTCAGCGCCGGCTATCGCGTTTCGCCGCACTACGATTCCCTGATCGCCAAGCTGATCGTCCATGGCGCCGATCGCCCGCAGGCCCTGCAGCGGATGCGGCGGGCGCTGAGTGAATTCAGTATCGCCGGCGTTTCCACCAACCTGCCTCTGCATCGTGAGATTTTCGAGGATCCTGCCTTCATCGCCGGTGGGCCAGACATTCACCACCTCGAGACGTGGTTTTCCGCTCGGAGCAAGCAATGAGCCGAAGAACAGTGTCCATATCCGCCTACAGCGATCCGAAGGTGATCGCAGCCTTAGCCGATCAACTGCAACGATGTGGCGTTCGCACCGTCGAGATCACGGCCCCGGATGGTGAGGTGAGGATCGTTGCCGATCTGGTGCCGGGTGCTGTCGTTGCGCAGGACCTGCCGCGGCCTGTCACGACGCAAAGCGCTGAAATTCCACTTGCCGTGGCGCCGATTGCCGGCACATTTCTCCGCGGCCACCCATCACGCCTCGATGACGCGGCCGATCGCGACCGTCCAGTGAAGAAAGGCGATCGCGCCGGGTTCATTCAGGTCGGCCCGATCCTCGTGCCGGTAATCTGCAAGGCAGAAGGCGAAACGGGGCCCGAACAGCCGGAAAGCGGCAGCTTCGTCGGTTACGGTTCGGTTCTCCTCCAGGCAAAATCTTAGGTGTCGATCATGGCCAATGCACCTCTCAAGGCCCCCAGCATTTCCCCCGACGCCAGCGAAAGCCCGCGTATATCGATGATCGGCAACCGGAGCTTTCTTCTGGAAGCTCCCGGCGAGCTCGATCTTCCGGCGCAGCGGCATATATGGGCTGTGGCCCGTGCGCTGAAGGAATGGGAGACCGTGCAAGAGATCATTCCCGGCATGACCAATCTTCTGGTGATCCTCAACAGTACACCGGATGACGCCGTAGAAGTCGAACGGCAGATCCTCGAGGCCTGGCACTCGTCCACCGGCCTCGATCTGCTCGGCAAGACGATCGAAGTGCCGATGACCTATGGCGGCGAACATGCCATCGACCTGCCTGCGATCTGCGACTATTCGGGCCTTTCCGACAAGGAAGTCGTGCGCATTCATGCCGAGCGAACCTATACCGTATTCGCCGTCGGCAGCGCTCCCGGCTTCGGCTATCTCGGGGGGCTTGACCCACGGATCTTCATGCCGCGCAAAAAGGTCCCTTCGCTGCGTATGCTGAAGGGGATGGTGACGATCGGCGGAATGCAGACCGGAATTTCCGTGCTGACAGGACCGAATGGCTGGAACTCGCTCGGTTTTGCCGACATCACCATGTTCGATGCCATGGCCGCTTCTCCGGCACTTCTGTCTCCCGGTGACAGGATCCGGTTCATTGCCGAAAGGATCGAACTGTGATCCACATTCTCGCGACAGGACCTCTCAACACGGTACAGGATCTCGGCCGCATCGGCTTCCGCAATATCGGCGTGACCATGAGCGGCGCCATGGATCCGTTGTCCGTCCGGCTCGGCAACATCCTGCTCGGCAATGCCGAAAATGCCGCTGCAATCGAAGTCCAGACCTTCCCCTTCAAGCTGGTCTTCCAGCGCAAGCAGGCCTTTGCTGTTACCGGCGCCGATTGCAAGGCCACCCTCGATGGACGGCCAATGCCGCCATGGTGGGCCATGGAGGCCAATGAGGGGCAGGTCCTGGAACTTTCCACCCCGATAGACAGGGCGCGGGCCTATGTCTGCCTTGCGGGCGGCATCGATGTACCTATGGTGATGGGCTCCCGCAGCACGTCCCTGCGCGGCGCATTCGGCGGTGTCGATGGGCGCCCGCTGACTGTCGGCGATCAATTGACCTGTGCTGCCGGAGAGACGTTTCTTCCGACCGGCGGGCTCGGCATCTTGCCTCCGACGGAGGCCATGCGTGATCTTTTCCCGACGGCTGATGACGGTAGCCTCATCGTGCGCGCTATTCCCGCCGCCGAACACGATCTCTATGGCGAGGATGCGGATCGCTTCTGGACCCAGGCATGGAAGATCAGCTCACAAAGCGACCGCACGGGCTATCGCCTCTCCGGCCAGCCGATCCAGCCGGTCAAGCCGATCGAAATGCGCTCGCACGGCGTCATTCCAGGGGTCGTGCAGGTTCCACCCGGCGGTGAACCGATCATCCAGATGAGCGAGGCAAATACGGCAGGTGGCTATCCGAAGATCGCCGGCATTCTCGACGTCGATCTCTGGCGCGTCGGCCAAGCCCGTATCGGCAGCCGTCTGCGTTTCGAGAAAGCGACCGTCCAGACGGCGATCGAGATCGAGAAGGCGCTTGCCGCTTATCTCATTGAATGCCGGCAAACGCTGCCGCTGGTCAAGTCCGCCATGAAGGGGCTCGCATAGTTCTAGAAGTTTGGGGCGTTTCCCGTGCCGTTTCGCACCGGGATAGCTCCTCAGTGTCATTGAGAAGAACGAGGGAAACCGTGAAGATCGATCTCAACTCCGACATGGGCGAAGGCTTTGGCGTCTATAAGGTCTGTGAAGACGAAAAGCTGATGGAAGTGGTTTCATCCGCCAACGTTGCCTGTGGCTTTCATGCGGGCGATCCGGAAATGATGGCGCGCATGGTGCGCCTTGCCAAGAAGAACGGCGTCGGCGTCGGCGCTCATCCCGGCCTGTCAGACCGGCTCGGCTTCGGCCGTCGGGAAATACCGGTCAGCGACGACGAGATGGAAGCCCAGGTGCTCTACCAGCTCGGCGCACTTACTGCGGTTGCCAGGGCCCAGGATGTGGAGCTCTCGCATTTCAGCTTCCACGCCGCGATGGGCAACATGATCAACCGCAACCCGGCACTTGCCGAGCGGATCATGAAGAAGGTAAAGGCCGTCGACCCGTCGCTCATCATCTTCTCCATGTCCGGCATGGCGATCGAGGATGCGGCACACAGCTGCGGCCTGAAGGTGCTCAATATCTTCCTTGCAGACCGAGCGCTTGATGCCAAGGGCCAGCTCGTGCCCCGTGGCCTGCCGGGCGCTGTCGTCAAGGATGAAGCGAGCGTGCGCGCCCGCGTACGGCAGTTCATCGAACAGGGTACAGTGACGACGATCGACGGCGAGACACTGAAAGTGTCGGCGCGCTCCATTCTCGTCCATAGCGATACGCCCGGCTCCTATGAGCTTGCGTGCACCATCCGCAGCGAAATCGAAGCCTGCGGCCACACGGTTGCTCCGGCACGCGAAGTGCTGGCCTGATCCACCCACCATTCTCTGGCCAGATTGAGCCCGCACCAGGAAACATGATCCCGATGCGGGCTTTTCATATCCGGTTGGCGGCAGATGCCGCTCAAGGCCCCGCAGTCCGGTTCACATGCGAAGAAAGGCCCCGGAACACTGCGCTCCGGGGCCTTTCTTCATGCATTCATAAATCGATCAGTTGATCTGGATGACATGGTTGCTATCGGTGTGCCAGCTGACCTTGACGCGGTCACCGGCAATGCTTGCCTCGCTGCCGAAGCCTTCCGTCTGAGTCTGGCGATAGGCGATGACCTGGTCGCCGTTTGCCAGACGCAGGTAATAGTGCAGCATGAAGCCGCGATAGACGACCTGCTCGACAGTAGCCAGCGCGCTGTTGGCCGACAGATCTTCCGACGAGCCGGAGAACGGCAGTACGGATACCGCTTCCGGACGGACCGTTACCATCACCTTGTCACCCTTGACCGACCCCATGTTATCGACGTCCAGCAAGATGCCCGAAGCCGTCGACAGCCGCGCCGACTGGCCTTCGCGGCGTTGGACGGAGGCTTCGAAGAAGTTGGAGGCACCGATGAAGCCGGCGACGAACTGTGTTGCCGGCTTCTGGTAGATTTCTCCAGCCGTGGCGATCTGTTCGAGATTGCCGGCCCGCATGACCGCGATCTGATCAGCCATGGTCAGTGCCTCGTCCTGATCGTGGGTCACCATGATCGTCGTCAGGCCGAGGCGCTGCTGAAGGCTGCGGATTTCGACCTGCATGCTTTCGCGCAGCCCCTTGTCCAGGGCACCGAGCGGCTCATCGAGCAGCAGCATCGAAGGCTCGATGACAAGCGCCCGCGCCAGTGCGACGCGCTGCTGCTGGCCACCGGAAAGCTGTGCCGGCAAACGATCACCGAAATGCAGGAGTTGGACGAGATCGAGCGCCTGCTTCACGCGGGTCTCGCGCTCCGCCTTACCGACACCACGCATTTCCAGCCCGAAGGCCACGTTTTCCGCCACGGTCATGTGCGGGAACAGGGCATAGTTCTGGAACAGCATGCCAACATTGCGGCGATGAACGGGAGTATTGGTCGTCGGCTTGCCGCCGACGACGATTTCGCCCGACGTCGGGTCGACCAAACCTGCGACCATGCGCAGGCATGTGGTCTTCCCGCATCCGCTTGGACCGAGCAGTGCCAGTATCTCGCCTGCCTTGACGGTCAGGGAGACATTATCGACTGCGACCACCTGGCCGCTGTAATGCTTGGTCAGGTTCTCCAAGCGGACTTCGACGGACTTCATGCCTGTTTTCCTTAACCGTTGAACGTCTGATTGTACTTCTCAAGCCATGCGGCACGACGGGGAATGATGTATTTCCAGTCCGGCGTGAACAGGTTGAGGGACTCCATCTTCTTCTCGGGATATGCCAGGAACTTGGCTGTGCCTTCGTCGAATTCGATGCCGCTGACCGACGGTGCGCTGAGCGTTGCTTCCGCCAGCATCTTCTGAACAGCGGGATCGAGCAGGCGATTGATATAGGCGAGCGCCAGATCCTTGTGCGGCCCGCCCTTTACGAGGGCAATCGCATTGATACCGGTGAAAGCGCCTTCCTTGGGGAAGCACATGTCCAACGGAATGCCGCGCTTAGTGTGCGGATAGACGGCCTTGGAATATTCAATGCCACCGAAGTCGGCCTGGCCCTGCGCAACCATCATCGTCTGCGCCTCGGCGTCATAGATCGACAGCACGTTCGGCTTCAGATCGGCGAGCTTGGCCCAGCCGGCATCGGTGTCGTACTGTGCGTCCTTCAGTGGCTTGCCGGTGGCAAGTGCCGCAGCCACCTGAAGCATCAGTACGCTCTGGGTGTTTTTCGGCGTGTTGAGCAGCATGCGGCGGGCATATTTCTTGTCAAAGATCTGCTCGTAGCTTTCGAACGGCTTGCCCGTGGTCGGATTGTAGAACAGGCCGGCGATCGAGATCGCGAAGCCGACGCCGTAATTGTCTTCGAAAAAGTAGCGCGAATAGACATTCTTGGCATTCGGGATCTGGTCGATCGGCATCTGCTCGATCAAGCCTTCTTCCTTTGCCTGCGGTACGCCAACGTCATCCATCGACATGACGCTATATTGCGGGTTGTCCTTGGTGGCGCGTAGCGTCGCGATGTTGGCGAGCGTAGCACCTTCCGTCGTCAGCACTCGGCACTTGTATTCCTTTTCGAAGGCAGGAATCACTTCTTTCTTGATCAGGCCGCCCTGCGCCGAGTTGTAAACGCCGACATACATCGTGCGATCCTGCGCCGAAGCAGCAGTATAGAAATAGGGCGTTGCCAGCGCGCCGCCTGCAACCGTGAGAAATGTACGGCGCTTCAGGTTGATCGGTGTTTTTGTCATTTCGGAACCCCTTTTGTTGTTAAGTCACATAGCCATGGCGCGGCGGAGGCCAACGAGCCGATCGAGAACCAGCACAACGGCAACAGCCAACAGGATGATGATGGTCGACATCGTAGCGACAGACGGATCGAAGACCGTACCGATCTGTCGATAGAGGACGATCGGAACCGGGAGGTTGGCGGAATCTGCCAACCACATCGAGACTGGATAGTTGTCGAACGACACCATGAAGCAGAATATGGAGCCGGATGCCACGCCCGGGGCGATCTGCGGGAAGATGACCCGCCGGAACGTCTGCCAGCGTGTAGCGCCGAGCGTCCGGGCCGCCTCTTCGAGGCTTGCGTTGACGAGTTGCATGCTCGTCATCACGGTACGCACGACATAAGGCGACGTCACCACCGTATGGGCGATCAGCAGTTTCAGCTTAGTATCGAGCCAGCCGTAACCGGAGAACAACTGCAGCAGCGACAGGCCGGTGACCAGCACGGGGAAAATCAGCGGCGACAGGAGCAGCCCGCGGGCCACCCCGCGACCGAGGAACTGGCCACGGGCCAGCGCAAAGGCTGCCGGAACACCAAGCAGCACGGACAGGATGGTGGTCGCCACTGCCAACACGGTGCTGAAGATCAATGCCGAGGTGAATTCGTCATTTTGGAGAACCGCAGCATACCACTTGAAGGTGAAGCCTTGCGGCGGGAACGTGACGAAATAGCTGTCGGAAAATGAAATCACGATCACCAGGATGATCGGCGCCAGGATGAAGATCATCATGGCAGCGGTGATGGCGTAGAGGACAGCAGCAGGCATGCCGGTGAGTTTATTGTTCATTTCGCACCTACCTTCATGCGACGACCGCCGAGCAGTTTCGTCGAGAGGGCATTGATCAGGATGACGATGGCCACGAGGATTGCGGCAATGGTTGCGCCAAACGGCCAGTCGTAGACTGCAAGCACCTGCTGTTCGACCATGTTACCCAGCATCTGGGAGCCCGGGCCGCCGATCAGGGCAGGGATGACATATGAGGCGGATGCGAGGGAGAAGACCAGTGTGAAACCCGCGACAAGTCCGGGAACGCTAAGCGGGAACGTAATGCGGACGAAGACTTTCCAGGCCGGCGCGCCAAGCGTACGTGCCGCCTGCTGTAGATTGGGATCGATCTTGCCAAGTGCCGATGCAAGCGGCAGGACCATCATCGGAAAGAAGATATGGATCGATCCGACAATGACGGCCGTGTCAGAAAAGAGCAGAGAAAGCGGACTATCGACCAGTCCCAAATGCATCAGCACATAGTTGAGCAGGCCCGTCGGTCCATTGCCCAGAATAAGCTGCCAGCCATAGGCCCGAACAACGACGCTGACGGCCAGTGGTGCGATCACGATCAGAGTGATGATCCGCGTCAGCGTGATATTGCCGCGAACGAGAACCGTCGCGACGGGGTAAGCAAGAATCGCACTCAGGACCGCAGTGATCACGCTGATGCGGATCGTCGCCCACAGCACCTTCCGGTACAGATCGACTTCGAAGAAGTGGATATAGTGAGCCAGAGTGAGTGGAGCGCCGATCACACCCTGCGCATTCTGGGTCATGAAGCTGAAGCTCATTAACCGTATGGCGGGAATGAAGAAGAACAGGATAAGAAACGCGAGCAGCGGCAGGATGAGAATGCCGGGCGTAAAGACCCGCTTCTCGATCGCCTTCCAGACGGAGTTGTTGCGGCTCGCCGCTTGATTTCCATCCATGATCGAAACGTCCGACATCTAGTCTCCGTTGCTATGGCGGGCAAGCATCATGGCTGATCGCGATATCATCACGATCACCAAGGGGCACTCGCCGGCACTCTAGTTATTCACGCCCGGTCTGACTGATTGGCTGTTTGCCGAATGGTCCAGCCTCGGGCAAATCGGGCCAAACCTGTCGTTCCCACTTGTTGTTGCAATGACCTTATGGGCTCTCATACCGCAGTGCATAATATTTTCTTCGTCTGTGGTCATTGTCTAAGCTTATGGAGTTTCCGCCTATCTTTTGGGCATTCTATCAGAATCGCGTATGAGGCCACAAGAAACAGGTATTGGAGAAATCGCGTCGAATGCCCGTAATTTGTCCGCAAGCCTTACCGGCTCATTTGCACAAAGGACAAACGGGAACATGGAATCCAATTACAAGACTGCACTCGTCACCGGCGCGTCCAGTGGTATCGGCGCGGAAATCGTCCGCCGCCTTACGAAGGACGGCCTGCAAGTGCACGCGCTCGCACGCGACCTGTCGCGCCTGACGGCGCTGCAAGAGGAGACGGGTTGCGTCATCCATGCCATGAGCGTCGACGACCTTGAAGGGCTCACTGCGCTTTCGGAAAAACTCCCCGTAGACGTGCTCGTCAACAATGCCGGCCAAAGCCGCAAGGGCGACATTCTCAACACGACCGCGGAAGACGTCGATGCCCTGATCGACATCAATCTCAAGGCAGTGCTGCACATGACGCGTCTCTTCGCGCCGGGAATGGTCGAACGCGACCGCGGCCATATCGTCAATATCAGCTCGATTGCCGGTCACTATGCGTTCCCTGGCGGCAACACAGCCTACCACGCGTCCAAGGCTGGCGTGCATTCGCTGTCGCAGCAAATGCGTGTCCATCTCTACGGCACCAATGTCCGAGTCACCGAAATTTCGCCTGCCCGCACCGAAACCGAAGTTTTCGGACGTCTTCTGGGCAACATGGAAGAGGCACAGCGTCGCTTCTTCGATGAGTATGAATCGCTGAAGCCCTGCGATATCGCCGATTCCATTTCCTTCGTCGTCAACGCACCGCAGCGCATGAACGTCTCTTTCATGGAAATTCTGCCGACGAAGCAGGTGCTCGGCGGCCTCAACTTCGCCAAGCGCACTGCGTGACCGGCCACGCCTCGACACCCGACACGCAAAGCCAATCTGAAGGTCAATTCATGCCCGCTATCGCCCAGCGCCTCAATAACGTCTCCGTCTCCGCCTCGGTCATCATGACTCAGAAGGCACGCGACCTCGCAGCCCAAGGCATCAAGGTCATCGGTCTGTCTTCCGGCGAGCCGGACTTCGCGACACCCGCCCATGCCGTGGAGGCTGCCCATGCCGCCGCCCTTGCCGGCGATACCAAGTACCCGCCAGTCGATGGCACACCTGCCCTGAAGGCTGCCATCCAGCGCAAGTTCAAGCGCGACAACAATCTCGATTACGACCCGAGCCAGATCCTCGTTGCGGGCGGTGGCAAGCAGATCATTTTCAACGCCATCATGGCCACATGCGATCCCGGCGACGAGGTGGTCATCCCCTCCCCATCCTGGATCAGCTACGCCGACATCGTGAAATTTTCGGGTGCGGTTCCCGTCGCCGTCAACTGCCCGCAGAACAACGGCTTCAAGTTGAGGGCGGAAGATCTCGAGGCGGTGATCACCCCGAAGACCAAATGGCTTCTGTTGAACTTCCCCAACAACCCGACGGGTGCAGCCTGCTCGCGTGCGGAAATGGCGGAAATCGCCAAGGTCATGATGCGACATCCGCATGTGTGGATCATGACGGATGATATGTATGAGCATCTGATCTACGACGACTTCGAATTCTGCACCATCGCGGAGGTCGAACCGGCGCTCTATGATCGGGTGCTCACGGTCAATGGCGCGTCGAAGGCCTATGCGATGACCGGCTGGCGCCTCGGTTTCTGCGGCGGCCCGAAGGATCTCATCAAGGCAGTCAGCAACGTCAACACTCAGAACAGTGGCGGTGTCGCAACCGTCGTCCAGGCGGCAGGCGTTGCCGTGCTTGACGGGCCGCAGGACCTGTTGAAAGAACGGGCCGCGATCTACAAGAGTCGCCGCGATTTCGTTCTCGATCGCCTGGCGGAAATCAACGGCATCCAGGCCCATCGGCCGGAAGGCGCTTTCTACATTTTCCCCAACATTGCCGGGCTGATCGGCAAGACGACCAAGGGCGGCCGGAAGATCGAGACGGATACCGATTTTGTGCTTGGTCTTGTCGAAGAGCAGCATGTCGTCACCGTCCAGGGGGCAGCCTATGGAATGAGCCCGTTCTTCCGCCTCTCCTATGCCACAAGCATGGAAAACCTGGCAGAGGGCTGCGCCCGCATCGCCGATTACTGCAACGGCATGAAGTGAGGTCAAAATGCTCGACACGACAAATCGCGTCATCATGGTATCCGGTGCATCGCGGGGCCTCGGCCTCGCGATTGCCAACCGCCTGACAGCTGCGGGTTTTATCGTTGCGGCAGGAGTTCGCAACACGGCATCCCTCGAACCAAGCGACAGGCTGTCAGTACATCGCTATGACGCGGAAGAGGCTGGTAGCGGTGAAGCATGGGTCTCCGCTGTTGCTTCACAACATGGCCGCATAGACGCGCTGATCAATTGCGCGGGCATCAATCCGCGCGTACGGGTGATGGATGAGGGCGAGGATGATCTCGACCGGATGTGGCGGGTCAACGTGAAGGGGCCGCTCAGAGTCACCCGCGCCGCTTTGCCGCATCTTATTTCCTCCGGCCAGGGCCGCGTCATCAACGTTGCATCGCTTGCCGGGCGTCGTGTCGGCTCCAATGTCGGCTATGCCATGACGAAGTTTGCCGTCGTAGCTCTGACCCATGGGGTGCGGCAAGAGTGCTGGGACAAGGGCGTGCGGGCCACGGCGCTTTGCCCCGGCTACATCGCCACCGACATGACAGCCGGCGAAACGGAGGTCACTCGTGAAGATATGACGCAGCCGGAGGATCTTGCCGAGATGGTGGAGGTATTGCTGCGGCTGCCGAACAACCTGTCGGTCGCCGAATTGCTGATCAATTGCCGTAAGGAAGCAATGCTCTGACCAAAGTGGTGGCCGCAGCTATTGAAGTGTCGCGGCCACTTCAAGCAAGAGATCCCTGATCGCCAATGCGGGCTCGGACAGGGGAGCGCTATCGGAGAGACACAGAGACAGTGTCTCTTCTATCACCGGGCTGTTGATCGGCCGTACGACGATCTCCTGGCTCGCTTCGGCGACAATCCGCTCAGCCACGGCCTTCGGCATGATCGTCGCGCCGAGGCCTGCGTCGACGGCACGGGCGATCGTCTTGACTGCCTCCAGTTCGGCGACCACCGTCAGTTCCGTGCGGCTGCGAGTGAACGCAAGATCGATGGCGCGGCGGACGAAATTGTAGGCGGGCGGCAGGATAAACGGCAGCGGCGCCAATTCCGCCACTGTTATGGCCGAGACCTCGGGTTTTATCCCGAAGCTGGAATGCGCGACCAGGAAAAACTCCTCCCGCGACAGGCGCTCAAACTTGACCCCGCGGATCGGGCCGACGCCATGGATGAGCGCCATTTCCAGGCGCCCATTCATGATCATCTGGCTATAGGGCTGGCTTACACTTTCGGTAATGTGAAGCAATATCCCAGGATAGCGTACCTTGGCCAGCGACAGCAACGGCAGCGCGAGCGTGCTGGCGCTACTGAACGGCGCAAGGCCGACCGAGACCCGGCCGGAGAGATTTGCGCCGGCTTCAAGCGCTTCAGCCTGTGCCTGTTCCATCTGCCTTAGAATAACCTGGGCATGACGGTAGACGACCTTGCCGGCATCGGTCAGGACGACACCTTGCTGACTTCTGGTCAGAAGCTTCTGACGAAAATGCTCCTCAAGGCTTGCGAGTTGCTGGCTAAGCGCCGGCTGAGCAATATGCAGCATATCGGCAGCACGGGTGATGCTGCCCATGTCGACGATGGTAATGAATGACCGGAGGCGTCTAATATCCATGCGTCTGAAGGCTCGTAAAATCGAACTGCGATCATGCCATAGAAGACATATTGCACAAAAGCGTCAAGCACTTGTCGGATGGTCTCTCAGACGCCCCACCTTCATTCGGGCTCGACTGCCGGCGCAAAACAAGCCCGGGACAAACCCTTCGACGTCAGCGTCCCGAAGGAGGGATATCGCTGAGGATCTGAAGGGCAGATAACCTGACCTCCCATTACTCAAGCTCCGTTAGGCGCAAATCATCATCCAAGCGCCCGTGCGAGCTCGACAACCTCAACCGCACACCGATACGAAAGGGTTGGTCAAGGCACACCTACGCCTTGGAACCCAAGTCGGCGACCACTGCGACAAATTGACAAAACGCAATTCTTTCAAGCCCCTCGCAGCCGCTGAGACAATTTGACCAGTTGAGACATTGTCGCAGCCGCGCGAAGCGCCGCAAGCACCCCCGCGAAAACGATGCCACCGCCCCTCTGGGGGATGAGGCTCGACACCATTCGCGACTTGACAGAAGTGGAACTTTCCATGGACGGCGACGCCCTAACAAATCTCGTTACCCGTATCGATTTTGCACTCATCTCCTCGGTACATATTCTATTTCCCCCGCTTACCATCGGACTTGCGGCGCTCCTGCTGATTTCGGAAGCTCTCTGGGTCAAAACAGGCAAAGAGTCCTGGTATCGGCTCTGTCGCTTTTTTGAGAAGCTGTTCATCGTGAATTTCGGTGCCGGCGTCGCCACCGGCGTAACCATGGAAATGGCATTCGGTATTCTCTACGGCCGTTTCTCCCAGGCGGCGGGACCGTTCTTCGGTCAAGTTCTGGGCTATGAAACGATTACCGCATTCATGTACGAGGCCGGCTTCATCGGCCTGATGATCTTCGGCTGGGGCAAGATCAGCCGAGGCATGCATCTGTTTGCCACGTTCAACGTGGCGCTCTCCTCTACGCTCTCGGCCATGTGGATCCTGGTGGCAAATTCCTGGATGCAGACACCGACCGGTGTTGAGTACAGGAACGGCATTTTCTACGTCACCGACTGGATCGCCGCCCTTTTCAATCCCAATGCCATCGCCGCCTTCCCGCATATGCTTCTGGCAAGCTTCGAACTTTCGCTCTGCTTCGTGGTTGCAATCTGCGCCTGGTTCGTCCTGCGTCGCCGCCATGTAGAACTGTTCTTGAAGCCTCTGACATATGCACTCGCGGCACTCGTCGTTGTCGCTGCCGCGCAGATATGGCTGGGCGACGTGCTGGGTGAGCAGACACTCGAAAGCAAACCCGCCGCGCTCGCCGCGATGGAAGGCCAATACGACACGACTGATAAGGACGGTAATGTCAACACCGCTTGGAACATCATCGGCTGGCCGAATGCTAAGGGTGACGGGCTTGCCTGGTCGATTTCGATCCCGCATGCGCTCAGTCTGATCGAGACGAAGACCTGGAACGGCGCGGTGACCGGCCTGAACAGCTTCCCAGCCGATAACCGGCCTCCGGTCATTCTTCCCTTCTATTCGTTCAGGGTCATGGCCGCGGCTGGCGGCGCGATCCTGCTGCTTGCTCTTTGGGGCGTTTGGCTGCGCATGCGTGGCAAGCTCACGGTCGAAAATGCGCCCTCTCAGAAGCTGTTCCTGATGGCCTGCGTCGCGGTCCTGGCCCTGCCCTACCTGGCTGTGGTCGCCGGTTGGTGGACCCGCGAAATCGGTCGCCAACCATGGATCGTCTATGGCCTCATGCGCACCGAAGACGGCATGAGTGCCATGACGCTGGGGCTCGCCGCCTTCTGGTTCGTCGGTTTTGCGATCTTCGAGGCAGCGGTGGTTGCCGGCACGATCTGGTTCCTGGCCAAGGTCGTGCGTATTGGACCAGATCTGGAAAGTGCGCTTCCCGGGGAGGGTCACGAGCATCTCGGCGAACTGAATGTGCCTGCCGGCGGCCATGCTGACAAACCCGAATATCTGCGGCCCGTTTGAGCCCGAGGACAAGTCAATGGACGTACTTACACATACGCAGCAATTCCTTGCCATCGCCTGGTGGCTTGCACTTGGCGTCAGCGTTCTTCTCTATATCGCGCTTGACGGCGCCGATCTCGGTGCCGGGATCTTCTCGCTTTTCGTCAAGGATCACCACGAGAAGAGTGCCATCATGGGCGCCATGGCCGGAACATGGGATGCCAACGAGACCTGGCTGATCGTCGCCGGCGGCATCCTCTTCGGCACCTTCCCATTCGTCTACGGATCGGCCTTTTCCTACCTGATGATCCCGCTGGCGCTGGTTCTCTGGGGCATCATGTCCCGTGCCGTCGCACTTGAATTCCACCATCTTGCTTCACCATTCTGGCAGCGCTTTTCCGAATGGGTATTCGGCGTTTCAAGCCTTGCCGTCACCTTCTTCGGCGGGATGAGCGTCGGCGCTGCGTTGCAGGGTTTCGAGCTCGACAAGCCAGCAGTGGGCGTGCCTCATTATGTTGGCGGCGCCTTCAGCTTCGTCTCGTCATTCTCGATCTGGACTGGTCTTGCCGCCTGCGTTGCCATGACGCTTTCCGGTGTCCTGTTTGTACGAGCCCGCTTCGAGAAGGCTGAGCCGATCCGCCAGGATGCTGCGCGCTGGACTGCCGTGATCTTCTGGTTTGCGATCGCATCGGTCCTGGTGACGGTGGTCTGGAGCGCAATCTCCTTTGACTGGGCACGGGCGAAATGGTTCGGCAGCCACTTCTGGATCTGGTGGCTCTTCGGTATCGCTGCGCTTCTGTGCATCGAGCAGGTCCGCCGCGATACGCTCAAGGACAGGGACCTCGTCGCTATCCTGTGGTTCAATGCCGCTACTCTCATTCTCGGGTTGGGCATGCTGTTGACGATGTTCCCATGGCTCGTGCCGAACACCTGGACGATCTGGGCCGGCGCCAGCCCGCAGGTTTCGCTCATCACCTTCACCATGACGATGGGCGGCTTCCTGCCTGTGATGATCATGTATAACTGGTACCAGATCTGGGTGTTTCGCGGTCGCGTCTCCAAGCTGGTCGCCTATGCCGGGCATTGAGCAGCCATGACCCCGACCACGTCCAGAGACAGAACAGCTCCCGACAGCCCGGAACAAATCAGGGCAGCCGGTCGCTGGCTTTCATCTCTGGCACGCGAGGTCAAGGGACGTTTCTATCTGACCATACTGACAGCGGGACTGGGAGCGGCAGCCACCATCTGCCAATGCTGGCTGCTTGCCCGCCTTATCGATGGCGCCGCCATACGTGGCGAAACCCTTTCGGTCCTGCAGCCTTATCTTTGGCTTCTCGGGCTTGCGATGCTCCTGCGCGCCGGGCTCGACGCACTGCGCCAGGCCTTCGGCTTCGAGACCGCCGCCAACATACGCCAAGGATTGCGTACCTTGCTCCTTGAGCGGATCGCGATACTGGGACCGGCCTGGGCCTCGACGCAACGCAGCGGCGCAGTTGCCGCAACCCTGAGCGAAGGCGTTGAGGCTATTGAATCCTATTTCTCCGCCTATCTGCCGCAGCGCATGATCGCCGGGCTTGTGCCGCTTGCCATTCTTGTCGTTCTCTATCCTTTCGACTGGGTATCGGGCACCATATTGCTCGTGACTGCGCCGATCATACCTCTCTTCATGATCATCGTCGGCAAGGGTGCGGAAGCGCTCAATCGCAGGCAATGGAGGCGCCTGGCCCTCATGAGCGCGCACTTCTTCGACGTCGTGGCCGGCCTGACCACCCTGCGCCAGTCTGGCGCGGCCAGACGTCAGGCATCGATCGTTGGCGCGATTTCGCAAGACTATCGCCAGGTGACGATGCAAGTTCTGCGGCTCGCCTTCCTGTCGTCGCTGGTACTCGAGTTCTTTGCAACGATCGCCACGGCCATGGTGGCCGTCTATGTCGGCTTTCGCCTCTTTTACGGCACCATGGCATTCCTGCCTGGTCTCTTCGCCCTGTTGCTCGCGCCGGAATTCTTTCGCCCCCTGCGCGATATGGGCGCCCATTACCATGCGCGGATGGAAGCGCTCGGTGCTACCGAGTCGCTCTTGGCAATCCTCCATGCACCTCTGCCCGTGGCAGGCGCAAGCTTGCCGTTGATGAATAGGGCGCCACGCGAAATCCGCTTCGAAAATGTCTGTTTCAACCATTCTGACGGACCAGGGCTTGCGGATCTATCTTTCACGCTGAGACAGGGGCAAACGCTTGCCCTCGTCGGCGCCAGCGGCGCCGGTAAAACGACCGTCGTCAGGCTTCTACTCGGCCTGCTGCGACCGGATACAGGTCGGATCCTCATTGATGGACAGGATCTTTCCGCCATCAACTTGAGCGCCTGGCAGAGCCTCATTGGTTGGCTGCCGCAACGCCCGACAATTTTTTCCGGGACGATCGAAAGCAATATTTGCCTCGGCATCCCGGATGCGAGCGAGGAGGACATACGTCTAGCCGCGCAGCGCGCCAACGCGTCGAGCTTCATCGAGGCACTTCCGGATGGCTACCAGCATGCGGTCGGCGATGGTGGCCGCGGCCTTTCCGGTGGCCAGATCCGCCGCGTCGCACTTGCGCGTGCTCTGCTGGCGAAGCCATCGGTCCTCATCCTCGACGAGCCGACTGCAGCACTTGATGAGGTAAATGCGGAGCGGACGATCTCATCAGTCATCAATGCTTTCCCGGAGGCTTTGCGGCTGATCGTGACCCATGACCTGAAGCTTGCCGCGGAGGCGGATGCCGTGATCGTTCTGGCGGACGGGAAAGTTCTGAGAGCCGGGCCGCCCGCTGTCCTTGAAACAGAAGATGTCAATGCTTCGCAGTATGAGGAACTAATGGCAGGGAGCGCCCGCGATGCGTGATCTCTATCGGCTTTTCGTCATTGCCCGCCCATGGTATGGACGCATGGCGCTCGGCATCGCGCTTTCCGTGATCGTCATCCTTTCCAATGTGGCGCTTCTTGCGCTCTCCGGTTGGTTCATCACGGCCATGGCGCTCGCCGGGCTTGGTGTTTTGAGCCTGGAATTCTTCACCCCGGCGGCAGCCATACGCGGGCTTGCCGTCCTGAGGACCATTGCCCGCTACCTCGAACGCCTGGTCACCCATGACGCGACATTCGCAGTCCTCGCCGAACTGCGTGTCTGGCTGTTCGCAAAGCTCGAACCGCTGGCCCCTGCCCGGCTGCAAAACTTCCGCGATGGCGATGTCTTGGCGCGTTTCAGAAACGATATCGACAGTCTCAGCCATTTCTATCTGAAGGTCATGGTGCCGGCTTGCGCCGCGGCGATTGCATCGCTCGCTCTCCTAGCCTTTCTAGCCGTATTTTCGCCGGTCGTCGCCGTCATCGAAGCCATAGCGCTAATGCTTGCGGGCATCGTCATTCCGTTGATGGTCCAGTCGCTCAGTGCGAGGCGGGGTGCGGCAGTCGCACACGCACGCGCCGATCTCCAGGCCGGCTCCGTCGACCTGATCCGTGGGCTCGATGAATTGCAGGTTGCGGGCGCCGTCAGTGATAAGTCGGCGGGGCTTCTGGAGAGATCCAGAGATCTGATCGAGGCCCAGCGGACCATCACCCGGCTTTCAGCCGGCGGCAACGCCGCATCGGGTCTGGTCGGACAAGGTGCTGTTCTTGCGACATTCGTCATGGTCTTTGCCGCCAAGGGTGAAACTGCATGGAGTTCTCCGTTTGCTGTCATGCTGTTGTTTGCGGTTATGGCGGGCGGCGAGATCGTAACGGCTCTACCGGCCGCCTTCGCGGCCCTTGGGGTGGCGGTTGAGGCGGCAAGGCGGATCTTCATCATTTCAGATCTGGAGCCTGCGGTACGGGCTCCTCTGTCTACCCCGAGCGTCGGGGCATTGCCTACAAGCTTCGACGTTTCCTTCCGCAATGTCACGATGCGCTATGCGCCAACCGGACCCTTCGTCCTGACGAACTTCAGCTTCACTCTAAGACAGGGCGGGCATCTCACCCTGGCGGGCCCGAGTGGCTCCGGGAAAACCACGGTCCTTGATCTCCTGCAGCATTTCTGGGAGCCGGAGGTCGGCGAAATTCTCATCGGCGGACGGAATATTCGGGATTTGCCGGACGACGTCCTCAGGCGCATAATCACCGTTGTCGGGCAACACACTCATCTCTTCAATGCGACCGTCCGCGACAATCTTCGGCTGGTGCGCCCGGACGCAGACGATGCGGATATCTGGCATGCACTGGAACAATCCTCCATCGCCGACGAAATTCGCGCGTTGCCAGCAGGACTGGATACAGTCGTCGGTGAACTGGGCGCCTATCTTTCCGGCGGCCAGGCCCGGCGCATCGCCATCGCGCGCGCCTTCCTTTCCGACGCGCCGATCGTTCTTCTGGACGAGCCGACCGAGGGATTGGATGCGCTCAACGCCCACCGTGTTTCTTTAGCGCTCGACCGCTTCCTGAAGGGCAGAACCGCGATCATCGTTTCCCATCGCAAGGGAATAGCAGATAGCTCGCGCAATCATGCTCATGCGACCACCGACATGGCGACAAGGGCAAGCGAGATCCTTAAGCCGAAGAGATCGGAAAACGATGGTCGCCGCGACACCATTTTCCTCGACCGCCGCCTTAAGGATCAAGCTACGTCCCGTTGAGTCTATGGCCCCTGCCATTGGGCATCTATCAGAACAGGGCCAGACTGCTCCTCAACGTCACCCATATACCCCAGAGGAGCGGAATGCCGACGACAGCCCAGGCAAGCAGTGCCTTTGCGTCGAAACCACCCTTACCGATACCGAACGAACCGGTCGGCCCAGCATTGGCAGCGGCCGATTTCGCCTGAAGTGACGCCACCTCGGCATCCGACATGAACCATTTGTCAGATAATGGTCGAACCAGAGCATTCGCAATGAGCCCAAGCACCAGCATGCCGGCGAGGATATACATCGTACCGGTATAAAGCGCCGGGCCGGGCGCGACGCCGGCGCTGATCTGCGCCTCGCGAATATAATTGACGACGACAGGCCCCAGAATGCCGGCGGTCGCCCAGGCGGTGAGCAACCGGCCATGAATGGCACCGACGAACTGGGTACCGAAGATGTCGGCCAGATAGGCAGGAATGGTCGCGAAACCACCGCCATACATCGACAGGATGACACCGAAGGCGAGCACGAACAGCGCCTTGCTTCCCATGTCGGCAAGGGTGGGAGCCAGTGCATAGAGGATGATGCCGATGACGAAGAAGCAGTAATAGGTATTCTTGCGGCCGATCTTGTCCGAGAGCGAAGCCCAGAAGAAGCGGCCGCCGATATTGAACAGCGACAAGAGGCCGGTAAAGCCGGCGGCGATCGCCGCGATCTGCACCTTCTGGCCGGCGTCGAGTTGCGAGAACGTAAGGTCCGGCAGCCCGATCAGCGAGCCTGCAAAAATTTCCTGCAGCATTGGCGAGGCCATGCCGATGACACCGATACCGGCAGAGACATTGAGGCACAGCACCGCCCAGATCAGCCAGAATTGCGGCGTCTTATGCGCGTCGCGCAGATGCACATGCCCATGCGTGATCATCGCCTTGCCGTTGTTGACCTTCGGCGTCCAGCCATCCGGGCGCCAGCCGGAGGGCGGAATACGATATCCGAAAGCCCCGCCCATCATGAAGCAGAAGTAGATGAGTGCCATGACGACAAAGGTCTGCCAGACGCCGACGGAGACATCGGTCTTGAACGTGTTCATCAGGATATTGGCGAGCGGAGCGCCGATCATCGCGCCGCCGCCAAAGCCCATGATGGCCATGCCTGTCGCCATACCGCGACGGTCCGGAAACCATTTGATCAGCGTCGACACGGGCGAAATATAGCCGAGCCCAAGGCCTATGCCGCCGATCACGCCAGCGCCGAGCCACATCAGCCACAGTTGATGAACGACCACCCCGACCGCGGCGAGCAGGATGCCGCCGCACCAGCAGCAGGCCGAAACGAAAGCGGCCTTGCGTGGACCGACATGTTCCAGCCAGCCTCCCCAAAGGGCTGCCGAGCAACCGAGAAGAACGAAGAACAACGTATAGATCCAGCCGAGATCCGCCACACGCCAATTGCAACTCGTCGAGAACAGTGCCGAGACTAGGCCCTGGCTGGCGCAGGCCGGATCCGTCGTGCCGACAATCGCTTTCGTCAACGGCAGCCAGAAGACGCTGAAACCATAGGCCATGCCGATACAAAGATGGATCGCAAGTGCTGCCGGCGGCACGAGCCAGCGGTTGAAGCCTGGTTTGGCGATGATCCGTTCCCGGTCGAGCAAGCCCGCCTGCGTCACGCCCTGTGTCGTTGTTCCTGCAACTGCCATAAAGTTACCTCCCCAGATATATGACCGAAAATAGAGGCCGACGCGGATGGCCGGTGAAATCAATTCAGCACGACGTCGGCACGCTTCCTTCATCAGAAGAATGGTCTGCAACACCCTGTCCGCCGCCGACTACCGCACGTGACGTCTCGCGCGCCACCGATGTTAGCTCCGCCATGCCCTGTGCGCCTGGCTTGGGCGGTCTCCGGATAAGGACTGATGCCTCGACAACAAGCGGCAGAAGCCCCTCGCCTCCCTGGTCCAGGTGCTCGAACAGATGCCGTCTCATCCGTGGTTCCCAGAACTTGTTGATATGCGTGGCAACTCCTTCCGCTCGCACCTTTTCCGGCTGCGACAGGAAGAAGGTTGCGATCTGGTTTGCCATGCGGACCAGCTTTTCCTGCCCCTGATGAGGAACATTGCCAGCCCCACTTTCAAACCCGTCATGATAAGACATCAAGCGACGCTCCAGTTGCCATGCACTTCCATCGACTGACCGGACAGCAGAAGTCGAAGATCTGCCGCGCGGCGGATGGCTTTATAAAACTATATTATTTTACTCAACTTTTATCCTTGCGTGCAAGAGGGGTTGCACGCAACCCTTCGAAAAGCCCTCTTATTCTGCTGCCTCCAGTTTGCCGGCGATCCGTCGTGAACGGCGAGACAGTTCGTCATAACATTCCTGCCACTCGGTCGGACCATTGGACGGGGACACCTGCACCGCAGTCACCTTGTATTCCGGACAGTTCGTCGCCCAGTCGGAAAAGTCGGTGGTGATCACATTTGCTTGCGTGTCCGGGTGGTGGAAGGTCGTGTAGACGACACCCGGGGAGACGCGATCGGTGATCAGGGCGCGCAGCGTCGTGTCGCCCGAACGGCTTGCGAGCTTTATCCAGTCACCATCCTTGACGCCGCGCTGCTCGGCATCATGCGGGTGGATTTCAAGCCGGTCCTCGCCATGCCAGGCAACATTCTCGGTACGCCGCGTCTGGGCACCGACATTATATTGCGAAAGGATGCGCCCGGTCGTGAGCAGCAGCGGAAAGCGCGGCCCGGTGCGCTCGTCGGTCGCCACATATTCGGTACGGATGAATTTGCCCTTGCCCCGGACGAAACCATCCACATGCATGATCGGCGATCCTTCAGGATGCACCTCGTTACAGGGCCACTGAACCGAGCCCATTTTTTCGAGATAGTCGTAGGAGACGAAGGCAAAGCTCGGCGTCGTCGTCGCAATCTCGTCCATGATTTCGGAAGGATGGGCATAGTTCCAGTTGAGCCCCATGGCCTGGGCAAGCTTCTGCGTCACCTCCCAATCGGCATAGCCGTTCTTCGGCGTCATGACGCGGCGTACGCGGTTGATGCGCCGCTCGGCATTGGTGAAGGTCCCGTCTTTTTCCAGAAAGGTCGAGCCCGGCAGGAAGACATGGGCGTAATTGGCCGTCTCGTTGAGGAAGAGGTCGTGAACGACGACGCATTCCATCGCGGCCAGACCGGCCGAGACATGCTTTGTATCCGGATCGGACTGCAGAATGTCCTCGCCCTGGATATAGATGCCCTTGAACGTGCCTTCCACGGCAGCGTCCAGCATGTTGGGGATACGCAGGCCTGGTTCATTGTTCAGCGTCACACCCCAGAGCTTTTCGAACGTGTCGCGCGTCGCATCGTCGGAGATATGCCGATAGCCCGGCAACTCGTGCGGAAACGAGCCCATGTCGCAGGAGCCCTGCACGTTGTTCTGGCCGCGCAGCGGATTTACGCCAACGCCCGGCCGACCGATATTGCCAGTCGCCATGGCAAGATTGGCAATCGCCATCACCGTGGTGGATCCCTGGCTATGCTCGGTGACTCCGAGCCCGTAATAGATCGCGCCATTGCCACCGGCCGCAAAAAGCCTGGCAGCACCCCGAACGAGGTCGGCCGGAACGCCGGTGAAGCTCGCCGTCGCCTCTGGACTATGAGCCTCTTCGGACACGAAGGCCGCCCAGTCCTCGAATTCGGACCAGTCGCAGCGTTCGCGAATGAACTGTTCGGCGAACAGGCCCTCGGTAACGATGACATGCGCCAGCGCCGTCATCACGGCAACGTTGGTGCCGGGCTTCAGCGGCAGGTGAAAAGCTGCCTCGACATGAGGTGTCTTGACCAGATCGATGCGGCGCGGATCGATGACGATCAGCTTCGCACCCTGCCTCAGGCGTTTCTTCAGCCTCGAGCCGAAGACCGGATGACCATCCGTCGGATTGGCGCCGATGACGATCACCACATCCGTCTGCTCGACACTATCGAAATTCTGCGTGCCGGCCGAAGTGCCGAATGCCTGTCCCAGGCCATAGCCCGTCGGCGAATGGCAGACGCGGGCGCAGGTATCGACATTGTTATTGCCGAAGCCGGCGCGGATCAGTTTCTGCACCAGGAATGTCTCCTCGTTGGTGCAGCGCGACGAGGTTATGCCGCCGATCGATTCCCGGCCGTACTGATACTGGATGCGGCGGAACTCGGTTGCGACATGCGCATAGGCCTCCTCCCAGGTCACTTCCCGCCACGGATCGGAGATCTTTTCGCGGATCATCGGATTGAGGATACGGTCCTTGTGGCTGGCATAGCCATAGGCAAACCGCCCCTTGACGCAGGAATGGCCGCGGTTTGCCTGGCCGTCCTTCCAGGGCACCATACGCACCAGTTCCTCGCCGCGCATTTCCGCCTTGAACGAACAGCCGACGCCGCAATAGGCACAGGTGGTGACGGCGGAATGTTCCGGCTGGCCGATCGCGATCACCGATTTTTCCGTCAGTGTCGCGGTGGGACAGGCCTGCACGCAGGCGCCGCAGGAGACACATTCGGATGAGAGAAAATCTTCGTGCGCGCCGGGTGATACCCGGCTTTCGAAGCCGCGCCCCTCTATCGTCAGCGCGAATGTGCCCTGCACTTCCTCGCAGGCCCGCACGCAGCGCGAGCAGACGATGCATTTCGACGGATCATAGGTGAAATAGGGATTGGTTTCGTCCTTCGGCATCCACCTGGCATTCACCTCGCCGTCGCTGCGTGGCTTGACATGATTGCCGCCTTCATAGCCGTAGCGCACGTTGCGAAGCCCGACCGCCCCTGCCATGTCCTGCAACTCGCAATCGCCATTGGCGGCGCAGGTCAGACAGTCGAGCGGGTGATCGGAGATATAGAGTTCCATCACGCCGCGGCGGATATCCTTCAGCCGACCGGTCTGGGTATGCACGACCATGTTGGCCGCAACCGGTGTGGTGCAGGACGACGGCGTGCCGTTGCGCCCCTCGACTTCCACCAGACAGAGACGGCAGGAGCCGAAGGCATCCACCATGTCCGTGGCGCAGAGTTTCGGGATCTGGATGCCCGCCTCCATCGAAGCCCGCATGATCGATGTGCCTTCCGGCACGGTGATGGAGCGGCCATCAATGGTCAGGGTGACTTGAGTTTGCGAGCACGAGGCGGGGGTTCCGTAGTCGATTTCATGGATCAGGGACATGGTCTTACTCCGCCGCTTCGATCAAAGGAGTACCAAGAGGTGTCGGCGCGAAATCTTCGGGGAAGTGTGTCATCGCACTCATGACCGGATAGGGCGTGAAGCCACCGAGCGCACAGAGCGAACCGAACTTCATCGTGTTGCAGAGATCGGCGAGCAGCGCCTTGTTCTTCTCCGGCTCGATGCCGCGGGCGATCCTGTCGACGGTTTCGACCCCACGGGTCGAGCCGATGCGGCAGGGCGTGCACTTGCCGCAGCTTTCCAAAGCACAGAATTCCATGGCAAAACGCGCCTGCTTCATGAGATCGGCCGTGTCGTCGAATACGGTAATCCCGGCATGGCCGATCAGCCCGTCCTTTGCGGCAAAGGCTTCATAGTCGAAGGGCGTGTCGAACAGCGCGCGCGGGAAATAGGCGCCGAGCGGCCCACCCACCTGCACCGCCTTGACCGGCCGGCCGGTTGCCGTACCGCCACCGATATGATCGACGATCTCGCCGAGCGTCAGGCCGAAAGCGATTTCGAACAGACCGCCATGCTTCACGTTCCCGGCAAGCTGGATCGGGATCGTGCCGCGCGAGCGCCCCATGCCGAAATCCCGATAAAAGGCTGCGCCGCGATCCATGATCACCGGGATGGAGGCGAGCGAGATGACGTTGTTGACCACGGTCGGCTGGCCGAGAAATCCCTTCAATGCCGGCAGCGGCGGTTTTGCCCGCACCACGCCGCGCTTGCCTTCCAGCGAATTGAGCAGAGAGGTTTCCTCGCCGCAGACATAGGCCCCTGCCCCGGAGCGAACCTCCATGTCGAAGGCATGGACCGAACCGAGCACCGAGGGCCCGAGAATGCCCGCGGCCCGCGCAATCTCGATCGCCTTGCCCATGCTGGCGATCGCATGCGGATATTCAGACCGCGTGTAGATATAGCCCTTGGTCGCGCCGGTCGCGATGCCGGCAATCGCCATGCCCTCGATCAGCACGAAGGGGTCGCCCTCCATGATCATCCGATCGGCGAATGTGGCACTGTCGCCCTCGTCGGCATTGCAGACGATGTATTTCTGGCTCGCCTGCGCCTCCATCACCGTCTTCCACTTGATCCCGGTCGGAAAGCCCGCGCCGCCACGTCCGCGCAGGCCGCTGTCGGTGACCTCCCGCACGATCTCGGCTGGCGCGAGCGAGATCGCCTTTTCCAGCCCTCTGAGGCCCTGGTAATGCCGATAGTCTTCAACCGACAAGGGGTCGGTGACGCCGCAGCGCGAGAAGGTCAGGCGGGTCTGCTGACGCAGGAAGGGAATATCCCGCGTCAGCCCGAGACAGAGTGGGTGATCTCCGCCGGTCAAAAATCCGGCATCGAACAGCGATTTCACTTCGCCCGACCGCACCGGCCCGTAGGCGACGCGCCCATGGTCGGTGCGAACCTCCACGAGCGGCTCGAGCCAGAACATGCCACGGGATCCATTGCGAACGATGCGCGCATCAAGACCACGACGCGCGATTTCCTCACCAATCGCATTTGCCACCCTGTCGGCGCCGAGTGCCAATGCAGCCGCATCGCGTGGCACGAAGATCGTCATCGTCATCGGCGCGCATCCTCAACGATGTCGGAAAGACAGTGTTCATCGATCCGGCCGAAAACCTCGCCATCCAGCATGGCGGCGGGCGCGCAGGCACAAAGCCCGAGACAATAGACCGGCTCCAGGGTCACTGCCCCGTCTGCCGTCGTCTGGTGGAAATCGATGCCAAGCAATTGTCTGGCGCTATCTGCTATGCTGTCGCTGCCCATCGACTGACAGGCCTCGGCGCGACAGATCTTCAGCACATGCCGTCCTGCCGGATGGTCTCGAAACTCATGATAGAACGTCACGACGCCATGGACTTCCGCGCGTGACAGGTTGAGTTCGCTCGCGATGATCGGCTTCACCTCATCCGGCACATAGCCGAACTCTGCCTGGATCGCGTGGAGGATGGGAAGCATCGGTCCTTCCAGATGCTTCAGACTGCGAATGATATCGATCGACCGCTCGGTGAACCCACCGGCGGAAACCCGAATATTCATATGCCACTGCCTCCCGGCTCCCAGCAGGATCGACCTCCTCGTCGTTCCGCCAGTCAAGATCCGCGTCAGGCGATATAAGTTTTCGCCGCGGAATAGGGCAAACTGTCGCAGCAGGGGGAAGCATGGTCAATAATCAATGCTGGTTACGCGATAGCAAAAAACTATCAAACCGCGATGGCGGTCGAAAAGCAGGAGGGCCGCTCGGCTTCGGATGAGGTGGATGGCGGCCCGATTACACGGGGCGTAAGACCGATGCCGCCACCCTCCTCTGTGTTCAAGGCCTCAGGTGTCAGCGGCCCCGCGGGGCCGCATCCTTCTGTCGATCATCTCTCAGTCGCGGCCGACGACGCATTCTATCTGTCCGTGGGGCTCGTCCGTCGGCACGAAGACGTCATTGTCGTTGGTCAGGCCGAACGGATCCAGATTGATCAGCAGATAGTGCTTGTTCGGGCACGCCAGCGAGATCTCGCGAATGTCTGGCACGGCGTCCAGGGCGGCCATCGCCATCCGGTAAAGGCTGTCCTGCATGCTTTCGCTATAGGTCGTTCCGAAGACTTTCAGCATGGTTTCCAGTACGGTCGCATTGGCCGTCTCATAATCAGCCGGCTTGCCGTCCCACAGCCAATGGGCCTCCATCGAGGTCGCCGCGATGCGGTCACGCGTTTCCTTGATCGTCGTATACGGATCCATGAAATAGTTATCCCAGCCCGACTGGGTACTTTTCATGAATGTGTAGCCTGAAAGGCCGGAATAGAGGGTCTGGCCCTCACGGGTTGCGACGACCTTGGCAAAGGGCCGCCCGTTTCCATCGAGCGTGAAGGTATGGGGATGCGGCACCCCGTCAAAGCTCTTGCGCAGCCATTTCGTCTCGTGGCCGATCACCGTCGCCGTCTCGACCTGAGGATATTTGTCCAGAAAGCGCTGTGCCACGGCAGCGCAGAATTCCTCCTTGTCCAATCCCAGATTCTCCCGGGCGACGATATTGACGACGTTCTTGATCGTATCCGTGGATACGACCGGGGAATTGTCTTTCGAGGTGAATGCTGGAGAGAAAGCGCCGGTGAGCATCGCCTTGACGTTCATCTCGCGCACGTCCTGGAGCGGCCCGTCCTTCTTGATCCGCATCACGCGGACACGACCCTTGCCGTAGGTATTGCTAATCAATGCCATGGTGATTTCCTTCTTACGCATGTTCTGCAGTCGAGGCGGCGTCAATCGCTCCAGCCTAGACTTCCTCGCGGCTGGCAAGCGCGTTGAAGAAGACGTTCAGGATGACCACAGCGACGGCAGAAAGCAGAATGCCCGATTCGAGCAGCGGCTGCAGGTCATGCGGCAATTTTTTGATCAGGGCCGCAGAGACGATCGGGATCATGCCGGCATCTGGGGAAGGTGTCCCAAACGCTGACGGCCGATCGTGACAACCTGTCCCTGTTGATCGGCCACGCGATCGTTCGCGCGCATCCACTGGCAAGCTTCGGAAAATGGGGCCAAGGATAAGGCGCTAGGGTGTTCCCAGGGCGGTGTTCCCGTCCAGCCGCCGACGGAAGATCATAATCCGGCACAATGAACGCGCCCATATTGACCGCAACCGTATCGAGCGACGCTTCAACCTGATGAAGCACTTCCGCCATTTCGCCACGACCATAGAGCCATTCACTTCCAAGGCTTCTTCTATCTCGTCACAGCAATGATGTGGCTGCGATGAATGTCCAGCCGCCCAGCTATTTTACCAATTAAATATCGAATTTCTCTGGTGCAAGCAGCTTGTCTTCGAAAGAACGCCTGACTGGCCGCGCCCTTTGGCAAACTCATCGTCAACAGCCCCCATTCCCGTCCAGCGCACGAATGAGTGAAACCTGACGGTCCAATTGGTAGCATTCCGAACACGTTGATTGGTGTACGGCACCACTCGGTCTGCAAAATTAACGCACGCCGGAACACCTCTGCCTAAGAGATGGTGAGGGCGCTAGGCTTAGCGAGCGCTACCTTCGGGTCGGGTCGGACCCCAGTCATAAGTTCCATTATCGCTTCTCTGCGCCCGTCTACTGAGGCAATGGCAATCAATCGCGCGGAGCTGAGAGCCGGCTCAGATCCCCTTTCGATCTCTGCGAGGCCTGTTCTTCCATCTTGCCAGATTGCTCAAAACTGTGCGTGTGCATCATATCATGCAATACCATGCCAACAATTTATGCATTCATTTTTCCGATATTAAATGCTTGCAAAATTCGTTTTGCAGATTAATGTCATTCTAGTGCAATATGAGCCCAAGCATGACCAATCAAAATCACCAACAGAGCGACACTCTCATTACCCAGGCGCTTGGTTGGGTGGATGAGGCATCGGACGCCCTTACCCCGTCGATTCATCCGGGAACATGCTTCCTGCGTGACCCCCGAGACCTGCATCGGGCCGGCCGTAGTTTTCAGCGTGACGACAATCCCACCTTTGCAAGAGCCGAGGCGACGATTGCTGCTATCGAAGGTGGCGACGATTGCTTCCTGTTTGCCTCGGGAATGGCTGCGGCGACGGCTGTCATGCATATGTTGGAACCTGGCTCGAACGTTGTCGTCCCCAGTCATTTCTATTCCGGACTGAGAACCTGGCTGGTAACGCATGGCGCGCGGTGGAATATCATCCTTCACGAGGTGGATTACTCCGATTTCAGCGCGCTGGAGGCTAAGGTCGAGGAATGTCGGCCGAAACTGGTCTGGGTGGAATCTCCGGCCAATCCAACATGGCGCGTCACCGATTTGAGAGCGGTAGCCGACATCTCCCACAAATACGGTGCCCTTGTCGTTGCCGACAATACGGTGGCAACTCCTGTGATAACCCGCCCCCTGGAACTCGGGGTGGACATCGTGCTCCATTCGGGCAGCAAATATCTAAACGGCCACGCTGACGTTGTCGCGGGCGCGCTGGTTATCGGTCGCGACCAATCTGAACTTTGCACGCGTATTGCAAAGATTCGAAATGACTACGGTGCGGTTCTCGGGCCCTTTGAAGCCTGGCTCCTTCTGCGCGGAATGCGCACTCTTCATCTGAGGATGCGCGCGATATGCGATAACGCCATGCAGATAGCTTCCTTCCTGGAGGGGCATCTGCAGGTTGCGGAGGTCATATATCCCGGGCTTGCATCACATCCTCAGCACGTTCTCGCGACCAAACAGATGCATGACGGTTTCGGTGGCATGATATCTTTTCGGGTGGATGGCGGGGAGGAAGCTGCGCACCGGCTGGCGCAGTCGACAAAGATCATCCGTCAGGCGATCTCCTTCGGCGGCCTGGAAAGCGTGATTGAAATCAGACGAGGAATGGAAGGCCCGGACAGCAAGACGCCGCCGGACCTCTTGCGCCTTTCGGTCGGCGTAGAAGCGGCCTCCGATCTGATCAATGATCTGGCGGCGGCGCTCTCACGATAAGCCTCGCCTGAAAGCCAGTCCAAGAAAGGCGGACGGAAGGCCGAACAGGAGCATCTGTTCAGCCGACAGTCCCGAGCAAACTCCAAAATTGATAAGGATCTTAAAGAATGGCCATCAATCGCATCGAAAACGGATCTCGCTTCTGCCGTGTTCTTACCCACAATGGAACTGTTTATCTGGCAGGCATGACCGCGGACGATACGACCGGTGACGTCGTCGCTCAGACAAAAGGGACGATCGCCAAGATCGAACATTATCTCGCGCTTGCAGGTTCCGACAAGACCAAGATGCTCAGCGCCGTGATCTGGCTGCGCGACATCGCTGACTTTGAACTGATGAACGCGGTGTGGGACGAGTGGATGGATCCAGACGCGATGCCGGTCCGCGCAACTGTCGAAGCTAGAATGGCCGGCGACGCTTACCGTGTCGAAATCATGGTCACGGCGGCGATCTGAGCATTCCCAGACGTTCAGGCTTCTAAACCCGCCTTTGAGGCTGAAGGGCGGTGATGCGCAATCATGCTCGTCCGTGTCGATAATAGCGCTGAGTTACAACGAAAAGCACAGGGGTTCACATATGAATGAAATCAAACGTAATCCGCTTGTTTCCAAGCTCAAGACCCAACTCGACGAGGGCAAGCTCGAGAGGCGCGAGTTTCTCCGTTTGTCAGCTCTCATCGGCTTGACTGCTGCGACAGCCTATTCTGTCATCGGGCTGCCGGCTCCGGCTCTCGCCGCCGACACATTGCCCTTCCCGCCAGCCGATCCCGCCGCCAAGAAGGGCGGCACGCTGCGCATCGGACAGTTGGTCGCCAAGATGGACGATCCGGCAACCTATGCCTGGAACGAGATGTCTAACCAGTCCCGTTCGATCATCGAGCATATGACGCTTGTGGGGCCGGACAATGTCGTCCGCCCGATGCTGATCGAGGCTTGGGAGCCTTCGGAAGATCTTAAGACATGGACGCTGCACGTTCGAAAAGGCGTCATGTGGCATAACGGCGAAGAGCTGACTGCCGAACACATCGCCTGGAATATTCGTCGCTGGACCGATTCCGCAACCGGCTCCTCCAATCTCGGACTTTCAACCTTCTCGGCACTGGCAGAAGATACGGGCGCCAAGACGGACAAGGGCAAGCCGATCCGCGTTCCGGCGAAGAATGGCGTAGAGGTTGTCGATACCCATACGCTCAAACTCAATCTTTCCCGTCCGGTTCTTTCCGTTGCCGAAGACTGCGGCGAATATCCGACGCTCATCGTCCATCCGTCGTTTGTCGCACCATTTTCGAACGCGCCGATCGGGACCGGCCCTTACACATTGGCCGAACTCAAGGTTGGGGATCGCTGCATTCTCAAGCGCATTGCCAAGACCACGGACGGAAAGGATTTCAAGTATTGGGGCGGCGACGTCTATCTCGACGAAATTCACTTTTACAATTTCGATCAGGATAATCAGACTGCCGCACTCGCGTCCGGCACGGTCGATGCTATTTACGAATTGACCGTCGACCAGCTCGAACTCGCCCGCTCCATCGATGGGGCGCAGATAAAGTCGGTTCAGACTGCACAGACCCTTTGCTGCAGAATGCAGGTGGATGTGAAGCCGTTTAACGACATCCGCGTCCGCAAGGCCGTCGTCAAGGCCGCTGATAACGCCGCCATTCAGCAGCTGTTATTTCCGGAAGGCGGGGGAATTGCCTACAACTATCATGTCGCCCCGGTGCATCCGGAGTATTTCCCGCTTCCGAAGATCGGCCGCGATGTCGAGGGCGCCAAGGCTCTTCTGAAGGAAGCCGGGTATGAAAACGGTCTCGATCTGACGATCGATGTCGGCAATACCGATGGCCCATGGCATCAGGCCGCGTGCGAAGCCTTGCGTGACCAATTGAAGGATGCCGGCATCAATCTTTCCGTCAACGTCCTGCCTACCAGCAAATTCTGGGAAATCTGGGACAAGACTCCTTTCGGCGCGACATCCTGGGCACATCGCCCGCTCGGCACCATGGCTCTCGCTCAGGCATATCGTACCGGCGTGCCGTGGAACGAGACGCATTTCTCAGATCCGGAATTCGACAAGGCACTTTCTGAGGCCGAGGCCACGATCGACGTGGCAAAGCGCAAGGCGAAAATGGAAAAGGTCGAGAAGATTCTGCAGGATGCTGCAGTAATGGTCGAACCGCTTTGGCGGCCGATCTATAATCTCGCAGCCGCCAACGTGCACGGCTACATGCCGCATCCGGCCAGACAGCTTCAACTTACGAAGGTCTGGATGGGCTAATCAGGCCTGCAGATCAGACGAGGCGGCATCGCTCGATACGATCCGCCTCGTTATTTCCACGGATGATCGTGGAACGCGTTCACGCGAAGGAAATGGACCTCGAATGATCAAACTTGTCCTGCGTCGCCTGGCGCAGATGCTACTGATAATGCTCACGGTTTCACTTTTGCTTTTTGCAATTTTCGACACCGACCAGTTCCGTAAGAAGGTTGCGGTCTCCGAGCTTGGTGGCTTTGGCGTCGCGACCTTGTCGGACAGTGATTATCAGGCCTGGCTTGAAAAAAAGGGCCTCAACGCTCCATTTCTTCAGCGTTATGTCGAGTGGGTGGGCAACGTCGCTTCGGGCAATCTTGGCCATTCCATGGAAAAGAACGTTGCGGTCTCCACCTTGCTGAAGGACCGGTTGACCAAGACCGGCATACTCGCTTTCTTTGTCTTTCTGATCATGATCCCTACAGCGCTCACGCTCGGTGTGATTGCCGGCATGAATGAAGGCGGCAGGCTCGATCGCGTGATCTCCATCCTGGCCGTGTTCACCACGTCCGTGCCGCAGATTGCGACAGCGGTCCTCTTGACGGTCGCCTTCAGCCTCGGTCTCGGCTGGGTGCCCAGCAAGTCGGCAATGACGGATGGGTGGTCATTCAAAGAGCTTATGCTCCCGCTGGTGACCCTTCTATTTTATGACATCGGCTATGTGGTGCGCATGACCCGGGCCTCGATGTCGGAAGTCATGTCGTCCCACTATATCCGAACCGCCATCCTCAAAGGCCTGCCCTATTGGCGCGTCATTGTAAGGCACGCGATGCGCAATGCGCTGATCGTTCCCTTCACGTTGATATTCCTGCAGTTGAACTGGCTGCTCTCACAGGTCGTCGTCGTCGAAGTATTCTTCCAATACAACGGCTTCGGTCGCATGCTTTACGACGCAGCGATGTACGGCGACATCGCAGTATTGCAGGCGGCGACACTGGTCGCTGTCGCAGTCGCGGTCCTGTCGCAGCTCCTGTCCGATATTGGATATGTCATCCTCAATCCGCGCGTGCGGTTCGCCTGAAGAGGAGCGGTCATGACTTCATCAATCGTTGCGAAACCTGCGGCGTCGACATTCTCATTCTCGCCGAAAAAACTCGCCTTTCTGCTCATTGCCGTGATCTGGGCTTCTCTCGTCGCTTTCGTGATGTTCCGAGCCGAGATCGGCGGGTGGGACAGATATGTACTTATCCCCGCCATACCGGCAGCCATTATTGTCTATGCGATGGCAATATATGCGTGGCGTGAATCCACGATAGCGATGGTCGGCGTTACCCTGGTGATGTTCTGGATCCTCATGGCGGTCACTGCACCGTACCTGCCGATACTCGACCCCAACAAGCCGATTGCGCCCTATGCGCTGCCCGGAACCGTGAAGCGCGGCGTGACCTTTATTCTCGGCACGGACATGCGTGGTCGCGATATCCTGTCACGCACCATCTGGGGCTGTCAGCGCGTAATCGTCTGGGGCATTACGGCGACAGCCGTCGCCTATGTCGTCGGCGCGGCATTCGGCCTGATTGCTGGCTATCTCGGCGGACTATGGGACGAGGCGGTGTCTTTTGTGGGCAATGTCCTGCTTTCCTTCCCGGTCATGATCCTCTTCATCCTCGTCGTGAACTTCCTGGGGCAGAGCGGTTTCAACATCGTCATAGCCGTCACGTGCTCTTCAGCCCCGGCAATCATGCGCATCGTCCGCGGCCTCGCACTTGACGCCAAGACCCGGGATTATATTCAGGCGGCCCAGACCAGAGGCGAACATTCGATCTGGATCATGCTCGTCGAATTGCTGCCCAATGTCCGCGGGCCGATCATCGTCGATGCCTGTTTGAGGCTTGGCTATACGACGGTTGCGATCACCACACTGACATTCCTCGGGCTCGGCCTCCAGCCACCTGATCCGGACTGGGGCCTGATGATCAAGGAAGCTTCGTCTTCCGCTCTCCTGTGGAAATTTTCCTACATGCTGGTGGTGCCCGCCGTGTCGGTGACCAGCCTCATTCTCGGCTTCAACCTGATGGCCGATGGCCTTCGGGAAATGAGCCTGCGCGATTGATGGGGGAAGAGATTATGGATCATCTCAGCACGACGCAGACCCCGGTTCTCGAGTGTCGCAACCTCTCGATCTCCTACATGACCCGTCATGGCGAGATACCGGCGGTCGTTGACTTCAACCTGAAGCTCATGCCCGGAGAGGCACATGGCCTGGTCGGTGAATCGGGTTGCGGCAAGTCCACCATCGCTCTCGCAGTGATGCGCTATCTGGGCAAGAACGGCCGTGTCGTCGGAGGCCAAATCCTGTTCAACGGCCACGACATGCTGACCATGAGCAAGGCCGAGCTACAGAAGATCCGCGGTTCAGAGATCTCCATGATCTACCAGGAGCCGATGGCCTCTCTCAACCCATCCATGCTGATCGGGGATCAACTGGCGGAGGTTCTTGTCTATCACAAGGGCGCCACCCATGAGCAGGCATGGGCGCAAGCCAAGGACATGCTGGAAATGGTGCGGCTTTCGGACCGCGACCGGATCATGCAGTCCTATCCCCATCAGCTTTCAGGAGGCCAGCAACAACGTATCGTCATCGCAATGGCGTTGCTTTCCAATCCTAAAGTACTTCTGCTCGACGAGCCGACAACCGCGCTCGACGTCACGGTCGAAGCCGGGATCGTCGAACTGATCAAGGACATCTCCGAGCGCTTCGGGACGTCCATGCTCTACATATCGCACAATCTCGGCCTTGTGCTGGAAACGTGCCAGAAGCTCACGGTGATGTATTCGGGCGAAGCGGTGGAGACTGGCCCGGTCCGGACTGTTTTTCAACGTATTCGGCATCCGTATACGCGTGGTCTTTTCGCATCGATCCCGGTTCCCGGCGCCGACAAAAACAGTCGTCCGCTGGTTGCCATTCCGGGCCAGTTGCCCCTGCCCCACCAGCGGCCCGAGGGATGCAATTTCGGACCGCGGTGTTCGCATTTTCAGGCGGGTCTCTGTGATCGCGGCCAGATACCCATGGCAGACTTGGAGGAGACCCATGGCTCGCGTTGCGTTCGCGTGGCAGAGATCGATTGGAACGCCAAGACGATAGAGACCTCGCGGCACGAACCAACTGCGGTCGGCAAGGTCGTGTTGCAGGTCGATGACCTGAGCAAACACTACGACAAGGTCAAGGCGAACCAGCATCTGACGTTTGAGGCGCGATATGCAGAGACGGTCGCGATCGTTGGCGAATCCGGATGTGGCAAGTCTACCTTCGCCCGGGTCCTGATGGGGCTCGAGAATGCGACATCGGGCTCGGTTGCCCTTGAGGGGCTGGAATTGGGTGCATTGCCGGTCACGCGTCGCCAGAGACGGACCGTGCGTAGCCTGCAGATGGTGTTCCAGAACCCCTTCGACACGCTCAATCCGAGTCATACGGTTGGCTTTCAGATCGCCCGCGTCATTCGCAAGTTTGGCGTAGAAACCGACGAGGCCAAAATTCGACAACGTGTGCTTGAGCTTCTCGACATCGTCAAGCTGCCGCGCGAATTTGCAAAGCGGCTGCCACGGCAACTTTCCGGTGGCCAGAAGCAGCGTATCGGCATCGCTCGCGCATTCGCTGGAAATCCATCCGTGGTGGTCGCCGATGAGCCGGTGTCGGCGCTGGACGTATCCGTTCAGGCTGCGGTGACGGAACTGCTGATGGACATCCAGCGCCAGAATGGCACGACGCTGCTATTCATCAGCCACGATCTGTCGGTCGTGCGCTATCTGTCCGATCGGGTTGTCGTGATGTATCTCGGCCAGATCATGGAACAGGGGCGCACCGACCAGATTTTCGCGCCGCCCTATCATCCCTACACAGAGGCACTGCTGGCAGCTGTTCCCATTGCGGATCTCGCGGTCAGTAAGCGCAAGGTTGTCCTGAATGGCGACCTTCCGTCCCCAAGCAACCCTCCACCGGGCTGTCCGTTCCAGACACGCTGTTCTCACAAGATCTCTGGGACTTGCGATGTCAGCGCACCGCCGATCCAGGAATTCGCATCGAACCACAGGATTGCCTGCCACCTGCCGCGAGAGCAACTTCTGGCGATGGAACCGGTCATTCAGGTCAACGGCTCTGCTGGACCGCAGGCAGAAGTGTCCGGCAATGCATGAACGCGTCATCAAGGGTGGCCGGGTCGCACTTCCCACCGGCTGGGGCCAGTGCGACATAGGCATCGACGACGGCAGGATTTCCGCAATAGGCGCAGACCTTGACGGCGCGTCGACCACGGACGCATCCGGCCTCTGGGTGATGCCGGGCGGGATCGATGCACATTGCCACCTCGACCAGCCCTCATGGGGTGGCGCGGAAACCGCAGACGGCTTCAGTTCGGGCAGCATTTCCGCAGCCTTCGGAGGCACATCCTGCATCATCCCGTTTGCTATGCCGGGACCGAACATGAGCACGTTTGCGGCCGTCGAGCGATCGCTCGAATGCGCGAATGGACAATCTATTCTCGACTATGGCCTTCACGGCGTGATGACGCCTGCGTCTGGTGAGCCCGACGAAGAACTTCGGGCTCTGGCAGCTGCCGGCATCCCGTCCGTGAAGGCCTTCATGACTTATGACGGTTTTGCGGTTTCCGACGAACTGATGCTCGCCATGATGGATTGTGGCAGATCATTGGGCATGACCGTGATGGTCCATGCCGAAAATGACGCGATAATCCGCAGGACCACGCTCAAGTTGCTGCAAGCGGGGAAGACCGGCTTCCCCTACCACGCCGTCGCGCATGGCGAAGCTGCCGAACGTGAAGCGACGCATCGGGTAGCGACGCTTGCGGAGGTTTCCGGTTCCCGCGTTGTTATCGTGCATGTGTCGACGGCTCAGTCGCTTGACGAGGTCACGCGAAGCCAGGCACGAGGCACCGATGTCGTTGCCGAGACCTGCCCCCAATACCTGCTTCTCGATGCCAGCTATCTTGCCGGAAAGCCTGAAGACGCCGCGCGTTTCGTCTTCTCGCCACCGCCACGCTCCGTTCGCAGCCAGAATGCACTCTGGGATGGACTGACCGCCGGCACCATTTCTCTATGGTCCTCGGACCACTCCCCCTATCGTCTGGCCGACAAATTGCCTGAGGGACGCGACGTGCGGTTTGACCGCGCCGTAAGCGGCATACCTGGCATCGAAACACGGTTGCCCATCCTTTTTTCGGAAGGGCTCCTGACGAACCGGCTCAGCCTGGAACGCTATCTGGCCGTCGCGGGTGGGAACGCAGCGGCAATTTACGGTCTCGATCATCTCAAGGGACGCATATCGGTTGGGCTCGATGCCGATCTCGCACTATGGGATCCGACGGTAACATGGACCCTCAGAAGCGCCGAGCTGCATAGCGGAGTCGACTTCACCCCCTACGAAGGTCGCTCGCTTACCGGAAAGCCGGTGACCGTCTTGGTCCGCGGAACTCCTGTCATCGAGGACGGAAAGCTGCTGCCCGGCTTGCCCCGAGGCCAGTTCATCAAGCGCAGAGCGGCCAACCCATCAACATTCAAATACCCTATCGAGGAGACAACCCCATGGCTCGATATCTGACCCTGGCAACCTGCCAGACAGGGCCAATCCAACGCAACGCGACACGAAGAGAAACAGTCGACAGGCTGATTGCTCTTCTCGAAAGAGCCGCTGCCGCCGGCGCGGAACTGGCTGTGTTTCCAGAGATGGCGCTGACCACCTTCTTCCCACGCTGGGCGATGGAAGACGAGAGCGAAATCAATGCGTTTTACGAGGCGCAAATGCCGGGACCGGAAACCGAGGCGCTGTTTGCGGCCGCGCGGCGTCTGAAAATCGGTTTCGCGCTTGGATATTCCGAACTCATCGAAGAAGAAGGACGCCTTCGCCGCTTCAACACGATGGGTCTGTTCGGAGCCGATGGCGAAATGATCGGGCGTTACCGCAAGATCCACCTTCCCGGCTCTGAAGCGCCCGAAGACGGAACCACGGTGCATCTGGAAAGACGCTATTTCGAGCCCGGCAATCTCGGCTTCCCGGTCTACTCCTATCGCGGCGTGCGGGTTGGCCTCGCACTTTGCAATGATCGCCGCTGGCCGGAAACCTACCGAATGCTCTGCCTGAATGGAGCGGAAGTCGCCCTTCTCGGGTACAATACCCCGCTGCTCCTCGACGAAGCGCCGACACTCGCCCATCTGAGAATGTTCCACAATCACCTGCCCATGCAGGCGGGTGCCTATCAGAACACCTTGTGGGTCGCGGCGGCAGCCAAGGCAGGGATCGAGGAAGGGCAATCGCTGATCGGCGGCTCGTGCATCATTGCGCCAAGTGGCGAAATCGCTGCACTCGCAACGACGCTTGGCGACGAGGTCATCGTCCACCGCGCAGATCTTGACATGATCGACGTGTGCAGAAAGGTCAATTTCGACTTCGCACGCTATCGCCGGCCGAAAGAATACAGCCTGATTGCAGAGCGCGCCGGGCCAGTCGTCTGATGGAAAGCGGGGCAGAGGCATTGCCCTCCCTGTCGGCGGGACAGATCGTTGCACGTCGTATTCTCGGCACGCTGGAGGCGGCTACGAAGACGCCCCCCGGCATTACGCGAGCGGCCTATGGTCCGGGCGAGCAATTCGCCCATGACCTTGTGCGCGCAGAGGCCGAAGCGCTCGGTGCACGAGCCCAGGTGGACGCGGCGGGCAATCTTTACATGCGGCTTTACGGTCGCAATCCCGATCTGCCGGAACTCATCATCGGATCGCATCTGGACACTGTTCCGCATGGCGGCAACTACGATGGCGCAGCCGGCGTAGTTGCCGGACTTGCCGTCATGGCCGATCTTGTTGAACGGCAGATGGCGCCACCTCGAACCTTAACCGTTATGGTGACCCGGGCTGAGGAAGCGGCCTGGTTTCCCCTTTCCTATCCGGGAAGCCAGGCAGCGTTCGGTCTGATGACCCCACAGGAACTTGAGGCCCGGCGATCAGACACCGGTATGACCCTATACGATCACATGGCCCAGGCGGGCTTTGATCCCGAAGCCGTTCTGCGTGGGGAAGCCCAGATCCATTCGCAGGAGATCGCGGCCTTTATCGAGGTCCATATAGAACAGGGCCCCAGGCTCCTGGCTGCCGGTCGGCCGATCGGCATCGTTTCCGGCATTGCCGGAGGGTTCAGATATGTCAATGCCCGATGCCTTGGTGCCTATGCGCATTCCGGCGCCGAGCCCCGCTTCTCGCGACATGACAGCGTGCTTGGCTTCTGCGACCTGATGCAAGCCATGGAACTTGAATGGGATGCTCTGCAAAAGGACGGCCGCGAGGCAACCATCACCGTGGGCAGGATCGAATCGGATCCGACACAACATGGTGGAAGCCGTGTTCTTGGCGAGCTCTCGTTTACCCTCGACATACGCAGTGGCGACGAGGCGGTGCTGACTGCCCTGCAGGAGCGCCTCGAGGCGGCCTGTTCCGAAATAGCCGCCCGACGCGGCGTGAGGTTCGATTTGGGGCCGGCCTTCTCCTGGTCAACGGGCAACATGGATGCAGAATTGATATCGCGCCTGGATGCATCAGCTGAAAGGCTGGCGATGACGGTACCTCACCTGCCAAGCGGCGCGGGACATGATGCGGCCGCCTTTGCCGCTGCCGGTGTATCGAGTGCCATGCTCTTCGTTCGCAACGAAAACGGCAGCCACAATCCCGATGAAAGCATGGAAATGGCCGACCTCGACGAGGCCATCCGCATTCTGGGTGATTTCGTCATGAATTATGAAAAGAATTGAAAGAGGCACGATATCTATGGAAATCGAGACGACCGCCATACTGAGTATCGATCTGCAGAACGAATATCGTGCAGACGGCGCATACCCTTGCGAGAATTACGACCTGATACTGTCCAATGCACGCAGCCTCATGGATCGCGCCCGTGCAGCCAGCGTGCCGGTCATCCATGTTCAGGCCTGGGTTGAAATGGAGGAGCGGAAGAATTACGCCCTGCTTGACGAGAAGCTGGACGAGAGCCTTCGATCGGCAGTGGCCGGAAGCCGAGGCGCCGAGATCTGCGAGGAAGTCGCGCCGATCGACGACGAACTCGTGATTCAAAAGCGCTGGCCAAGCGCGTTCATGGATACTAACCTCGACGCGGAGCTCAAGCAACGCGGCATCAAGAACCTGATTGTCGTCGGGGTATGGACGGACAGCTGCGTGCGCGGAAGCGTATTCGATGCCATTTACAAGGGCTATCGCGTCTGGCTCGTGAAGGATGCCTGCGGCAGCCAGAACGACGCGATGCACCGGATTGGTATCCTCGACATGGCGAACCGGCTCTATGGCGGAGGTGTTCTGAGCACGGTCGAAGCCAGCAAGGCCCTGCTTGGTGACGTCTATTCGGTCTGGCTGTGCACGCGGCCGATCGAATTCGATTACAGGCTTTCGACAATCGACAGCTATTACGACGCCTTGTAGCGATTGCGCCGGATGGCGCGGCTACGCCGCGCCGTATTTCCATGCATTCGCTTTCACTGAATTTTTCGTCAAAAAACCGAATGTATGCGCCGTTCGCCCGAGCTTTCGTCAAGCTCCGAGGCAGCTATAGACCCGCCCGATGTCGGCGGGTCTAAGAACACGCACTCGTCACGAGGCCTTATAAAGCTCATCGCAGACCGCGCAGGATGTCCCGCCAATCCTTCGGCCCTGCGCTATTGGGCGAGGCTTCAGGATTGAGCCGGGACGCGCACCAGTTGCATGTCCGCCCTCCCAGACACTGACCCCATTGACGAAGACCCGCTCAATGCCGGCGGCCGGCTGCTCCGGGTCCTCGAAGGTCGCCCGATCCAGCACCGTGTCCGGATCGAAGACAACCAGGTCGGCAAAATACCCCGGCTTCAGAAGGCCGCGATCGATGAAACCGAATTCCTGGGCCGGAAGCCCGGTCATTCGGAAAACTGCCGCCTGCAGGGTGAAGAGACCGAGATCTCTGGCGTAATGTCCCAGAACCCGAGGAAATGTTCCCCACAAGCGAGGATGGGGGTGCCGGTCATGCGGAAGACCGTCCGAACCGATCATCGTACGGGGATGCTTGAGAATGGTCTGAACATCCTGCTCGTCGAGCTGGAAATAAACCGCACCGGCAGGGAGCAAGCGCAACCCCGCCTCGCGCTCCGTGCATTGCCATTCCTTTGCAATGTCGGCGAGCTCGCGTCTTGCCATTTCCGGATGGGGATCCGACCAGGTCACGAGAATACGCAGGCCGGTGTCACAGCGTTCCAACCGTAATACGGTGGAGCTTGCAGCATAGGGATACACGTCCATGGCGATATCCAGATGCTCGCGCGCTTCGTCGATCCGCTTGAGAGTGGGCACGCTCTTGCCATGGTTTGCGCGACCGGTGGCCTGATGATGTGATATGACGAGCTTACCACCGGAATAATCGGCGATGTCGATCGCCTCCTCGATCGCCTCTTCCAGCTTTTCGAAGTAGTTGCGCGTGTGCGTAACATAGGGGCCGCCGAGGCGCGCAGTGGCTTCCGCAAGGATCTTGACTTCGTCCGTAGACGAGCCCACCGCAGGCGGATAATCGAGCCCCGTACTCAGACCGAATGCGCCCTCGGCAATCGCCTTTTCAAGCTGTTCCTGCATCAGTGCAGTTTCGTCCGGCGAAGCCGCGCCGTCCGTGCTCTGCATGACGCGCTGGCGCAGCGTCGTGTGCCCGACCAAGAGAGCTGCATTCGTCAGAATTCCGTTGTTTTCCAGCTCTCCGACATAGTCTGCCATGCTTTCGAAACGGAAATTCTCTTGCCCTCCGACCAGCGTGAAAGGCGGTGGCGGGGCGGTCTGGAGCGTCAATGGCGCAAGACTGATGCCGCAGTTTCCGGCAATGACGGTTGTGACCCCCTGGCTAATTTTGGGGAACATTCCCGTTTCTGTCAGCAGGATACCGTCATCGTGGGTATGAACATCTATAAATCCCGGCGCAAGCGCCTTGCCTTCGAGATCAATCTCCTGCTTTGCGCGAGCCTCTCCAAGATCGCCTATTTCACTGATCCGATCGCCATCCACAGCGATATCGCCGGAGAAAGGTTCAGACCCATCGCCAATAAAGAGCCTGGCATTGCGGAAGATTATGTCATGCGTCACGAATGCACCATTACGTCAGGTTGGGGAATTGTCTCGGTCAAGTCCTGACGCGAGTTCACGCAGGCCGGCAACGACCTTCTCAAGCAGCGCCTGATCGCGACCTCGTGTCGGATAAACGATGTAAACGGGGCGGCGGAAGACCGGCACATCCTCGACCGCCACAAGCTTGCCGTCAGTGAGCAAGGGCGACACCAGCCCGCGTGGCAGATATGCCGCTCCTTTAAGAGCCTGAACGTACTGAAGACCAAGCGCTCCCAATCCGACGGACAGAGTCGGCGCGCCGACATTGGCGAAAGCCTGATTGAAGCCAGCCCGAAATTCAGGACCCCAATCGACGAAAACAAGATTTTCCTGCCATGAGCCGTCAAGCTCCGAATGGCGCACAAGGATCAAGTCTTCCTGAAAAAGCGTCTCGACTACGAGCCCGGGCCGCTGACGCGGCAGATACATGATCGCGGCATCCATCATCCCCGATGCCACCCCTTCCGTCAGGACATCGGAATAACCTGCCTCCAGATGCAGAGCGATGTCAGGGGCGTTATTCTTCATCCAGAGCACCCAGGCTATGCTCAGCCTGTCCTGAAGCGATACCGGGCCACCGAGACGGAAGGATCCGACATAGCCCGCAGGCAAAGCGATCTGCTGGCGCGCCTGGCTCCAGGTCTGGATTATCTTTTCCGCATAGCTTCGAAAATCCTGGCCGGCCGGAGTGAGCTCCGCACCACCACGCCCGCGTGAAAACAGAAGGCTACCGATCTCCTGCTCCAGGCTTTGAATTCTGCCGGAAACGGTCGATTGCATGACGCCATCTCGAGCCGCCGCCAGGCTGAAGCTACCCGTTTCGGCCACGTCGAGAAAACTGCGTAGGGTATCGAGGTTCATTTTTACATCGCCTTTTCAAATATTAAAACTTCATAGTATCGGATTGTCAAATAATAATTTGACTGCTACCTAGCCCTGAATTCAGTCGCCCGGCACTCAAGCCAATCAATGGAGCACGCCCCGAACGCGAGACGGCGAGGATGTTCATGGCCTGAATTCCCGACCACCATTGCTTTAGTGGGCATGCCCTCGGTTGAGCAATATGCACTTTGCAAGGAAGGCTGCATGGCCTCTTTCATCATGGGCTTGCCGCATCTTCGGATCACACGGTGGAGCAGCAACAGGCCTTGCCGATCCCGGCCGCAAAGTGCGGCTCTGACATATCCAAATGACGCAAAGCGCCGTCATTTCAGATCAAGCCTAATACCCGCATTCAGGAGATACACGACCCATGGATTTTCAAATTGCCGGCAAAACTGCGCTCGTTCTTGGCGCCAGCCGAGGCCTCGGCGCTGCCATCGCGCAGGGACTTCGAGATGAAGGCGTAAGAGTGTTCGCAGCCGCGCGCAATATCGACGGCATAGAACCGGCAGCCGACATGATCCCGATCTCCGTCGACTTGTCCGACAGAACCTCCGTGTCTACTCTGATCCAGCACATGCAACTGCAGGGCGGAACCGACATCCTGATCAACAACACGGGCGGCCCCAAGGCAGGTCCGGCACTTGGGCAATCAACCGAGAACTGGGCAGCCGCATTCGACATGATGGCCGCGTCGATTTTCAGCATCACCGATGCGATGCTCGAGGGCATGATCGCCAGAAAATGGGGACGGATCATCACAATCGGCTCGTCAGGCGTCCTGCAGCCAATTCCCAACCTCGCATTATCAAATGGCGTGCGCGCGGCTATCACCGCCTGGTCGAAGACACTGGCATCCGAGGTCGGCAAACATGGCGTCACTGTCAATATGCTTCTGCCCGGCCGTATCGACACCGACCGCGTTCGCGAGTTGGACGGTATCAAAGCCAAGAATACGGGTGCGAGCATCGAGACCGTGCAGGCATCGTCACGCAATGACATCCCAGTCGGCCGCTATGGTAGACCAGAGGAATTTGCGGCGGCGGCAGTCTTCCTGGCCAGTGCTCAGGCGAGCTATGTCACTGGCTCCTCTATTCGCGTCGACGGCGGCATGATCAAGGCCATCTAGCCCAACCTCACAAGCAGGCCCGCTTGCTCAGACGCAGAGATATGGGGCGCGTCAAGGGCGTTCGATAGCGGGCTTCGGCTTGATTATCTGCAAGAATAACTGAACCAGAGGGAACGTGCTCATGGCGGAGCAACAACAACCGACAGCCAAGGTCCACCCGCGTGTCGGAATAGTCGGGATGGGTGCGATCGGAAACGGAGTGGCGCGGTTGCTCGTTCAAGAGGCTGCAGGCTTCGTCCTGACCGGTGTCAACGGCGGGAAATCGCTTAAAAATGTAGAGGCCATTCAAGTGGCCAACAGGACCATACCGGTCATGGGGCTGGATGATCTTGTCGCCTGCTGCGATATCATTGTCGATTGTGCGCCGGCGACTGCGTTCAGGGCTATTGCGGAAGCCTCCTTGGGCGCGGGGCGCCAGCTTGTCACCGTCAGCGGAGCGGCACTTCTCTCGAATATGGAGGTCAAGGAAATCGCCAGGGCAGCAGGAGGCCGGATAATTCTGGCCACGGGTGCTCTTCTGGGCTTGGACGCCGTTCGCGCAGCAGCGGAAGGCGAAATCTTCTCGGCCCGGCTGGTTACCAGAAAGCCGCCTTCCTCTCTGGAAAAAGCAAAATTCGTCATTGAAAATCGCCTCGATCTCTCGAACCTGCCGAAAGCGTTGAAGATATTCGAGGGAAGCGCTCGGGAAGCAGCGCTTGCTTTTCCCGCCAATGTCAACGTCGCGGCGGCACTAGCTCTCGCAGGCATTGGGCCTGAACGGACGATGGTCGAGATCTGGGCGGATCCGGAGCTTGAGAGGAATACTCATCGCGTTGCGATCGAAGCGGATAGCACACGCCTCGATATGACGATCGAGAATGTGCCTGATCCGGCCAATCCTGCAACAGGCCGGATCACAGCTCTTTCCATTTACAGCGCCCTGAAAAGCATCAATGCCGTTATGCGTATCGGCAGCTGAAACAATACGCATTGCTGCTTCATCAAGCGATATTCGAGAGCGCTATGCCGTCCGCGGGCGCTACAGTCTGGGAACAGGCCCGCGAACGTGCAGGATATCCTAGATCTTGAATCTCGTCGGGAGATAGGGCGACGGGTCGATAGCGGTCGGCTGGCCGGTGATCTGCTCCGCAAGCAAACGTCCCGAAACCGGACCGAGTGTCAGGCCGTGATGTGAATGCCCTAACGCAAACCAGAGCCCCTTGTGTCGCGGCGCAGGCCCGACAATAGGAAGCATATCCGGTGTCACGGGTCGTGCGCCCATCCAGGGCTTGACATCAATGCGCTCTCCCATAGGGATCACCTGGCGTGCGAATGGCTCGGCGCGATCAAGCTGGACCGGCGTCGGCGGAGCATCGTGGCGTGCAAACTCGGCACCCGTCGTCAGTCGTATTCCACGATCCATCGGCGCCACCATATAGCCAATCTCGGCATCGAAGAACCAATTGTTCAGCGGTCGCTCCGACTGGGCCTGATAATGCATGTGATAGCCACGCTTGACCGCCAGTGGTAGTCGGTAACCGAGTGACGAGGCCAATTTCCGCCCCCATGGGCCGAGAGCAATGATCACATCTTTGGCGTCGATAACGCCATCAGCACAATTGGCACGCCATCCGGTCTTGGTCTCTGCCAGAGTTGAGGCATCGCCTATGCAGATCTGCCCCCCGATAGACTTGAAATAATCAGCGTAAGACCGGATCAGAGCATTGGGACTGGTTGTCGACCAGGTCGGCGTCCAGCGAATAGCGCCAGCCATAGGCTGCAGGAAGCTCGGCTCGGCCTTTGAGAATTCTCCACGCGAGAGCTTGGCGTGTTCGACCCCGAACTCCGACTTCATCCTATCGGCAGAGGCCGCCGCGATATCGAAGGCATGGGCAGAACGGTAACCGGAAATCCAACCATCTTTTCGGATCAATGCCGATGCGCCTGACTTTCTGATCAGTTCCGCATGCTCATCCACAGATCTCTCGATCAGCGATCCGTAAGCCCGCTGAATATGGCGATATCGAGCAGGTCGCGAGTTCCACCAATAGCGGGCGAGAAAAGGCCCAATCGCCGGCAACGCGCCAAGGTGATAATGAGAATCTATGCTGCGATTAAGGGCATGGCGCAATATCGTCGGCAGATCCTGCGGAAATCCGTGAGGTGAAACCCCTTCCCGCTGAAGCAGGCCGGCATTCCCGAAGGAAGTCTCTTCCCCCACTCCCCGCCGATCCATCAAGACAACCGATCGCCCTCGCTCAGCCAGATGAATAGCAACCGAAACCCCGATCATCCCGGCGCCTAGAACAATACAGTCAGACATCTCAATTTCCTAAATTCCACGCTCTGCTGACAACCAGGCGCGCTCGACGCCTGAGGTCATCAGAGCCAACTAAATCCGAGCAGAGTGCTCGTGCCATCGATCTCTTGAGCAGCCTTCAGATAGCCACCGCCATCTGCGCTGGGCGCGGTAGAACGTCCTCGACCGCGGGAGTTCGTCACTTTCTTGATCGTGTCGGCACTTGCCGGCAACAAGGCTCGCGAGCATCGTCTCTTAGACAGTGAAAGCCCTATTCTGGGCAAAGCTGGAGTATTCCAAAGTCACGCTTGCGGAACCGCCGAATGCATTTCGGCAACTCCCGTCGCGTCAATATTTGAATTCATAAAATCGATTTGACAAGCCTATAATATCGGATATTTCGTTTTTGTCGCATGGGATCAGGTCATTACCTGCCGGTCCTGAAGGAAACAAAAACATTGAAATTGATCACGAAATTATTTCCGTCCGCGACAAGCGGGCTACATGCGAGCGTATTCAAGCTCATGACCAGCATCAGCATCGTATGCGGCGGCAATTCGCTCCTGACGACACAGGTGTCCCTACATCTGAGCAGTGGCACATTTTCTCCCCTGTCGATCCAGATTGTTCTCACCGGCTTCCCCATGGGTTTTCTCCTGGGCTGCGTGTCGGCAAGTACCATCGTTCGCCGTCTCGGCAACGCGATCACGTGTTGGCTCGCCATCGCAGCCATGGCCTGCGCGACCTTGGGCTTCAGTTTTCTGGACGATCCGGCATTGCTGTTCAGCCTTCGCATCATCAACGGATTGGCGATGGCAGTCTTGTTTATCAATTGCGAGAGCTGGATAAACGGATATGCATCCCCCGAAAACCGGGGCGCTTATTTCGCGCTCTACATGATTGCGACCTCTCTCGGCGCTCTGCTGGGACAGATAGTCTCGGGGCTCAATGCTGATCATCAACGCATCGGTTTCGCGCTGGCTTTTGCAATTGTCATCGTTGGTCTGGGCTACGGATACGTCACCGTCGGGCGTTGGCCGCGAACCGCCAGTTCACAAGAAGCGCCTGCCTCCGAGCTCCGGGAGCGCCGAAAGATTACCCCGCTACAACTCGTCCTGCTTGTTCCGCTGACAGTCATAGGCGTTCTTCAGGCCGGCACCACGAACATGAATTTCTATTCGCTGATGCCACTATACGGGTCTGGTGTCGGACTGCCTGCCGCAACAACCGTCGCTTTGATGACGACTTTCAGCCTTGGGGGGGTATTGGCTCAGGTCCCGATCGGCTGGCTATCCGGTTCTTTGGATCGCCGTGTGATACTCATGTTCCAGGGAAGCGGAGTGGTAATATTCTGCGCATTGATCCCGTGGCTCAGTGCAGAAAACCCGATATTGCTCTTTCCCGTCTTTTTCGTCTATGGCGCCACTGCCCTGACAATATACCCGATTGCCGTAGCCTATGCGGGTTCACGGGTGAACCGCGAGCTGATGGCTACCGTTTCCGGCTATCTGTTACTTGTCTATTCGCTCACCAATATCAGCACGCCAGGTCTCGCCTCCGGTCTGATGACCCATGTGGCACCTCAAGCTCTCTTTTTGACGCTGGGTTGCGGTGGACTCTTGTTAGCAATGGCTGCTTGCCTCTCTCTTCGACGCGACCTTCGAGCCGATGACCGGCCCGGCGGGTTGACGGAAGGCTTCTAGTGAGCTGAGCACAAGTTCTCCACGTCACCTTTCAATGGCGAGACCGGAGGGCATTGCTCAGCATCTTGGCAAAAGACCGATCATCGGCCGGTGAAAAGAGGGGGTCGCTTTTGCGAGAATGCCTCAAGCCCCTCCTTGCGATCCGCGCTCGCGGAGATCAACGCGGACATCGTCCGTTCGTATCGAATACCTGCGGAAAGTGATGTCTCGAAACTCTCGAGTATGGCCGCCTTCGCCATGGTCACGGCCAAAGGCCCGCCTTGAGCGATTTGCTCTGCTATGGAATGCGCCTTGTCTGCGACATCCTCTCCCTCGGCGGCCACACTGCTCACCAAACCGCAACGCAATGCCTCCTCGACATCAAGCCGCCGACCTGCAAGCACCATTTCCATCGCCATGGATTTACCCACAGCACGCACCAGCCGTTGCGTCGCACCGGCTCCCGGGATGATCCCGATGGCTGTTTCGGGCAACCCCAGCACCGCCGTCATGTCGGCGACGATGATGTCGCAGGTCAAGGCAAGCTCCAGCCCACCACCAAGCGCATAGCTCGATATGGCCGCGACGATGGGCTTGGAGATTGCCGCGACATGATCCCACTTCTCGCTGAAGCCACTGGTATAGAGATCGATCGGCCCGGCGGACCCAAGCGTGCCGATATCGGCGCCCGCAGCGAAACCACGTTCAGTGCCGCTGATGACGATGGCACGGATGGATGGCTGCTCCTCATATTGGCGAAGCGCGGTGACGAGATCCGTCAACATCTCCATGCTGAGCGCATTGCGCTTGGCCGGTCGGTTGAGAATGACGTGACCGACCGCGCCTCGCTCTTCAGTCAGAATGAGTTGCTCGGTCATGGCTATCCCTTTTCCGTCAGCGAACGAACCGTGCTGTCCCGGTGATCGATGGCAGTTGCGATCTCCGCGGCAGTCCACGTGTAAAAGCCACGCTCGGCCTTGGTTCCAAGAGCGCCCTCGCCGCAAAGTTTGGCAACCAGCGGAGGGATGGCCGTGCTCCGGTCGAGCGCGGGCATAAGGATCCTTGAAACCTTCTCGACGACATCGAGCCCCGCAAGATCCATCAACTTCAGGGGACCCGCTGATGCCCAGCGCGGTGCCAGGGTCGTTTCTACAGCCTTGTCGACATCCTCGATCGAGGCCGCGCCGATCTCCACCAGATGCAGCGCTTCCCGCAAGATCGCGTATTGCAGACGATTGATGACGAAGCCCTCAATGTCCTTCTTGACTTCGATGACCTGCTTGCCGATGGACTTGCAGAGGGTGCGAGCCCTGCTGACGGCATCGTCAGACGTCCTGGCGCCACGGACAATCTCCACCAGGGGCATGACTGTTGCCGGGTTGAACCAGTGAATACCGACCACTCGTTCCGGCCTTGCCAAGTCGGCCGCGATCGAGCTGATCGGAACGCTGGACGTGTTTGTCGTCAGCAGACAATCGCCGGCGGTCAACGCCTCAAACTGGCTAAAAATGCCTTGTTTGAGGGCAAGGTCCTCCGCAACATTCTCGCTCACGACATCGGCATCCGCCAGGCATTGCTCCAGAGAGGTCGTATATTCGACCGCGGCACCTTCTGCCACGGCAGCAATATTCGCTCGCGCTCTGTCGAGAGTAGAAAGACTGCGTGAGAAAAGTGAAACCCGATAGCCATGGGCAGCAAAAACTGCGGCAATGCCGGACCCCATCGTGCCCGCGCCAACCACCGCAACCTTTGGCGACACCGGCGTGTTCTTATGCTCTTCCGACGTCATTCAGATAACTCCCCTTGAACGCAGGTCACTGATCTTTTCTGCCGAAAGGCCAAGTTCAGTCTCAAGAACGGCTTGCGTATCGGCGCCCAGAGACGGCGCCACATAGTTGCCTTCCGCGGGAACGTCGCTGAAACGAACGGGCTGCGGCATGACCTGAAACTCTCCCGCAACGGGGTGTTGCGTCGTATGAATGAGCCCTCGATGCTTGGCATGGGGCGAGGCTATGGCCTGTGCGATGTTGTAGATCGGCGCAGCGGGAACGCCTGCAGCCTCCAGAAGGTCGACAACCTCATCGACGCTATGGGCACTTGCCCATTCCTCGATGATCAGGCGAAGCTCACTCTGGTGCTCCATGCGCAGCGGATCCGTTCGGAAGCGGATGTCCGTTACCAATTCCGGTTGACCAAGTGCCTTTGCCAGGCGTGCGAACAATGCATCATTGGCGACTGCAATCACGACGAAACCATCCGCTGTACGGTAGGAATCCATCGGCGCGCTGATCGGATGGGCATTGCCAAGACGCCCTGGCGGTTCCTTGCCACCGAGGATCTGCGAAAGCGAGACCATCTGCAATGATATGATCGAGTCGAGCATCGACACGTCGATGTGCTGGCCCTGGCCCGTACGTTCCCGCTGCAGAAGAGCGGCAAGCGCGCCCCAGGAGCCGTATATGCCCGACACAACATCGCCGATTGCGTCGCCGACGCGGGTAGGCGACCCATCCGGCCAGCCGGTGACGGTCATGATACCACCCATAGCCTGAACCACATGGTCGTAAGCGGCGCGCTGGGCAATCGGACTATCCTGGCCAAATCCCGAAATGCTCACGTAGACGAGGCGGGGATTGAGGCTGCGAACGGTTTCGAAATCGATACCAAGGCGCTGGGTGACGCCGGGGCGGAAATTCTCGACGAGCACATCGCTTTGGCGGATCAGATCGAGCAGCAAGGCACGTCCCTCTTCCGCTTTGAGGTCGATCGTCACGCTTTTCTTGCCTCGGTTGACCAGCATGAAATAGCTGCTCTCACCGTTGATATGCGGTGTGAAGGCGCGCGAATCGTCTCCACGATCGGGGATTTCGATTTTCGTAACGGTGGCGCCGAGATCGGCCAACATGGCCGAGCAAAGTGGGCCGGCAAGAACGCGGGCGAGGTCCAGCACCTTCACGCCGTCAAGCGGTCTCACCGCAGCGGTGTCTCTTGTCATTCATAGCTCCGGAAATCAGAGGATTTATCGTCAGGCGATCGCCTGCTCGACGGATGCGCCAAGCGAGCCGTTGTCGATCAGGTCGCGAATAGCCTGGAGTTCGGGATACATGGGGCGGTCGCTGTCGCGATTGGCAACGACGCCACGGATCAGGTCGTAGGCGGCGGCCGTTCCCTTGCCCGGACGTAGCGGAAGCTGGAAGTCCAACGCCTGGGCCGCACAGATCAATTCGATGCTGATTATGTCGGCAAGGTTGTCTGCGGCAGCAAGAGCTTGCATGGCGGCAGAGACGCCCATGCTGACATGGTCCTCCTGCCCTGCGCATGTCGAAACCGTGTGAACCGATGCCGGGGCCGCCAGCGATCTGTTGTCGCCGGCAATAGCAGCCGCAGCATAGGGCGGTATCATAAAGCCGGAATTTGCCCCGCCCTCATTGACGAGAAAGGCCGGCAGACCACTGATGTGACCGTTCGTCAACCGATCGGATCTCGCCTGGGACATCGTGCTGACATGGGCGATCGCGATTGCCAGCACATCCAGCGCCAATGCGGTCGGGGCACCATGACCATTGCCACCCGGCAATGGGATGAGTTCGTCATCCTCAACCACGAATACCGGGTTGTCGGTCACTGAATTGATTTCGATGGTGAGGACATTGGTGCAGTAGTCGAGTGCATCGCGCACGGCGCCATGAACCTGGGGAATGCAACGCAGGCTGAGCGCATCCTGCAGGCGATGATCGCGGTTCGCGGCAAGCACTTCACTGTCTTCCAGAAGCGCGCGCAGACGTGCAGCAGTTGCGACCTGCCCTATATGCGGCCTTATCCTGTGAAGCCGTTCGTCATAGCCCTTGCTGTTGCCCTTTAGCGCCTCAAGGGACATGGCACCGGCGACGTCGGCAATGCGGACCAACTGCTCCGCCTGATGGACCGCCAGAGCCCCGATCCCGGTAATTTCATAGGTGCCACTGATCAGCGCGTGGCCTTCACGCGGGCCTGCGGTCAGGACCGGAATGCCTGCACGCTCCATGGCAACCCGACCATCCAGAAGTTCCTCGCCGAACCATGCGCGGCCTTCACCGAACACCACCAGCCCAATATGGGCCGTGGCAATCAGATAACCGACCGAACCTTTTGCGGGCGACCACGGGATAACTCCACGGTTGAGCATCTGCGCCATGGTCAGGACGAGTTCGGGGCTCACCCCGCTGTAGCCCTGCATGAGAGCCTTGATCATCGTGGCCATGATGGCGCGTATGGAACCAGCCTCCAGTGGCTTGCCCATTCCGCTTGCGTGGCTGCGCAGCATATTCAATTGAGCGCGCGAAATATCATCTGGACCAAGCGAGACAGTGTATAGATCACCGACGCCCGTCGTCAGGCCATAGATCGGCTGCCGTCTCTCTATTGCATCCAGCAGACGCTGCTGCACCGATCGCATCCCGTCGAGCGCCTCTTGGCAGAGCACGACCTTCGCCCCTGCTGCGATATCGGCGATATCGGCAATGGTCGTCGGACCGGTTCCCAACTCGACGCTACCCCGCGCCATCGTCAGACTAAGGTGTTCGGTCATGACTTCTCCTTAAGTGTCAACGGATGCCAAGAACTTTCGTGCTTCGGTCGGCATGCGGCAACCGCTATCTCGGACGGCTGCCGCGACTTTGCTCAGTTCAATCCGTGCTTTGCGAGCCAGTCTCCGGCAACCTGATCAAAGCTGTCCTGATTTGCGAGACGACCATTCATTTCCACGAGGTCTTCTGTCGTCAGTGCCTTCGAGACGGCATTCAGCACAGAGGCGATCTTGTCGTTGGTCTTCGCTGTCGCGATGATCGGCAGGATGTTCTGGGCGGGAAACAGGTTGCGCGTGTCTTTCAGGGCAACAAGCTTGCTTGCCACCATGGCAGGATCGGTTGAGGTCATATCGGCAGCCTGAACTTGGCCGTTCACCAGCGCCGACAAGGTGATCGGCCCAGCAACATCGAGCGTCTTGAACTCTTTGAATGTCAGTCCGTAAACGTCCTTCAGACCCACGACGCCTTCCTTGCGGGTCTTCCATTCCGGCGGGCCACCGAGCACGAGTTCACCAGCAACAGGCTTCAAATCATCGATGGAGGTCAGCTTGTATTTTTTGGCAGTCTCTTCGGTTACGGCCATAACGTCCGAGTCCTGCGCATCAGAGGCCTGGAGCATCGACACGCCCTTCGGCAAGGCCCTGCCGAGAGCATCGACAACGTCCTTCGGAGCGTGTGCCGTCGCGTTTTTATCCAGATAGCTGAGTGTCGCCCCGGCATATTCCGGAATCAGGTCGATGGAGCCGTCCAGCAACGCAGGCATGTAGACCTCGCGGCTGCCGATGTTGAGTTTGGTGTCCACCTTCATGCCCTTGGCCGACAGCGCCTTGGCGTAGATCGTCGCAAGGAGTTGGCTTTCGGGGAAGTCCGCAGAGCCGACGACAACAGTGTTGCTATCGGATCTGGTAGAGCCGCCCGACAACGGATCGTCGGCCCTTGCGATGGCGGTCAATGATACGAGCGCAGAGAGCGCGACTGTAGCGAATGAGAGGGACGTACGCTTCAGAGACATGAGTTTTCCTAGCTGTTCCGTGACTTATTGTTGCTTGCATTGCAGGATGCACATCAGTTGGATGCACCCTTCGCAGCCCGGCGTGTCAGGCCGGGTGAGACTGCGATCTTGGAGGCAAGGCCGAGCAGGAGATCGACCACCAGGGCGAGAAGCCCCACGAGTATCGCGCCTGCAGCCATCTGCATGTAATCGTTCTGCGCGCGCCCATCGATGATCATCCGGCCGAGGCCGCCGAGCGAGACATAGGCGGCAATGGTGGCGGTCGATATGACCTGCAAGGTGGCGCTGCGAAGGCCCGAAAGAATGAGTGGCAGCGCACAGGGCATCTCGACCGAGAAAAGAAGGGAGAGTGGCCGATAGCCCATGCCCCGCGCGGCATCGACAACGGCCGGATCGACCGAGACCACTCCGGAATAGGCACCCATCATGATCGGTGGCACGGCAATCAGCACGAGAACGATGATGCTCGGTAGCAGGAATGCCATGTCGGTCTTGAAATAAGGCCCAATCACGATGACAAGCAGCACGATCAAGCCAAGGCTTGGGAGTGCGCGGGAGGCGTTGGCAAGACCCGCGATGGCGAACGTTCCCCGCTTTGTATGCCCGACGAAAAGCCCTACCGGCAGACCGATGACTGCGGCAATCAGGATGGCGATTACGCTGTATTCCACATGCTGCGGAAGCAGCATGAAAATGCCGTCAGATCCTTCCCATTGCGCCGAATTTTGGAGCCAGTTGATCATCGGCCTAGCTCCTTCTCGGCTGCCAGGGCGTCAGTAAACGCTCGAGCAGAATAACAATGCCGTCGAGGACAATTGCCAGCAGCAGGCAGAGTACGATGCCGGCAATCAACGGCGTTACAAATCGAAGCTGAAGGCCCTGGGTGAAAAGCAGCCCGAGTTGCGGCGTTCCAACAAGCGCCGCGACGGAGACGACGCTGACGTTTGAAACCAGTGCCACGCGCAATCCCGAAGCAATGACCGGAACTGCGATCGGCAATTCGACCCAGAGAAAGCGCTGAACAGGCCGGTATCCCATGGCTGTTGCCGCTTGCAGCGTGTCGGGCGAAACGGCCGCAAGCCCATCGCTAACGGTTCTGACCAGGAGCGCCAGCGAATAGACCGACAACGCCACAACGACATTGACCGGATCAAGTATGCGTGTGTGCAGCACCCATGGAAGCAGCACGAACAGCGCCAGCGATGGGATCGTATAAAGAAGCCCCGCTGCGCCGAGGATTGCCGAGCGCAGACGCCCGCTCCTGTGAGCAAGCCAGCCAAGCGGAATGGCAAGCAGAAGCGCGATGACCACAGGCACCACGGACAGGCCGACATGCCACCAGAAAAGGCCCGCGATTGCGCCGGATTCTCGAAGCAGCCAATCAAATCGCATCGTCGCGCCTCGTTGAATCGGCAGACAGCGAGGGTGCATCTCCCAGGAATGCAAGAAGATCGCCGACCGTGATCGTTCCAGCGAAACGTCCGTCTCTATCAACAACGACGCCACGGCGGCTGGGAGAGCTGAGCGCGGCATCGAGCAGATGCCTCAGCGAGCCATCCTGCGTTGCAAACGTGCTACTTAGATTGAGATCACCCATCCTGACAGGTTGCCGCAATTCGGCCGGCCGCACCCAGCCGATCGGCTCCTCTCTGTCGCCAAGCACGAGCAGCCATTCATCCTGTGCCACCGAGCGTGCCTCGTCCGGTGTCGCACCGAGATGAATTGTCTTCTCGCGCTTCATCGGCAGACGGCCATTCGCCCCGATGAAACCGAGGAAGCGATATCCACGATCGCGGCCGATGAAATCCGCGACGAAAGGATTGGCGGGCCTTGTCAGCAGCTCCTGCGGGCTTGCAATCTGGGCAAGCTGACCACCGACCTGCAGCACGGCCACCTGGTCACCAAGCTTCAAGGCTTCATCAATGTCATGGGTGACCATAATGATGGTCTTTCCCATCTCCTTCTGAAGCCGAAGGAATTCATCCTGCAGCTGACTGCGAACGATTGGATCGACGGCACTGAAGGGCTCGTCCATCAGCATGAACTTTGGATCCGATGCCAGCGCACGGGCCACGCCGACCCGTTGCTGCTGACCGCCAGAAAGCTGCCACGGATAACGGCTTGCAAAGTCACCGGACAAGCCGACACGCTCCAGCAAATCAAGTGCGATCGCCCGCGCCCGAGCCTTCGGAACGCCATTCAGTCGCGCTGTCGTCGCAACATTATCGACAATAGTACGGTGAGGGAAAAGCCCGGCATGCTGGATGACATAACCTATCCTGCGCCGAAGAAGCGCCTCGTCCATCCGATCGGTCGGCTCATCGCCGAGCCTTATCGTTCCCGACGTCGGCCGGACGAGCCGGTTGATCATCCTCAGCGACGTTGTTTTTCCACATCCGGAGGGACCGACAAACACCGTCAATTTACCCGTCGGCGCGACGAGCGTGAGCTCACTGACGGCGGGCACATCGCCTGAATAATGCTTGGTTACCTGTTCGAACGAAATCAAAAGACGACCCACCTATATCAACCTGTATATATAGGTACATCAGCAAATTTCCCTCCGCAACTAAAATCGCTATTTTTTGATCCAGGCGAAAAATTGCACAAAAAGAGTGCGCGACCCGACGATGGGGTACCGCTCCGATAATGTGACCGAGAGCAACGGCCCTAAAACCGGCACCGATTTGCCCGCCGATGAATAGGTCCCAGGAGGTTAAGTCGCCCTCTGCGCATCGTTCGGATGGAGGTCGATCTAGCGGCGCTCATCCAGGTTCTCTTGCGTTATGAATGTATGCCGCGTGCCGGGATGGATAAACCGCGTAAACGTTGTTACGGCAGCCCCGACCCATGTGCGTCGCGACACCACCAGGCACGGATCGCTTGACTTGACCTCAAGCAGACGTGCTTCCGACGCATTCGGAAGTGCCGCTTGAATCTCGTGCTCGATTCTCGTCGGCAGCGCGATCGATTGCAAATAGTCTGTAGTCGATTTGAGTCCAAAGTCCTGAGCGAGGAAGTCCGGAGCAAACTCCGGCGATACGAACCGGTCCTCCAATTGCACCGGGCTCTCATTCGCGCAGTAGACAATCAACGAATGGAAAATCGGGGCGCCGGCACTCAAACCCAAATGGGGAGCCAATTCGCCGGTAACCTTCGCGAGTTCAACCTTGTGGGTCCGAATGGAAAGGCTGTCGCCGCGCCGGCGAATGTCATCTGCAATATTGTGTACGAGAACGAACGTGGAGGAAGCTCGTGGCTGAGCAACAAATGTGCCGACGCCATTTACGCGCTTCAGCACGCCGCTGGCCGTCAATTCACGCAGGGCGCGGTTTGCGGTCAGCCTGGAGGTACCAAGCTCGCTCGCGAGTTGATTATCGCTCGGCAATTTGGAACCCGGCCGAAACGTGCCATCGGCGATGCGATCCAAAACATGCGTCTTGATCTGTTCGTATAGAGGCAGGGGATCAGGCAACATGGACGTACCGTAAAGCACTTTTCTTGTTTGGATCGCCCCCGGACGAGAGATCTGTCCATTCTACTAGTGCCATTCTATTAGGGACACAACGGCACGGATCGCGTATTCGCCTGAACCACTGGGAAAGAGAAAAAATGGTGGATGCAGGCATCCGGATAGGAAGAGATAGAGACTCTGCGAGAGAAAATCGCGCCTGAGGCTTTTGAGGCGACATGAACCGACGACCAGCCTGCCGAGAAATGCGTAAGGCATTCCGGTCATCAGCCGCTTAAGCAGCAGCATCATGTTTTTTATTGAGGAGATTTGATGCAGGGATCGTGTGTATTTTGGTTTTGAGTTTTTTCGGCCCTGTTTTTGCGTTGGCCTGCTTTGGATCTGCGTGCATGAGGTTATGGTGCTCGGGACGAGTAGCCTCGCCCTCTCGGAAGAGGTGCTGGGACCTTTGATGACTTTTCTTTGTGGACGGATTATTGGTTGCGGGGGCAGGATTTGAACCTGCGGCCTTCAGGTTATGAGCCTGACGAGCTACCGGGCTGCTCCACCCCGCGCCAAGCGCAAGCGTTTGCTTGCGCGGTAGCGTCACAGCTATGCTGTGATGCTTTCTGCCGGAGCAACGAGGTGAGCTCGTTGTCTCCTGTAAGGTGGGCACCGGCCGAAGCCTGTGGGCCAACCTTCATTTATTTCGTTCTGCAAACAATAAAGGGCCGCTTTAGGCGGCCCAATCGGAGTTTCGGCTTGGGCCGAGATGTGTTGAGAAGATTGTTTTCATGCGTGTTGCATTCATTGCCTTTAAAAGACCTGGCAGCGACCTACTCTCCCGCGTCTTAAGACGGAGTACCATTGGCGCTGGGGCGTTTCACGGCCGTGTTCGGAATGGGAACGGGTGCGGCCGCCCCGCCATAACCACCAGGTCATTTAAGGGCAATGTGAAGAGAAGCTGGTTCACTCGAAGAGTGATTGATTGAACACGTCAGATGAACCTTTGCAGTCTGCATCGATGCTTTTGGCACCCATACAGGCCTTCAGGCCGTCGCCGATCGTTCGGCGGGCCGTCCGCAGGCAGCATCCGAAGGATGCGTACGCCGTCAGGACAAGGTTTAAGGCTTATCGTCGCCGCGGAAGCGGCGATGATGAGCATTGATCAATGAGAGCGATTAAGCCAATCGGGCTATTAGTAAGGCTAAGCTTCATGCATTGCTGCACGTCCACACGCCTCCTATCAACGTGGTCGTCTTCCACGGCCCTGATAGGGAATACTCGTTTTCAGGTGGGTTTCCCGCTTAGATGCCTTCAGCGGTTATCCCTTCCATATATAGCTACCCTGCTATGCCGTTGGCACGACAACAGGTCCACCAGAGATATGTCCATCCCGGTCCTCTCGTACTAGGGACAGATCCTGTCAATATTCCTACACCCACGGCAGATAGGGACCGAACTGTCTCACGACGTTCTGAACCCAGCTCACGTACCGCTTTAATTGGCGAACAGCCAAACCCTTGGGACCTGCTCCAGCCCCAGGATGCGATGAGCCGACATCGAGGTGCCAAACAACCCCGTCGATATGGACTCTTGGGGGTCATCAGCCTGTTATCCCCGGCGTACCTTTTATCCGTTGAGCGATGGCCCTTCCACGCGGGACCACCGGATCACTATGACCGACTTTCGTCTCTGCTCGACTTGTCAGTCTCGCAGTCAGGCGGGCTTATGCCATTGCACTCGACGACCGATTTCCGACCGGTCTGAGCCCACCATCGCGCGCCTCCGTTACTCTTTCGGAGGCGACCGCCCCAGTCAAACTACCCACCATACACTGTCCCGGATCCGGATGACGGACCGCGGTTAGACATCCATGACGATAAGGGTGGTATTTCAAGGATGGCTCCACGAAGACTGGCGTCCCCGCTTCAAAGCCTACCACCTATCCTACACATGCCGACACGAATGCCAGTGTAAAGCTATAGTAAAGGTGCACGGGGTCTTTCCGTCTAACCGCAGGAACCCCGCATCTTCACGGGGAATTCAATTTCACTGAGTCTATGCTGGAGACAGCGGGGAAGTCGTTACGCCATTCGTGCAGGTCGGAACTTACCCGACAAGGAATTTCGCTACCTTAGGACCGTTATAGTTACGGCCGCCGTTTACTGGGGCTTCGATTCAGAGCTTGCACCCCTCCTCTTAACCTTCCAGCACCGGGCAGGCGTCAGACCCTATACGTCGTCTTTCGACTTCGCAGAGCCCTGTGTTTTTGATAAACAGTCGCTACCCCCTGGTCTGTGCCACCCCAATCCACTTGCGTAAAAAGGGGTCACGCTTCTTCCGAAGTTACGCGTGCAATTTGCCGAGTTCCTTCAGCATAGTTCTCTCAAGCGCCTTGGTATACTCTACCTGACCACCTGTGTCGGTTT